>JBGPIH010000052.1:0-19234 GCA_041484785.1 Candidatus Limnocylindria bacterium
CGGTGTTTCGACATGCGCCGGACTGTCACGCATGTCCCGACTCACCAGTCACCGATCAGGTGTCACCGATGTCGTGGACTCAGACACCTCCGGGCGGGCCACCTACCCAACGGGTAGTGGCGTGAGCCCCGAGACCGACGGGATGGCCAGATTGAGCATGTCGTCGCTCATGTACGCGAGCGCGGTCCCGAGCACCGCCGGGACGAGCACTGCCCGACTCGCGCTGGACGATGCTTCACGCGATGGCATGCCGGCGAATCCCTGCTGCGAGCCGGTCACTCCTGCCGCTCCGCGCAAGACGGCTCCGGCGATCTCGCCGGTCGAGGGACGTCGAGGATCGTTCCCACCTTCTTGTGATCTATTTGTGAACGGCGTCGAGCGTGATCCGCCGGGCGTGGATCCGGCAGATGACCCGGGTCTCGCGCGACTCTTGCTCGGCCGGGTAGACGAACCCGTAGTAGCGCGAGTGCCGGGTATACGTGCGCGTGAGCGCGTCGAGATGCTCGAGCGCGCCGTCGGTGATGAGCTCGGCGTCGCCGCGGATCTGGATGAACCGGGCGGTGTTGTCGGGGTCGACCACGAGCAAGCTGAGCTTTGGGTTGGCCAGCAGGTTCCGGCCCTTCTGGCGTTGCAGCGTCGTGTTGACCCGGGCGCACTCGCCGTCGACATCGACCCAGACCAGGCTCGACTGGGGCTGGCCGGACGGCAGCATCGTCGTCAGCACGCCGCAGATCCGTCGGTTGAGCAGGTCGAGGTGCGACGCCGGGATCGCCAGCGTCTCGGGGGCGACAGTCGCGGTCATGAGGCGACTCCGCGCGCCGTCGCATCGAGCGCGACGACGTGCGTCGGCCGGATCCGGCAGAGCACGGGGATCTCGCTCTCCGCGAAGCGCACCGGGATGACGTCGCCGAAGTAGCGGACCGGCCTGGCGAGGTACCTGGACGCGAGCGCGTCCAGGTGGGCCGCAGCGCCCTCCTCGGTCATCTCCACGACCGTGCCGCGGACCTCGAGAAAGCGGAGCGGCTGGCGCGGGTCGTAGCACAGGAGGGTGACCCGCGCGTTGCGGCGCATGTTCCGTTCCTTCTGGAAGCCGCGCATCGTGTTGACCCGGACGCAGGTGCCGTCGAAGTCGCACCAGACGACCGAGGTCTGGGGGTAGTTGTCGGGCATCACCGTCGTCAGGGCGGCAACCGGCGGGCACTCGACGAGGTCCCCGTGCGAGGCGGGAATCCGGGCACTCATCGCGGCGCACCCGGCTGCGCGGCGGTGTGCGCCAGCGCGACCACGCTGTCCGGAGGTGACTCCTGGGTCGCGGGCTCGAGGCCGTCGCGGGCCGGTTGCCCTGGCGAAGCCTCAACGAGAAGCGATGCGCTCGCGAGCAGTTCGCTCAGCTGCGCGACGAAGCGTGCTGCCGGGGCGCCCTCGACGATCTCATGATCCATGCTCAGGGTGAGGCACACGAACTCGCGCGGTTCGATCCGCTCGCCATCCGCGCGCTTGACCAGACCGGGCTTGCGGGCGAAGCTGCCGACGGTCAGCCCGAGCGTGTAGTTCTGGGCCTGCGGAATTCCCCAAGCGGTTCCGCGGCCGAACATGCCGACCGAGCTGACGAACGTCGTCCCGGTCAGCCGCTTGCGCCGATGCGGATCCGCCAACCACCGTGACAGGACCGCTGCACGAACGACATGGGGCACGCGCAGCCACAGCGGCAGCAGCCGCCGCGCCCGCGCATACGGCAAGGTTCCCGCCGCGGCGTCACTGATTTCGCGGCTGATCTCGACGGCCGTCTTGTGGTTCGCTGCCCGGACGATGTAGGGCACGGGGATCTTCGCCGCGTCGACCGTGCGCTCGACGACGACCGTCACATCGACGTCGTCGAACAGGACGAGATCGCGCGTGCCCTTCTGATGAGCGTGCATCGTCTTGTCCTGGTCGATCGCGCGGGCAAGGCACGCCACGACGAACGCGGTGAACGAGAGGGGCTCTCCAGTCTCCGCCCGACGCTGGTGGATGGCCCGTCGAGCGTCCGTGACGTCAAGCTCGAGGAGGGCGTGCATGGTGTGGCGGCGGGCCGCTTGGTCCAACCAGTCGCCGATCTGCCGCTGGTCGCGGGCAACCGGGACGACCTGAAAGCCGGACTTGGAGGCGGCCCGGGACCTCACGCCACCGTACCAAGTTGATGGCGGAGAGCGGCGTCGAGCTCCGGGTATCGGAACTGGTAGCCGGTCTGGAGCAGCCGGCGTGGCTCGATCCGGCGGCTGGCGAGCAACAGTGCCTGGGCCATCTCGCCCATGACGAGCCGGAGCAGGAATCCCGGCACGCCTCGCCCCGGCCGCCGCCCAAGGATGCGACCCAGCGTCACGCTGAACTCCACCTCGCGGACCGGGTTTGGACTGACCACGTTGACCGGTCCGACGAGGGCGTCTGTGGCGAGCACGTGCTCGACGATCGTCGGGATCTCGTCGAGGGCCACCCAGCTCCACCACTGCCGACCGTCGCCCAACGGTCGGATGGTCTTTGCCATCGTGGCCAGGTTGGGACCACCGAGGACGGTCGGGATGCGCAGATGCACGACGCGGATCCCTCCGGCAGACGCGGCTGACGTGGCGGCCTCACCGTCTCGCTGCAGGTCGGCAAGGAAGTCGGACCCGACCGCGCTCTCCTCGGTCAGGAGATCGTCGCCAGATGACGGGTAGATCCCCATGCCGGAGGCGCACACGAGGACGCGCGGCCTTCGCTCCAGCTCCGCCAACGCCTCGGCCAGGAGCCGGTAGCTTCGGACGCGGTTGTCGTAGATCTGCCGCTTGGCGGCGGACGTCCAGCGGGACGGCCAGGGCATGCTGGCGACGTCGATGACCGCGTCAAAGCCCTCGAGGCCGTCCCGATCAATCGTCCCGGCGTCCGGGTCCCAGCGCACCTCATCGGGGCCAGGATCGTGCCGCACCAAGCGGACGACGTTGTGGCCGTCGGCCGCGAACTCGCGGGCGACGACCGAGCCGATCAAACCGCCGGCTCCAGCAACGAGGACTCGCATGGTTCCCTCCTTGCCGATGCAGTTACGCCCAGCGCCCGACGTTTCCCTCAGACGATGACCTGTCGAGCCGCGAGGGACCTCGCACCGGATCTATCGCTGGAGCGCGGTGGGTTCAACCGCCCTGACTGAGTGTCCACACGCGCCCATACGCCAACCTCGTTATGCCTCGCGCGGGCGGGCGGGGCCAGTGCCGGATCGCCCTTTCTCGGGGTACCTGCCCCGTGCGATCAGACCAGTACAGGTGAGGTAGCCACGATCGGCGCGGTGGCGGGAATGAAGTCGCGGAGGGCCTGCATGACTTCGGCGGGTCGGTCCGAGTGCGCGTTGTGACCGGCACGCTCGATGATCCGGAGTCGTGCGTTCGGGATGCCCGCCGCAAGTTGGGCCTGATGCTCTGGCGGGAAGAGGAAGTCGTCGCGCCCGGCCATCACCAGCGTCGGTACCTTGATCTCGCCGAGGCGGTCCATCACCGTCCAGCCCTTGAGCAGGTGGGGGGCCGCGAAGATGATCGCCTCAGGCCGCATCTTCGTGCGCCACTCCCCCTGGACCATGCGCGCCAGCTGCAGGAGGCTGGTGTGGGGGTTGTATGCGCTTCCCAGCCTCATCAAGGCCGGGAAGAACTCCTTCCGTGCGATCCGCCCGTTGAGGAAACGTCGGGCGAGCCTGACGGTCTTGGGGCTGAACCCGCGCCTGGCGAGGAGCTCGGGCGCGTTCTCCTGCGCCCAGCGACTGTCGCCACCCGTGTCGAGCAGGATCAGGTGCGACAGGCTGTCGGGATAGCGCAGGGCATACTCGAGGGCGACCTTGCCGCCGAATGAATGCCCGAGCACGGCCCATTTCTCGAAGCCAAGCTTCTGGCGCAGGGCATCGGCGTCCGCGGTCAGGTTCTCCCAGGTCATGGACGTGACGGGAGCGCCCTCTGAACGCCCGTTGCAGCGATGGTCGTAGAAGATCAGAGTGAACTGATCCGCGCAGCGCCGGAACGGCAGCATCGTCCAGTGATCCGCGCCGGGGCCACCGTGCATGAGCAGCAGCGGGTACCCGTGTCCGACGACTTCGACGAAGAGGGATACATCTCGAATCGACGTTCTTGCCATGCCCAACTCCTTCGACCGACTCGCGACTGCCGGTGCGATCGATCCGAATGTCGCTGTCCCCGCTGCGCACGGTCAAGGGCCGAAGGTCGCGACGGTCCCCGCTACCTGGGATCGATCGGCGTGATGATGCCGACCCGCTCCTCCAGTGCCGTCGCGGTGTCGAGGCACAGATCCTCGCGGTACCGAGGACCGATCACCTGCACGGACTGTGGGAGACCGTCCTCGATGCCTACGGGAAGCGCCACGGCGGGCAGTCCCAGCGCATTGACGGCCAGGGCCATGCGCAGGCCGCGGACGATCTCGGCTACACCGGCGGTGGTCAGATCCTTGCCCACCTCAAAGGCAATGTCGGTGCAGATCGGCGCGACGATCAGCGGGTGCGTCTCCTGAAACTGGCCCCAAGCTCGAAGCAGCGATTGTCGAGTCAAGAAGTTCTGGATGCTCGTCATTGGGTCCCGATCGCCGGCTACTTTGAATAGCGCCGACACGTACCGTTCCGTGTCGGCTTTCCATGGGAACGACATGACCTGCAGCGCCGTTCCCATGTCGGCGTTGAGCATGTCCAGCCAGGTCTTCGCCGCCACATCGATCGCCGGTGGCTCGACCTCCTCGACGACGTAGCCGGCGTCGTCCAGTGCCCTGCCCGCCTTGCGAACACCTTCCTGCACCTGTTCGGCGGTCCCCTGGCCAGCAGGGTCGACGACGAGGGCCACCCGGATGGGCTTCGCAAGTGCGGGGCCGCGGAGCGGCACCGGCACCGACCACGGGTCGCGCCAGCTGTGCCCGGCCATCACCGCGAAGGCGGCCCAGAGGTCGGCGACTCGCCGCGCCATCGGTCCCTGGACGCCCATCAGCTGGTTACAGATGGGCGAATCCACCGGCTCGATGGTTGTCGCATGTAGGATGCGGCCCAGGGTGGGCTTCAGCGTGCTGATCCCGCAGCATTGGGCCGGCCAGCGGAGCGACCCGCCCGTGTCGTTCCCGAGCCCCAATGGTGTCAAGCCCGTCGCGAGCGCCGCCGCCTCGCCGCCGCTCGAGCCGCCGGGCGTTCGGGACCGATCCCACGGGTTCACGGTCGCTCCCCAGAGCTCGCTCTCACAGTGCCAGCCGATGGCGAAGTCGGGAAGGTTGGTGCGGCCGATCGGGATGGCCCCTGCAACCTTCAGGCGCTCGACACCTGGGGCGTCCAGACCCGGATACGCGTCCGCGAGCGCCTTGACTCCCTAGGTGGTCGGCGTCCCGGCGACGTCGATGTTGGCCTTGATCGTGAAGGGGACGCCATGGAACGGCGGCAGATCGCCACCGGCGGCGACGGCATGGTCGGCCGCCGTCGCGGCTTCGAGGGCCTGCTCGCCGAGGACAACCGTGACCGCGTTGATGGAAGGGTTGACGGTCTCGATCCGCCGGAGATGGGCCTCGATGACTTCCTGACAGGAGGCTTGCCTGGACCTGATTGCGCCGGCCAGGTCCGTGGCGCCCATTCGCCACAGCTCGGTGGCGGTCGTGACGCTCATCTCGATACCCTCGTCTCCTGGCTCCTTCGTCGCCGCATGGCCGTCGCCGCGGTGACGACGGCAAGCGCACAGATGGCGCCGGTGGCCCGCGACCTCCCGCTCGTAGCGGGTTGCCTGTAGAGCGACAGCGGCTCCGATCCGAGATCGATGTGAGCTGCGGTCGTATCGGCTGCGTCGGCGCCGCTGAACACGACGCGGACCGCGGGAATCCCGAGCGCGGAAAGGTCGAGGCGGAACACAAATGGGTCCTGCGGGTCATCCGGATACAGCGGGAAGCCCCGCCAGAGGGCGGGGACGGGGGTCAGCACGCGGACCATCAGCCGTCCGCCACGGACGAACACCTGGGCTCCGCCACCCATCATCAGCCGCCCACGCACATCCGCGATGCGCCCGGGCAGCTGGTATCGGCCGCAGAGCCATTCCCAGATCTCGGGGCGCTGCGGGACGTCAACCTGAACGGCGTCACCCGGAACGTGCAACAGGTGGCGCAGCAAGCTTCGCAGCTCGACCGGCAGCCAGGTGAACGCTCCGCTCGACCCGTTCGTCAGACCGAAGACGCCGACTCCGTCGTCCGGTGCGAGGAGGAGGTGCGCGTTGAAGCCCGGCAGGACCCCGGCATGCTCCACGATGCGATGTCCGGCAACGTTGCCGCGGAGGAACGCGAGGCCTATGCCCGGAACGCGCGGGTCTGGCCGGTAGTGGGGCTCGAACATGGTCGCGAGCGTCGCCGGTTCGAGCACCGAGCCGTGTGTGTTGGATCCGCCGCCGAGCATGGCCGCGACGAAGCGGGCCATGTCTCTCGCGGTCGAGTAGGTGCTCCCAGCCCCTGCGCCGACCCAGTCACGGTCGGGAACCGGTTTCGCACCGCGAGGCCCGAGGACATAGCCCGTCGCGAGTTGCGATGCGACCCGCTCGGATCGGATGAGGTCGGTGTCGGCCATGCCGAGGGGCTCGAAGATGCGCTCGCAGAAGTAGCGCTCGAGGGCCATCCCGCTCACGTCCTCGACGACCTGACCCAATGTGGCGAACCCATGGTTGCTATAGGCAAAGGCTGAGCCCGGCTCGACCGCCAGCCGGAGACCGCCGTGGTAGTACTCGGCGAGCGACGGCAGGGGCGCCCCCACCTTCACGCTTAGGACCGCCGGGCGGGAATCGAAGGGGCCCCAGTCGGGATGGAGCAAATCCGAGACGTGGATCACCTCGGGAATACCGGCGGTGTGCGTGAGCAGATGCCGCACCGTAGCGAGCCGGTCACCGGCCTTCGCTGGGATCAGCCGGTAGGCGCGCAGGTAGTCATTGGCGGGAGCGTCGAGATCGATCAGCCCTCGCTCCCACAGCTGCATCACCGCGATCGCCGTGAAGGTCTTGGTGATCGAGGCGATCCGGAAGACCGTGTCCTCTGTCACAGGCGTGTCCGATCCGATGTCGGCGAATCCGTGCCCGTGGAAGAACTCGAGACGGCCGTCCCTGACCAAACCCAGCGCGAGCCCGACCGATGGCCGCCGGTTGAGGATCAGGCGGACCATGGCGTCGAGCTCGAAGGCACCGATCTCGGTGGTCGTTGCGCTCATCTGCCTCCCGTTCTTGGCGTCGCCTACACCCTCGACCGACTCACGCGACGGCTGAGCGCGCGGCATGTCCGCCAGGCGCTGGCACAGGATCCAGGTCAGGACGACTCGATATGCCATGGGTCGACCCGGCAAGCTCGTCGAGTTCATGCCGCACGCCGTCTGCGAACACGTCGATGTCGGGGTACGCGTCTCGGTCGGCGACGACACCGATGTCGAACGTTCCGGCGTACGACAACGCGCCCACACCGAGGGGCTCGTTGCCCATGAGGTTCAGCAGCGGGAACAACTCGAGCATCCGCGCCCCGGCGAGGTGAAGCGGCCGCCTGGGACCGGGGATGCTGGCGCTGGTGACGTTCACCCGCTGGCGGATGATGGCCTTCAGCATCAGCCGCCTCACGATTCCGAATCGGAGGAGCGTCCCGAGGGAGGTTCTGCCCCTCTCCTTCCGCGTGGCGGTCTCGGCGGCGATCCGCTGAAGCCTTTGGCCCGGATCCGACGTGCCGAGGGAAAGTGGGACGACCATCTGCGAGATCAGGTTTCCCTGGACCGAACCGCGCAGCCTGCCGCGTAGTGACACTGGCACGTAGATCCTCACGGTGACGCCTTCGACGGGTTCGCCGCGGTGCTGGAGAAGCGCGCGCAGCCCGCCGGCCGTGGCTGCCAGGAGGACATCGTTCACCGTCGCCTCGTGGGCGCGGGCGATCCTCCTGACCAGGTCGTTGCTGCTTCGGATCACGGCGAGGTTGCGGTCGGGACCGACCAGGCGGTCGAGGCTCGTCTTGGACGCCGGCTCTTCGGCGAGGAGCTCGCGTAATGCCGGCAACGCGCCCAACACCCGCTGCACGGTGGCCCGCGGCCGGACCAGCGGGGTCAAGACGCCGGCTAATCCCTTGAGGCGCCGCAGCAGGTTGTCTCCAAGGAGTTCTCGTGCGGACGGCGGTGAGGAGGGTGTCCAAGCGGGTGCCGCAGCAGCGGGCGCGTCCGGCATGCTGTCGAGAAACGCCCCGAGCATCGTCATCGCCGCCCTGCCGTCCCCGATGGCATGGTGCATCCGCACGAACAAGCCGACCCGTCCCTCCGGTAGCCCTGGCAGGAGCCACATCTCCCATAGCGGCCGTGACCAGTCGAGGCGCTGCGATCGAAGGTGTTCAATCGTGAGGAGAAGGGCCGGCTCGTCGCAATCGGCGGGAAGCGGAAACGCCTGGACGTGCTCGGTGAGATTGAACTGAGGCGAATCCAGCCACAGCGGTCCGCCCAAGCCTCGTCGCGGCGTGTAGATGAGTTGGCGGAACCGAGGAACGAGATGCAGGTGGGACTGGATCGCCTCCCGCACGGCGTCGATCCGAATGCAACCGACAGGGTCCAGCAGGCCAGTGCCCTCAAAGACTGCGAGCGCACCGACATCCTGTGGCCAGAGCCCATCCATTTGCAGCATGAGCCGGTCTTCGGCGGTCAGCCTGTCAATCGACATGCTCGTTCTCTCTCACGCCATGCACCGACCGGAGGCTCTCCCGAGTGGATTTGCCCAAGATCAGATACGCCAGCGGCCCTCCCTTGCGCCAGAGCCAAAGATCCCATTCTTTGATTGCGTCCCAGATGGTGTCGTTCAGGGGCCGTGGTCTGTATTGCTTTTCCCTGGATTGAGCCCTTGTTCATGTCCTGTGGAACAGGATGACCGGGACCCACATCAGATCACATCTTCGAGCGCTGCGGAGGAGGTGTTCCTCGCGCACGCAGCAAGCTCGATCGATTCATGCCTTGGCCGGCGGAGCGAGCAGACACCGAGGCGGGCCCGACAGGCCCGCCTCGTGTTCGGATGGGTAGGTCCGATCAGACCTTGAGCCTGGCCTGGCAGACCTCGCCGGTTGCGTCCATCCAACGACCGCGACCGATGACCACACTCCGCGTCTAGCGGATTCGCGTGGCCGTGAAGCGGGAGTCCTACGGCCCTCGGCCGACCATCTGGGGGGCGAGCATCGGGCGATCGGTCCTGCGGAACCAGACCCAGTAGAGCCCGGTGGCAATCGTGTACAAGGCAATGATGGTCACGAAGTTGACGGTGTAGCCGCGCTCGAAACCAAGGACGGCCTGGAGGATCGTGTAGCTGGTACCTCCGACGACCCAGCCGATCTGCCACAGCACGCTGATCGCCGCCGACAGCGTCGCCCGTTCCGCTGGGGTGACCTGCTCCATCGCGAAGGCACTGAAGATCGGGTTGCCGGCGTTCATCAGCGAGCTCCGGACCGCCATCGCAAGGACGACCATCCAAAGCACTGGCGAGAAGCCGAGGACGGCCAGGAACGGGATGCTCGCCGCCTGGACGATGACGACCGAGGTGATCTGACCGAATCGCCGGGCGAGCGTCGGCTGGGCGAGGATCGCCGCCACGGTGCCGAGACTCGTGAAGGCGAAGACTGCGTTGAGCGATGTCAGGTCGAGCCCGAACTTGCGCTGAATGAAGATGTTCAGGAACGGGATCACCTGGCCGGCGCCCAGCGAAATCAGAAACCCGGGAAGGACGAGCCGGGCGAACCGGGCGCGGTCGCGAACGACGATCCCGAAGAGGACTCTCGACCGACGCGGATCCGGCGGGAATGCGGCGGGCTCGCCGATCGTGACGAGGCGAGGACCAGTCACCACCCGCGGCCGGTCGTCCGCGAGAAGGGCGACCGTGGCCAGCGCCGCGGTCATCAGCACGGCCATGATCACGAGGATGACCCGGTAGGTCCCCGGCCCGGCCGGGTCGAGCCGGATGAGCGCCGAGACGGCGGCCGCGCCGACCCCGCCGAGGAGCGCCGCGGCCACGTTCGTCACGTTCTGGATCGCGAATTGCGCGGCGAACAACTGGTTGCGATGCTCAGGGTCGCTGTGCTCGGTGAGGAACGGCGCCTGGACGACCTGGAAGGCCTGCTGACCGACCGACCAGAACGCCGCAAGGACGACGATCAATGGCAACGCCTCCGTCAGCAGGAGGCCGGCGAGTGCGACAAGGCCGACCGCGATGCCGCCGGCGATGACCGCCCGTCGGCCGAACCGATCGGACGCCGCGCTTGCCGGGAACGCGGCGGCCGCACCGGCGACGGACGCGATCGTCGAGACGACGCCGATCAATGCCGTCGACAGCCCGAGTGACGACAGGTACAGGTTGAAGTCGATCCAGTAGAGGCTCAGCGCGGCGCCCGCGACGAAGGTCGTGACGAGGAAGAGTCGAGCGTCGCGATGGAATCGCCCCACGCCGCGAACGGCTGACCAGGGCGCCCCTGATCTCCGACTCACGCGTCGTCGTCCGCAGCCCGCCCGATCGCGAAGCGCATTGCGTGACTCCTGGTGGACCCGGCCGAGGCGGATCGATCGACGAGGTTCGGCCGAGAGTATGCCGTCGCCTCGTCCCCGGCCGCTCGTCCTCGAATCCGCGTTGGTTAACCGCTCGCGAGCAGGGCGTCGACCTCGCCGATTCGCTCGCCGGTCCCCCACTCCGGGACGCCGAACGCCTCGTGTTCGCGCTCGAACCAGGCGCCTCCGATGCCGAGGACGGCCCGGCCGCCGGTGACGTGGTCAGCGTGGTGATGGATCGCCTCCGAGCGGTGGCCCGTCCCCGGATTGGGCCGGACGGCCCTCCCCATGCCGGCCCCAATCGCGAGAGAATGAGGCACCCGAGAAAACGAACGCGCCTCCACTGCGCGACACTCGGCACCTTCGCGACCAGGAGCCCCATGCCACCGGCGACCGCACACCGCCGCCCAGCGTTTCGTCTCGCCGCCTCCAGCGGGGTCGCGCTCGGCTTCCTCCTGGCGATCCTCCCCGCCGTCCTCGCCGCGTCGCCGCACCGCCTGGCCGGTCCCATCACGGACGACGTCAACGCCCTCAACGGGAACACGTCAAGCGTCCAGGCCGTCCTCGACGACCTCCAGCGGGCGACCGGCGCCCAGCTCTGGATCTGGTACACGGACACGCTCGGCGGGCAGGCCTCCGCCGATTTCGCGACGGCGACCGCCAGGGCGAGCGGCCTGGGGACGACGGACCTCGTCCTGGTGATCGCCCTCGACGACCGAACCTACGGATACTGGAAGGGCGACAACGTCAAGGTCTCCGACGCGGAGCTCGAGGGGATCCTGTCGCAGGAGATGGAGCCCGCCCTTCGATCGGCGGACTACCCCGGCGCGATCAACGCAACCGCCAGGGGTCTGCAGGCGGCGATGACCGGCGGCGCCGTCGCCCCCGGAGGCGGTTCCACTCCGGGCGCCACGACGGCGGCGGTCACGGCCGCGCCAGGGGAAGGCCCGTCGAATGGCTCCACCGGCGATTCGACGCCGGGGACCCTCGTCGCGCTGGTGATCGTCGTCGGGCTCGTCGCGGCGGGCGCCTGGTGGCTCTTCTCCGTCCTCCCGCGTCGGCGCGCCGCCGCATCGGGACGCGGTGGCGCGGCCGGTGGCGCCCCTGCCGACCCCAACGCCGACCTCGCCGCCATGAAGCCCAAGGAGCTGGAAGAGGTCGCCAACCGGATCCTCGTCGAGACAGACGACGCAATCCGCGATTCGGACCAGGAGCTCGGGTTCGCCCAGGCGCAGTTCGGCGACGATGCGGCGGCGCCCTTCGTGACCGCGATCGCGGCGGCGAGGGACGACCTGAAGGGCGCGTTCACGATCCGCCAGCAGCTCGACGACGCGACGCCCGAGGACGCCCCGACCCGGCAGCGGATGCTGACCGAGCTGATCGTCGCGTGCCGCAAGGCACGGGGCCGTCTCCACGCGGAAACGCAGCGCTTCGAGGAGCTGCGGGCACTCGAGAAGGAGGCCCCCGGAATCCTCGCCACACTGCCCGCCAGGGCCGATGGGCTGGAAGCCCGCTTGCCTGCCGCCCAGGAGACCCTCGCGAAACTTGCCGCCTTCGCGGACGCGGACTGGCAGGCCGTCGCCCACAACGTGGACAACGCCCGGACGAGGATCGCCGCGGTCCGGGCCGCGGCCGACCAGGGCACCAAGGCGCTCGCCGCCGGAGCCCTGGGCATGGCCGCGCAGGCGGCCCGGCTGGGCGAGGACGGGCTGGCCCAGGGGACCGCGTTCCTCGACGCGATCGAACGCCTGGCGGCCCAACTCGAGGAGGCTCGCTCGAAGGTCGACGCCGAGCTAGCCGCGGCTGAAGCCGAGCTGGCGAAGGCGAAGGCGGCGGCGGCCGGAGCTCCGGCCGATGCCGACGTGGCTCGCCGGCTGGCCGAGGCCGAGCAGCTGCTCTCCGAGGCACGGACGGCTCTCGATCCGCCCAAGCCGGACGTGACCGGGGCCTACGACAAGGCGCGTCGTGCCGATGAGCTCGCGGACGCGGCCGAGAAGGTCATTCGCAGCGCCCAGGAACAGCAGGCCCGCGAGACCGCCCGGCTCCAGGCCGGGCTCCGCGCCGCGCAGGTGGCCGTGACCCGCGCGTCGGACTACGTCGGGGGCCATCGTGGTGGAATCGGGACCGAGGCCAGGACGCGGGTCACCGAGGCAACCCGGCACCTGGAGCAGGCGATGGCACTGGAGCCCACCGACCCGGCTGCTGCCCTCGCCGAGGCCGACGCGGCAACTCGGCTCGCCGCCGAAGCCCAGACCCTCGCGGAGCGGGACTACGGTGGGTGGAATGACCCATTCCGCGGCGGACGGGGCGGCGGCGTGGGCTCCGACGTGGCGGGCGCGGTCATCGGCGGCATCATCGGCGGACTGCTCTCGGGCGGTGGACGCGGCGGCTTCCGTGGCAGGGGTGGCCCGTTCGGCGGGTTCGGCGGGTTCGGTGGCGGCGGCGGCGGGTTCGGTGGGTTCGGCGGCTCGTCGGGGGGAGGAGGCTTCGGGGGCGGCGGCTCGTCAGGCGGAGGCCGCTGGTGACCGGGCCTGGCGCGGCGCCGCGCTACGATACCGATCGCCGGACCGGGCGCCCTGCACCGCGATCCCGGTCGGCTCGAATCAATGTGAACTGCTCCAAAGCGCGCCGAGAATCGGCGCGGGACAGCACGGAGGGACCACGTCATGGCCCAGTCCTCGATCCTCGGGCGAGTCGGCCAACTCGTCCGGGCCAACGTCAACGCGCTGCTCGACAGCGCAGAAGACCCGGAGAAGATGCTGGACCAGATGGTCCGCGACTACACGGAGAGCATCCGGGAGGCAGAGGAGGCCGTCGCCCAGACCATCGGCAACCTGCGCCTCCAGGAGGATGACTCCAAGGAGGCGGGCGAGGCCGCCGTGGAATGGGGTTCGAAGGCTGCGGCCGCGTCGAAACGTGCCGATGAGATGCGCGCTGCCGGCAACACGGCCGACGCCGACAGGTTCGACAACCTCGCCAGGATCGCGATCAAGCGCCAGATCGGCTTCGAGGACCAGGTCAAGGCGTTCGGCCCGCAGATCGAACAGCAGACCGCCCTCGTCAGCCAGCTCAAGGACGGCCTCAACGTCATGCGCGCCAAGCGCGAGGAGCTCGTCCAGAAGAAGGATCAGCTGATCGCGCGAGCCAAGATGGCCCAGGCGCAGGTCCAGGTCCAGCAGTCCATCAAGAGCGTCAACATCATGGACCCGACGAGTGAGGTCTCGCGGTTCGAGGAGAAGGTGCGCCACGAAGAGGCGATGGCCAAGGGGATGACCGAAGTGGCCGCGAGCTCGCTCGATGCCCAGTTCGCCAGCCTCGACGACGCCTCCGCCGACGTCGACGTGGATGCCCGCCTCGCGGCCCTCAAGAAGGGCGGCTGAGGTCCCGACCGCCTAGTAGATCCACGGGATGAGGCGCTTGGTCCGTCGCTGGTAGTCCCCGTACTCGGGATGGACGGCGGCGAGCCAGGCCTCCTCGCGTCGAGACTTGCCAGCGAACAGCAGGAAGAGCACGCCCGCCATCCCCGCCGCGACGATGGAGCCCGTGATCACGCCCCAGCCGATCGCACCGAGCACGAGCCCGCTGTAGATCGGGTGACGGATGTACCGGTAGGCGCCGGACTGCGTGAGTGGCGCATCGGCCACCGGTCGCGGGAACGGGCTCAGGCTGGCCCGCAAGTCCCACACACCGCGCCCGGCGACGAGGCCGCCGACAACGATCGCCGCGAACCCGGTCAATTGGCCGACTGGACTCGGCGAGCCGGGCGGTTCCTGGCCCAGCAGGTTCCAGAGGCCGGCACCGGCGATGACCGAGAAGAGCACCAGCTGGGCAACGACCCAGCCCTCGCCGCGCGGGCCAAGTGACGGGAGCCGAGAGCTCATGCCGAGCCATGGCTGCCCTGGACGATCCGCAAGCGCCTCAACTCTCAGCCCCGCTTGCACCCGCCAGGGCGGTCTGGATGGCTTCGTGAAGCCGGGCGCCCGTCGGCTGGCCGAGGAGCTCGGTCACGGCGTGGGGCCCCGCGGCCGCTTCCCATGAGAGCCCGATGCCGGGCGAGGTCAACACGACCGGCGTATCGGGATGGATGTCGCGGATGTTCTCGATGAGCGTCCGGGCGCCCTCGGCGTCGCCGCTCGCCCAGGCGTCGTAGACAAGGACGTCGGCGCGTTCGGCAAGGTCACACGGATGCCCGGCCAGGACAGGGCAGACGTTGCGGGTCGGCCCACCGCATTCGGTGACCTCGTAGCCGAAGCGCCGAAGGGAGTCGACTTCCTGTCCGGCCAGCTCGAGGTCGTGATGGACGACGAGGACACGGGTCATGCCACACCTCCGCGATGTGCCTCGTCCGGTCTCTACGGGCCGGTCATCGACGGAGTGTAGGCGCCCGGCGCCCTATCTACCAATGCCAATCGGGCGAGCGCCCACAAGCGTCAGCCGGCCATGTCGACGTCGGGCAGCTGACCGCTCGACACTCGGACGGTCACCGGACCGCGAATGCCCGCGGCCACGCGACCCGGGATCGCCAGCGCGACGACGGCGGCGATGGCCACGACGATCGCGCCGACCCACACCGCCGGGACGAGCCCGTCGACGTACGCCTGCGGGCTGGCGTACGAGCCGCTGGCCGAGAAGACCGAGGCGAGGACGGCGACACCGAAGACCCCGCCGATCTCCCGGATGGCGTTGTTGGCGCCTGACGCCTTCCCCTCCTCCTCCGGCAGGACGGAGGACAGGACCACGTTGGCGATCGGGGCGAAGAACATGCCCATCCCGATGCCGCTGACGACGAAGGCCGGCACGAGCTCCGCGTATGGCACCGTCGGGCTGCTGACCGCAGCCAGCCAGGCAAGGCCAATGGCCATCAGGGCGAGGCCGGGGACGAGGATGGGCCGCGATCCGATGCGTCCCGCGAGGAGCCCGGCGATCGGCGCCACGAACGCCGGCATGGCCGTCCAGGGCAGGACGCGCAGTCCGGCCTCAAACGGATTGAGTCCCTGGACAACCTGGAAGAACTGCGACAGCAGGAAGATCGAGCCGAACATCCCGAAGTACATCAGGAGCGAAACGGCGTTGGCGGCCGCGAAGGCGCGGCTGCGGAACATGTGGAGCGGCAGCATCGGATAAGTCGTCCGGCGCTCCCAGGCCGCGAACAGCACCACCAGGACGATCCCGACGGCAAACGTGCCGACGATCTGCGGACTGGTCCAACCGTCGCCATTGCCATGGATGACGGCCCACACGAGCCCGAGCAGCCCGCCGCTCGCCAAGGCGAGGCCAGGCAGGTCGAGCCGGCCCTGAGGACCGCGCGTTTCCTGGAGCCGGAGGTATGCGAGGGCGACCGCCACGACCCCGACCGGGACGTTCAGCCAGAAGATCCAGTGCCAGTTCACGCCCTGCGCGATCGCGCCACCAATGAGCGGACCGACGGCGATCGCGAGACCTGCGATGCCTCCCCAGGCGCCGAGCGCGAGGGCACGACGCTGCGGCGAAACCCCGGCGGACAGGATCGTCAGGCTCAGCGGAACGACGATTGCGCCACCCAGGCCCTGGACGGCTCGGGCGGCGATAAGGATGCCGCTCGATGGAGCGAGGGCGGCAGCGGCCGACCCGGCGGTGAAGATCGCCAGCCCGATGACAAACAGCCGACGGCGTCCGAATCGGTCACCGAGGACTGCGCCGGTCAGCAGCAGGACGGCAAAGGTCAGGGTGTAGGCGTTGACCATCCATTCGAGGTCCTGGAGCGAGGAGCCGAGATCACGCTTGATGACGGGCAATGCGGTGGTGACGACGAGGTTGTCCAGGGAGACCATGAACAGCGCGATCGCGGTGATCGCGAATGTCCAGGCGGCCGATGAGCGGGTCCGGGCCATTGGAACGTGGCTCCTTTCTAGTTAGTGCTCACTAAGTTGCGAAGGCAAAAAAGGGGTACGTCTAGCGATCGGCGAAAGCACCCCCCAGGTCCATCTTGAGGGCGACGGCTTCGTTGGTGTCGCCGATCGAGGCGACCACGTTGAGCAGCATGCCCTCGGCGAACCAGGCGTGCAGGGCCGTCGGATCAGCGCCCGACAGCCGCGCGACGGTCGCGTACAGCACGCTCCACTCCTCTCGAACCACGGCCCGGATGTCGGGATCGTCACAGGCGGCGTACGCGTGAAGCTGGAGCCGCAGCATGTCGCGGTCCCGGAGGAGGTCGTGGTAGCTGCAGCCCATCGCGTGCAGGAGGGCGGTCGGGTCGATCGACTCCGCCAACGCAGCCTTGCCGCTCGTCTCGAACGTCGAGCGGGTTCGCCCAAAGCAGGCATGGACCACCGCGATGAACAGGTCCTTCTTGGTGCCGAACAACTGGAACAGGTACGGCTGCGAAACGCCGGCCCGTTCGGCGATCGCCTGGGTCGACGTTCCCGCGTAGCCGCGCACGGCGAATTCCTTGGACGCGGCTGCGATGACGTCGGTGCGGCGTTCCTCCGCGGTCAGGCGGGTGGTGGCGTTCATGGCTCGCATCTTAGTGAGTACTAAGTAACTTGTCAATACCCGACGTGGTTTCGGCGTCAGATTCGGCGTGCCGTTGCTCATCCTGTCACCGCTGTCCGCCCGGCTCCAGCGACGGCTGACGACCCTGTTCCGCCCGCCAGCGGCGCCTGGTCAACGCCCTGGGCGGCATCCTCCTGGTCGCCGTCGCCGTCTACGACCATGGACAGAGCTGGCCGATGCTCGTCGCGTTCTGCTCCAGACCGAGCGATGACGCGGGGCGCGATCTCGCCTCGCCTAGACGAGGAGGTGCCGGGCGAGGCGAGACCGTGGGAGGTATGCCCTATAGCGTCCTGGTGAGGTGGTGGTAGGCGGCGTTCCAGCGGAGCTCCTTGCGGAACCCCGAGACCGTGGTCGACTCGTCGATCAGCGCGAGCTCGATGCCCGCCATCTCGGCGAAGTCGGCCAGCGGCTCGGGATCGATCGCCCGGGTCAGCACGGTGTGATGGGCCCCACCGGCGATCAGCCAGGCTTCCACGGCCGTCCGCAGATCGGGCCGCGGTCGCCACACGGCGCGGGCGACCGGCAGGCGTGGCAGCGCGTGCTCGCTGCCGACGATGTCGATGACGTTGGCGACGATGCGGAACCGATCGCCGAGATCGGTCATTCCCGCAACGAATGCCGGTCCGGATGCCGCGTCGAAGACGAGCCGGACCGGGTCGGACCGCGCACCGATCGAGAGCGGGTGGATCTCGCAGCGGGGCCGGGCGGCGGCGATGGTCGGACAGACCTCGAGCATGTGCGCCCCGAGCACGCTCGGTCCGGCCGGATCGAGGTCGTAGGTGTAGTCCTCCATGAATGACGTGCCGCCGGGCAGACCGGTCGCCATGACCTTGACCAGTCGGACGAGGGCAGACGTCTTCCAGTCACCCTCGGCGCCGAAGCCGTAGCCGTCGGCCATCAATCGCTGGGCGGCGATGCCGGGCAGCTGCCGGAGCCCGGCGAGGTCCTCGAAGGTATCGGTGAAGGCGTAGAACCCTCCTGCTTCGAGAAAGATCCGCAGGCCGGCCTCGATGCGTGCGGCCTCGCGCAACTCCGCTCGCCGGGCACCGGACGGACAGAGCTCGGGAGCCAGGTCGTACGTCGCCTCGTAGCGGGCCAGCAGGTCATCGATCGCCGGCTCGGGGACGGCCCGGATCGCATCCGTGAGGTCGGCCACGCCGAAGCCGTTGACGGTCACGCCGAGCCGGATCTGCGCCTCGACCTTGTCGCCCTCGGTGTCGGCCACGTGGCGCATCGTGTCGCCGAATCGCGCGACTTTGAGGTGGTGGGCCTCCCGCCAGGCACAAGCCGCGCGGGACCAGGCGGCGATGCGATCGGCGACGTATGGGTCCTGCCAGTGGCCGGCGACGGTCTTGCGGGCGACCCGCAATCGCGTCTCGATGTAGCCGAACTCGCGATCGCCGTGGGCCGCCTGGTTGAGGTTCATGAAGTCCATGTCGATCTCGCCCCACGGGAGATCGCGGTTGAACTGGGTGTGCAAGTGGAGGATCGGCTTCTGGAGCGCCTGGAGCCCGGCGATCCACATCCGGGCCGGCGAGAACGTGTGCATCCAGAGGATCAGCCCGACGCACGCATCGTCGGCGTTGGCGGCCCGGCAGGTCGCGGCGATGCTCTCGGATGAGGTGACCACCGGGCGATGGACGATCCGGACCGGGATCGCGGGCGATTCGTCGAATTGGCTGGCGACCAGCCCCGAGTTGGCGGCGACCTGGCGCAGGGTCTCGTCGCCGTACATCTCCTGGCTGCCGGTCACGAACCAGACTTCGAACTCGCCGAGCGGTTTCATCGTGCCACTCTCGCTGTTGCTGACATCGTGAGGCGGGACGACACGCCCTTGTCGTTCCAGCGTCGTCTGGCCGGCATCAGTACTCGAACCGCCGCCGCAGGAGGGCGTGGATCGACACCGAAATCAGGATCACCGCGCCATAGACCACCTGCGGGTAGTAGTCACTCAGGCCGATCGCCACGAGTCCAGCGCTGATCCCGCCGATCATGAACGCGCCGAGGAAGGTTCCCCACACGCTGCCGCGACCACCGAACACCGAGGTGCCACCGACGAACACCGCGGCCAGCGTGGGCAGCAGGTAGCCGTCTCCCACGGCCGGGTAGTAGTTGACCACCTGAAGGCTGTTGAGGAGGCCGGCGAAGGCCGCC
>JBGPIH010000053.1:0-19061 GCA_041484785.1 Candidatus Limnocylindria bacterium
GCGCCAGGTTATCCGGCGAATCCGTCCCGTGAATCGACCCCGAACACCTCCGCGAGCATGCCCAGGATCACGAGCGCCGCGAAGCTGGCGCCGGCGATGAGGAACCCTTCCATGCGTCTGTCTCTCCTGTTCGGTTGTGCTGATGCATGTGACATGCTCGTGGTAAAGGGCCCGCTCCAGCATCGGGAGTCTTCGTTATTCCCGGGCGTGCCGCCTCTTTGTTTTTCCGTCCCGTGAGGCCCTGCATCGGGCCACGGAGGCGCGCATGATCGACGCGTGGAAGCCGCACCGTTGCGCGTCGTCATCGCGGAGGACTCGGCGCTCATCCGCGAGGGGATCGCGCGCCTGATCCAGGAATCCGGCGGCACCGTCGTGGCCAAGGTCGGCGACGGGCCGTCGTTCGTCGATGCCGTCGTCGCCCATCGCCCGGACGTGTCGGTCGTGGACGTCCGGATGCCGCCGAGCCAGCGGGACGAGGGCCTGCGGGCAGCGATCGAGGCACGCCGCCGCGTGCCCGGCACGCCCATCCTCGTGCTGAGCCAGTACGTCGAGCGGCAGTACGCGACGGAGCTCCTCGCGGACCGCGCCGGCGGCGTCGGCTACCTGCTCAAGGACCGCGTCGGCGACGTCCGCGAATTCATGGATGCATTGCGCCGCGTGGCCCGCGGCGGGACCGCCCTGGATCCCGAGGTGGTCGCCCAGCTCATGGTCCGCCACCGCGTGGACGACCCGCTGTCCGCGCTGACCCCCCGCGAACGGGAGGTGCTGGCGGCGATGGCCGAGGGCCGCACGAACGTCGGGATCGCCGCGCTGCTCGGCATCACGGAGGGCGCGACCGAGAAGCACATCAGCAGCATCTTCGGGAAGCTCGAGCTGCCCGACTCGCAGAACGACCACCGCCGCGTGCTCGCGGTGCTGACCTACCTCGGTTCCTAGGCCGAGGGCGCGGTCCAGTAGGTCTGCGGCGCGGCCCAGGCCGCCACCGGCAGCTCGGCCCGCACGAGCGTGGGCCCGCCCGCCGGGCTGGATAGCGTGAAGGTTCCGTCCACCCCCTCGACACGTCCCGCGAGCCCCGCCAGGCCGCCGCCGGGCTCGATCGTCGCGCCACCGACGCCGTCGTCCTCGACTTCCACGACCAGCCGCGCGCCTTCCCGCCGGCAGCGCAGCTCGCAACTCTGGGCGCCGCTGTGCTTGGCCACGTTCGCGAGCGCCTCGGCGGCGACGAAGTACGCCGCCCGCTCGATCGCCGGCGGCAGCCGCTCGCCGGGAGGGCGGTCACTTCGGACCGCCGTCGGCACGGGCCCGCGCGCCGCGATCGAGCCGAGGGCCGGCACCACGCCGCGATCGAGCAGGATCGACGGGGCGATCCCGCGAACGAGGTCGCGCAACTCGGCCAGCGCCTGGCGCGCCTGCTCCTGCCCCTCGAGGACGAGCTGCTTGGCGGCCGCGGGATCGCTGTCGATCCGCTCGCTCGCGAGGCCGAGGTCGATGGTCAGCATGACGAGGCGCTGTTGGGCGCCGTCATGGAGATCGCGCTCGATCCGGTGCAACTCGCTGGCCTCCACGTCGAGGACGGCCGAGCGGCTCTCCTTGAGCGTCTCCACCTGCCGCCGGAGTTCTCGGCTCTCAGAGGTGCACAGCAGCCCGGCGACGACCCCACGGTGAAGCGCCATGACGAGCTGGGAGAGCGACGCCGCGACCGGCAGCAGCACGGCGCCGGCGAGGGCGCGGAGGACGACGAAGAAGGCGTCATGCCCCGCAACCGGGTCGAGAAACGTCGGCAGACTTGCACCGGCCGCCGCGTCGTACCAGAGCGGCATCGTCAGGAGCCAGAGGGCGAGCGACCACGCCGTCACGATCACGAGGAACTCGATGATCGCGAGCGGGAAGTTCACCGCCACGTAGAGCACGTCGCGCCAGCGGTTCTCGTCGGCATATTCGGCCCGGAGTGTCTCGATGATGCCGCCTTGCAGAGGCCGGTACGGATGCGCCAGGAGGCGCTCCGCGGTGCCGAACATGACGCGCCGGCGTTCGATCCGGGCGACGAGCCGCGAGCCCTCGATCCCGAGCGCGATGAACAGGAAGCCGACCAGGGCGACAAGCGAGGCAAGCCCGGCCGACGCCAGGGAGGCAAGGGCGGCGAACGCGAAGATCCCCACGAAGAACCCGAGGCCGATCGCCGCGTTGGCGTACCAGGTGGCGGGGTGGATCGGAGAGAGCAGGAAGGCCCGGATCGGGTTGCGGGTCCGCCGGGCGAGCCCGAGCGGTCCTGCCCCACCGTCGCCCGCGGCCTCAGGGGGACGCGCGATCCTCGGCGAAGCGAACGAAGCTCCGCCGGGGATCCGGGCTGACGCCAGCCCGGCCAGGATGAGGAGCAGTCCAGTGACGAGGACTGCGCCACCAATCACGAGTCGGTCGACTCGCGTCGGACGGCGGTCGCCACCATGAGCGCGCCGATCCCGAGGATGAACGCGGGCCACAGGAAGCGCCCGCCGTCGGCCCACGCCGGCAGGATGGCGTCGACGAGGGCGAGGGAACCGAACAGGATCAGGACGATCCCGACCCACGTTGTCCCGCGGCCGGTGCCGCGGCTGGCGTGGCGGTGCGTCGATGGCGGCTGCTGCCAGCCGGTGGGCGAGGGGACGGGCGCGTCGCCCGTCGAGTCGGCGGCCCCGCCGGCGGCGCCGCCGCCGGTCTGGGTGCCGGCCCCGATGCCGCCCGCCGCGAAGCCCACCTCGGGCTCGAGCGGGACGATGAGCGCCATGGCGATGTAGAGCAGCAGGCCCGCACCGCCGACGAAGATGGACAGGATCCACAGGATCCGGACCAGCGACGGGTCGGCGTCGAAGTACTCGGCGACACCCGAAGCCACACCCGCGATGCGCCGGTCGTGGCGGCAACGATAGAGACGGCGGTTCACTTGCATCCTCCGATCGGATTGATCTCGACACTACCGAGATTGACGTTGACATTCAGGTCGGCCCGGTGGGCCGCCGTCGCATAATCCGGGCTCTGCCAGTCCGTGCCGGTCTGTTGCAGCCCGTTGACCGAGGTCCCGCTCAGCACTCCGCTGTGGTGGATCCGCAGCCCGAGCCCGCTCGGAACGCAGACCCGGAGCGCCCCGGCATTGACCTCCATCGAGCCGACCACGTCGGCGCTCGCGGGGAGGTGGAATGACAGCAGTCCGGCGTTGACCGTGCCCGACACGTTCCCCACGGAGGCCTCGGACAGGTCGACGGTCGTCTCGGCCGCATTCGTCGTGAGGTCCAGGTGACCGATCTGGGCACCCGGCAGGGCGATCCGGCCTTCGCCCGCGTTGACGACCAGGGACAGGGTTTCGATCGGCGAGGTCGGCAGCGTGAGACGCCACGTGTCGCGACCTGCGTCGAAGATGTGCCAGCCCTCGCGCCCACCGGCGTCGATCGAGAGCGCCTGCGTCGACGCGGCGATGACCGGCGTTCGGGTCGCGGTGTTGCCCGCTTCGAGCTGCCAGCCACTGCCGGACGCGGTGCTCACGACGAGCGAGCCACAGCCGGTCGCCACGGAGACCCGTGCCGGACCGACGAAGACGCCCTGGCGGCTCACCACGGTCGACGGCGCGCCGCCGGCCCCGCAGTCCACCGACAGCCGCGGGGCGAGGGCGAACCCGCCGCCCAGCACGAGGCCGGGGATCGCCGCGGCGAGCATGCCGCTCGCCACGCTGAAGCGCGTCTGGCGGAGGATCAGCCCCACGCCGATCGCGACGAACGCGAGTGGCCAGAGCCGCAGGGCGTCGGCGATGGTCGTCGTATCGATGGCCCGCACGTCGACGGCAACGAGAACGCCGCCAATGGCGGCGAAGAAGACTCCCCAGTACAGGAATCGGCGGTTGACCCGCATCGGTGATCCGACCTCCTGCCGTCACGATCTCACGTGAGTCGCGACGGCGTTTGACGCTCCGTGGAGCGCCCTCCCGGCACGCCGGCCGTCTCGGCAAACCCGATCGGTCCTGTTCGTGCCTGATGTGGCTACCCTAGGAGCGTCGGCGCCGCGCGCCCAGCCGGCCACCCGGCATCTTCGGGGTGGGGTTAGCCGCACCGAGGCGGGCCGGCGAGCCCCCCCCGATCGGCCGGTCAGGCCTCGGCCGCCCGGCGCGCGCCGGCGATTGTCTCGCGGGCTTCGGCCACGGCCGCGCGAACGATCTCGGCGGCCGTGGCGGCGTCGGGCTGGCCGAACACGACCGCCTCCGCCCGACCGTAGGCGGCCAGCGTGAGGCGGATCAGTCGCTCCGGCTCGGTCGGCAGCCGGCCGAGCCGCGCCAGCGTCTTCTCGACCTGGATCGTGTGCTCGCGCAGGTGGCTCGACCAGCGGCTCAGCCGGAACCCGACCGTGACGGCAAACCCCGACCATCTCGCCCCATGGGCGAGCCGGTCGTCGGGCAATCCGGCCAACCGCTCCGCAGCGAGGTCGAGGGTCGCATCGAGCCGCGCCCGGATCTCGTCGAGCGATCCCGCCATCTCGGGACCATGCTCGTCCGGCAGGGCTGTCCAGAAGCCGTCGGGCAACGTGGGCGGCAGGTTCGGATCGTCGATCGCGAAGCGCTGCTCCTGCCACCAGGCGGTTCCCCAGCCGTAGGCCCGCTGGCTGCTCACGACGTGACCCAGCGTCTGCCGGATGGACCACTCAGCGCCGCCCGGATCCGCATCGAAGTCGGCCGCCGAGAGCGGCGCGAGGACGCCGTGGAGGTCCCAGCGCGCCGCGTCGGACGGGCCGATGAGCGCGGCGGCGAGACCGCCCTTGCCCCCACCATCGCCGATCGCCCGGCGCGCCTCGACCTCGGCGCGCTCGAAGAGCTCGTGGAGCCGGTAGATGCCGTAGCGCACCTCCTCCTCGGAGCCGCCGATCCAGCCAAACCCGCGTGCCAGGGCGGATTCGGGGATCGCCAGGACGTCGGCGACGATCGCCGGGAGGATCGACCTCGCCGTGGCGATGGCCGAGGGTAGCGGACGGGCGCGCGCGGGATCGGTGTGGCGCAGAAGCGGTGCGTCGTCTGTCGGGACAGCCATCGCGGCAGTGTAGCGGTGGGCGCCCTTCGGCCGCGGGCGCTCAGTCCTCCACGGGAGAGAGGCCCGACTCGATCGGGATGCGCGACGGCGCCTGGCCCGCGCGTGACCGGCGCGTCGCCAGCGTCGAGCCCAGGATGACGAGCGCGAAGCCGATCCCCATCGCCAGGCCGAACGCCTCGTTGAGGACCAGGACGCCGAGCACCGCGGCGACCGCCGGATTGACATAGGTGATGACCGTGGCGCGGACGGGGCCGATCTCGGCGATGAGCGCGGCGAACATGAGGAACGCCGCGGCGGTGCAGACGGTCCCGAGGACGACGATGGAGATGAGCACGTTCGTCGAGGGCACGACCGACGGCCACTGGACCGCGGCGATCGGGACGTAGACCACGGCGCACAACGCGAGCGACAAGGCCATCACGCCGATCGACGGCAGCCCGGCGAGGCGGCGCGACAGGATCGCCGGTCCAACCGCGTAGCCGACGATCACGACCAGGATCTCGAGCAGCGCCGTCGAGTCACCGGGCTGATCTCGGCGACCGCGACCCGGATGAACAGGTAGGGGATGCCCCAGACGACCGACATCAGGCCGAACAGCACCAGCCCGCGTCGCGTCACCCGGGCAGGCTCCGGCGCGACATCACGGTTGCGATCTTCGCAGACTCGGGGACGTCGGGTCAGTCGTCCGGCGCCGTCGTTCGAGCCAGGTCCGACGGCCACCAGTTCCGGCGACCGAGCAGCACCACCAGCGACGGCACGAGCAGCGATCGCAGGAGGAACGTGTCCATGAGGACCCCCGCGGCGACGCCATAGCCGATCTGCTGGATCTGACCACCGCCCGCGGAGCCACCGGCCACGGCGAGGACCGCGAAGGTGCCGCCCAGGATCATCCCGGCGGTGGTGATCGTGCTGCCTGTCCGGCCAATGGCCCGAGCCACGGCGTCCCGCAGCGGCAGGTGGTGGGCCTCCTCCCGGATGCGGCTCATGATCAGGATGTTGTAGTCGGACCCGAGCGCCATCAGGAACACGAACATCAGGAACGGCAGGATGAAGCTGATCCCGTCCTGGCCGCCGAGGTGGACGAAGATGATGCCGACCAGGCCGAGCGCCGCCGCATACGAGAGGACGATGCTCGCGACCAGGTAGAGCGGCGCGACGAGGCTACGCAGGACCACCGCCAGCAGGAGCGCGATGAGCACGGCCACGATCGGGATGATCCGGACCAGATCGCTGCCGGAGATGCGGCTGATGTCCGCGGCGAACGCGACCGCGCCGTAGACGCCGGATGCGGACGCCCCGGCCAATTGCGCGACGCGATCGACATCGCCACGCATGGCCGGCACGGTGTCGAGGACCGACGGGCTCGACGCGTCGCCGTTGGCGTATTCGACCGAGAACTGGATCGTGTGGCCGTCGGAGCTGATGAGTTGGCCGGTCGCCCGGTACGCGTTGTACAGCTGCTCGGGAAATGCGGTCGTCGTCGCGACCGGCGGCAGGTCCCGAGGCGGGCCGAGTGCCGTGTGGAGCTGGATGAGCTGGTCGGGCGTCAGCGGGATTCCATTCGGATTGAGCGGTCCGACGAGGCCGGAGAACTCGGTCAGCCCGGCCAGGCCGTCCTGGGCACGAGCGAGCACGGACGGGTCATCCCAGACCGACGCCGGGAACCGCATCAGCACGGCACTTCGGCTGGTGATCGACGAAGGGAAGTGGGCCACGATGAGCGCCGACCCGGCGGCCGAGTCGCTGCCGCTCGGGCTCGAGGTGACGTCGCCGAAGCCGGCCACGCCGGTCGTCAGGAGCGTCGCACCGAGGGCCACGAACAGCGCCACGCCGGCGACGAGCGTCACGCCCGGACGCCGCGTGGCGGCGACGCCGACGTGGTCCCACAGTCCGGTGTGCTCGTGCGTCCGCACGGAGGCACCGGTCGGCCAGAAGACGGCCCGCCCGAAGATGGCGAGCAGGGCGGGCAGCAACGTCAGGCCGGCGACCAGCATCAGGGCGATCCCGATCGCCAGCGCGGGCCCCAGGCTCTGGTAGAAGGCGAACTCGGCGAGGACCAGGCTGACCAGCGCGGCGATCACGGTGAGGGCCGAGAACGTGATCGATTCGCCGACCCGGCTCACCGACCGGATGACCGCCTCGTGCGGCGTCAGGCCGCGCCGCAACTCCTCGCGGACGCGGAAGACGAGGAACACGCCGTAGTCGGTGCCTGCGCCCAGGATCAGCACGATCAGCAGCAGCTGCGTGATCGACGAGACCTGGACGCCGATCTTGGTCGCCTCCGCGATCACCGGTCCCGAAAGCACCAGCACGAACGCCGCTGGAATCAGTGTCACGATCGGGGCCAGCACGGCGCGGAACGCCAGCAGGAGCAGCGCGACGATGAACAGGAGCGACAGCTGCTGGGTCTGGTCCTGCGACGACCCCGACGCCTTGACGGTGTCGACCTGGATCGCGAGCTGACCCGTCAGGTGGGCCTGCAAGCCGGACGGCAAGGCTGCGGCCCCGAACGTCGACCGAATGGCATCGACGACGCCGCTGGCCTCTGGCCCGGCGCTGAAGGCGATCACGGATGCCTCGATGAGCGCCTGCCGCGCCACTCCGTCCCGCGAGAGGCCGAGGTCGATGACGGCCTTGACTCGGTCGACGCCGCGGATCCGCGACTCGAGCTCGTCCACCGCGGCGTTGTCGGCCGCCGTCAGCCCGCCGTCGCGCGCCACCACCAGCGTCGCCGGCGCGAGCGAGATGTCCTGGAACGGAGCCGCCATCGCGGCGGCCTGCATGCTCGGCGAGTTCGCCGGGAGAAAGCCGCTGGTCGTGTCCTTGGCAACGTCGGCCAGGGACGGCAGGAAGCGCACGGCGAGGAACGTGACGGCGAACCAGGCCACGACGATCAGGAACCGGAAGCGAACCGAAAAGCGCCCGAGGCTCGTGAAGAAGTGGCTCATGGGTTCCTTTCAGAGAGGCGCGACGACGACAGGCCCGAATGCGCCTGCGACGGCGCCCGTCAGATCCCGACCGGCTCGCGCACCAGCACCACGGTCGTTCGGCCGGGCTGCCATTCGGCCTCGATGACGAGGATCTTGGCGAGGATCGTGTCCACGCCCATTCTGGCCCGAACCTGGGCCAGCTCGTAGGGGAAGGCGACGTCGTCGATCCGCTTCAGCGCCGCGGGGAGATCGGCCACGTCCTCGAGCGGCACGTCGAGCCCGCGCCCGGCGAATGCGGCCTGGGCGGCCTCCACGATCCGCCCGCGGTTGCGTTCGGCATCGACCCGCAACGACCTCGTCGACGCTTCCGGTGTTCTCAGGTCATCATCGGGCTGACGAGCTGGAAGTAGTTGCCGTCCGGATCGGAGAACGTGGCGATCCACGACCCGGGCACCTCTTCGAAGGTGTAGGGCTCCCGGACGACCGTCGCGCCGGCCGCCTTGAGGCGGTCGAAGTCGGCCTTCACGTCGGGGCTCTCGATGTTCCAGATGAACCGGCCGGGCTCCGCGTTCTGGCCATGGACCTCGCTGTGTGGCCCCACCGTGATCGCGCCGCTGCCGATCAGCCAGCCCTTGTAGCCGCCGTCATTCCAGCCCGGCTCGCCGAACAGCTTCGTGTAGTACGTCGACAACCGCTCCGCGTTGTCCGTGCCGATCAGGATGCTGTTGAGGTTCATGGGTGCCTCCGTTGGGGCCGCGGTGGGACGGGTCGTGCGGCTGTCGACCCGATTGTCCGCCGGATGCGTCCGCCCGTCGAGCCTGGATCAGGGCTCGATCGGGAGGCGAAGGATCGAACGCGCTCGCTCATCGGGGACGCGCTGGTAGTCGGCGGTGCGGATCTCGTGGAGATGGCCGTGCGGCCGCAGACCCGCAGCCGCGACCGCGTCGTACAGCGCCTGCACCGAGCGATATTCGTTCGACGGCCCGCCCACGTGCAGGATCTGCGCCGACCGGCCCTCGGCGAACCGGATCAGGCGAAGGAGGGGCACCGGCCGGCCGGCCCGGGCCCGCGCCTCGTCGATGGCGGCCGTTGCATCGTCATCGGTCGCCTCGGATGGAATCTCGATCATCTGCTGCCAGTGCCAGGTCGAGCGGTCGGCGAAGGAGCTGGCGAGATCCTGGCTGGGCGGTTCGGGGTGCGTCCACCAGGCACACTCGAGGACCCCCGGCCGCCCGTCGACGCGATATTCGCGGGCGAGACGGAGGCGCAACAGCTCGCCAGCCGTCCGGAGGGTGTTGCTGGCGAACATGAAATCGGCGGCGAGCGGATCGCCGAGGCCGTCGATCGCCAGCATTCGACGCTCGGGGACGACGACGATCATCGCCCGGTCCGTGGCTGCGTGGCGGAGCTCGAAGCGATCGCTTGCGGGTTCGGTGGGCATCGGCAGGGCCTCCAGTCTCTTGCGCTGATTCTCACACGCCAGACCGGTATGGCGGGCACGGGTTGATCGCGGGGATGGTCCTGTAGGGCGCTCCTACGCCGCGCCCCGGCCGTGGCCCGCCGGGTGGTGGCGGGGAAGCGGGGCCGGTTGACCCGCAACCGGGCCCGGCTGCCTACGTGACGGCCACCACGCGCGGTCGCCAACCAGCGTCGTCAGCGCCGGCACGAGGATCGACCGGACGACGAACGTGTCGATCAGCACGCCGACCGCCACCGCGACCCCGATCTGGAACAGGACCACCAGCGGGGCGCTCGCCATCGATCCGAACGTGCCGGCCAGGATCAGCCCAGCCGACGTGATGACCGCGCCGGTCCGCCCGGACGCGACCCGGATCCCCTCGCGGATGGGCCGGTGCTGGCTCTCCTCGCGGACCCGGCTCATCAGGAAGATGTTGTAGTCCGAGCCGAGCGCCACCAACAGCACGAAGACCATCAGCGGCAGGAAGAAGTTGACGCCCGGCTGACCGAAGACCGACTGGTAGAGCCAGGAGGTGAGACCGAGCGTGCTGAGGTACGAGAGCAGGACCGTCAGGACCAGGTAGATGGGGGCCACGATCGCGCGGAGCAGGAGCACCAGGACGACGAGCACCCCCAGGACCGTGATGACGGCCACATGCTGGAAATCCGTGTTCAACGCGGTCTGCGTGTCAGCCAGCTCGGCCGTGGGCCCACCGACGAACGCCTGGGCGTCGCCGCCGAACCCAGTCGCGAACGGATCCAGGGTTTCCCTGGCCCGCCGGACGGTGTCGAACGCCGCGATCGAATACGGGTCGTCGGTGGTGATGATGAAGACCCGCGTCACCGTGCCGTCAGCCGACAGGTACGCGGCCACGGCCGCCTGGACCTGCGCGCCGCTCTTGCCGGCGAGCGTGGTGGGGATGAACAGGTCGTCCGGGAGCGCCGCGTACTTCGACGCGAGCGTCCGCAGGTCTCCGGGGAGCCGCCCGAACGTCGCGACGATTCGTTGCTGCAGGGCCGTTGCCTGGGCGCTGGCCGGCAGGCTCTGCGGGAAGAGGACGGCGTCGGGCCGGGCGTCGAAGGTCGTGGCGAGCGACGCGAGCGACGTGGCAAGATCGGCGAACGCAGCCGCCGTGGGCGAGCCCTGCAACTTGACCAGCGCGGTCTTCACGTCGGCGAGCGCCGGCGCGCTGACCGTGGCCGGGTATGCCGCGACCAGCTCCTGGAGGTATCCGGCGACGGCCTGCAGCGTCGCCCGGGGATCAAGCGCCAGCACCGCCGGGCCCTGCAATACCGAGGCAATCGCGCGCAGCTGGGTGGACACCAGGCTGGCCTGCCGAAGCTGCGCGATCAGCTCGGGTGCGCTGCGCAGGTCGGACTGCGCCGTCGTGTACGTGGTGGAGGCGGCAACGTCCGGAAACGGACTCGCCAGCGCGTCCACGTAGTCGGCCGCCGACTGCAGCGACGTCGTCACCTTCGGGTCGAGAAGCGCTTTCGCGCCGCCGCCGGATGACGTGAATCCATCGGCCATCGCTCCGAGCTGCAGCGACGGGACGAAGGCGTCCGGGACGCTGCCGTCTCCGGTCGGCGAGATCAGGCTGGTCACGCTCTGGACGCCCACCGTGCCGGCCACCGCCCGGGTGGCGTCGCGAACCTGCGCCAGTGAGGCCGGCGACAGCAGGTTCGTGCCCGTGCCCGCCTCGATTACGCCGTTGACCGGCATGATCTTGCCCTTGCCGAGGTGCTGCGCGACGAGGTCGAACCCAGCCCGCGCATCCGATGTCACCGGCAGGTCGGAGATCGCGTCGAAGTTCGTGCGCATGGCCGGGATCCCCGCCACCGGGACCAGCAGCGCGAGGACCAGGGCGCCGGCGACGAACGCGGGCCGGCGCGAGACGGCCGCCGCCAGGCGGGCAAAGAAGCTGCGCGGGTTGACCGTGGACTCGTCGCGCTCGTGCATCGGCCAGAAGAGGTAGTGCCCGAAGATGCCGAGGAGCGCCGGGGTGAGCGTCAGCCCGGCGACCAGCGTGACGAAGATGGAGGTGGCCAGCGCGGGACCGGTGGTCTGGATCATCCCGAACTGCCCGAACGCCATCGAACCCAGGCCCACGATGACGGTCGCCGCGCTCGCGGTGATGACCGCGCCGATGCGCTTGACGGTCGCCTGGGACGCCGCGTGCCAGTCGCCCTTGCTGACCTCCTCCCTGAACCGTGAGATCAGGAAGATCGTGTAGTCCGTGCCGACGCCGAAGACGAGGACCACCACGAACGTGTCGAGCAGCGAGGAGATCTTCCAACCGGCGCTGGCCAGGTAGCCGAGCACGCCGCGTGAGACCAGGAACGCGGCACCGATGGTCGCCAGCGGGACGAGCGCCGCCAGGGGGGCGCGGTAGACCAGCAGGAGGATCACCACGACCAGCACGATCGTCACCAGGAGCGTGCTGTCGGTGCCCTTCACGACCGCGTTCATGTAGTCGAGGCTGATGCCGGCCGACCCGGTCACGTGGGCCTGCATCCCCGCCGGCACCGTCTGCTCGAGCCGCGCCCGCAGCGCGTCCACCGCACCGCCGGCGCCACCGGCCATCGAGGCCACCGTCAGGTTGACGGTCATCATCTCGAGCTTGCCGTCCGGGCTGCGCATGATCGAGGCAAGCTGCGGATCGGATTCGGGCGTCTGGACGCCGGACACGATGTCACGGAGGTCCGCCGGAACGTCCGGACCGGTGATCCACGACGCGACCTGCCCGATGTAGGTAGCGTCGGCCGTGGTCAGCCCGGACTCCCTCGAGAAGGCAATGGTCGCGCTGCCCGCCGAGACCTCCCTGGGAAACGCGCGCTCCAGCACGGTCCGGGCCCGGATCGACTCGGTGGTCGCGGGAAGGAACGAGCTCTGGTCGGTTGACCCGACCTTGGTCAGCGAGGGCGCGAACGCAAGCGCGAACGCCGCCGCGACGACCCACACGAGCAGGATGAGGAAGCGGAACCTGAACGCCGCGGAACCCAACCGTTCGAACATGGAACACTCCTGTGTGACATGCTCCGGCGCTCGGCGCGGGCGATTGACAGGTCATTGTGTTCGGCGGCCTGATCGGTCAGCGTCTGCCGAACGTCCCGAAGATCGGGGCCGTTCGGCCAGCCACGCGCACATTCGGTCGGATCGGCACTTCCCGCGATGCACGTCGAGCGACACGATGGTCCGGAAGGAGGGCGTGTCATGCGCAGAATCGTCGCAATCGGCGCCGCTTCGGCGGCCGTCGGTGTCGCTGCGGGCGGGTTTGTCATCGCCTGGCGTCGCAACCCGAGGATCGGGACCACGTTCATGAACTCGGTGGTGGATCCGATGCTGCTCCGTCGGGGGCTGGCCGGCGGCAAGTCGTCCGAGATCGGCACCCTCGAGCACATCGGGCGGACGTCCGGCACCCGTCGGCTGACGCCGGTCCATCCGGAGCCAACGCCCTATGGCTATCGCATCGTCGTGCCACTTGGGGCGCATTCCGAGTGGGCACACAACGTCCAGGCAGCCGGGCATTGCCGGCTGCAGCTGCACGAGGTCGTCTACGAGCTCGATGAGCCGACCCTGATCCCGGCGAGCGAGGTCGACGCCCTGCCGTGGGCGGTGCGGCGCTTCATTGGGGCGCTCGGGTTCCAGTACCTCACGCTGCGAACGTTCGCCCAGAACCCCGGCACCCTCGAACCGCTGGCCGCGGAGGCCGTGATGCCCGAGCCGGCCGCTCCAGCCCTCGAGCCCGAGCCAACGCCGGCCGTCCCCGCGTAGCGCGTTCCGCGCGACCTGCCGCCGCTCGCCGTGGGCGGCGGCCAGGCACGGCCGCACTGACATCCCGACCATGATGCGCACGGCGCACGAGGGCTAAGCGTCCCCAGCGATCGGCAGTGCGCTCGGGGTGGCGCAAACGCGCCGCTCCGCCCGGATACGATGGGTCGCCCATGCCCGATCACTCCACCGATCGCTCCTACCGCGCGCTCCTCAGCGTGCCGTCATTGGGGCGGATCCTCCTGGGAATGGCCCTCGCCCGGATTGCCCAGGCGATGGTCGCCATCGCGCTCGTGCTCTTCACCCTGGCGGAATACCACTCGCCCGAGCTCGCCGGCCTGGTGACGTTCGCGAGCATCTTCCCGGGCATCGCCATCAGCCCGATCGCCGGCGTGCTGCTCGATCGCCACGGGCGCATCCGCCTCATGATCCTCGACTACGGGGTCGCGGCGTGCGCCTTGCTCGTCGTTGCCGGCCTGTCGAGCGCCCACGCGCTCCCGGCGTGGCTGCTCGTGCTGATCGCCACGGTCATGTCGCTGACCTCGATCTTCAGCGCCGTCGGGCTGCGCACGCTGTTCCCCTTGATCGTCCCTCGCCACCTGTGGGAACGGGCCAACGCGATCGACTCGAACGGCTACGTGGTGGCCACCATCCTCGGCCCGCCCATCGCGGCCTCGCTCGTGGCGCTCGGCGGCGGCCCGCTGGCCCTGTTCGCGATCGGCCTGCTCTATGCCTTGACGGCGCTGAGCATGGTCGGCGTGCACGACCCGGTGACAGAGGTAACCGCCACCGGGACACTCCTGAGCGATGCCCGGCAGGGAGTCGTCTACGTGTGGCGGAACCTGACGCTGCGCGGGCTCGGCGCGTCCATGGCGGTCCTCAACCTGGCCGGAGGCATGACGACGATCGTGGTGCCGCTCCTCGTGCTGCGCCAGCTGGGAGCGAACGAAGCGCTCGTCGGCGTCATGTTCGCCATCTCGGGGCTCTCCGGGATGGTCTCCGCCCTCATGTTCGGACGGATCGATACGCGCGGCCGGGAGTGGGTGATGCTCGTGCTGCCGCCATTCGGCTATGCGGCGGCGGTCGCCCTCGTTCTTCCGGTCGCGCTGGCGGCGCCCGCCGGCGCCCCGGGCGCGCTCAACCCAGTCCTGGGCCTGGGCCTCATCGGTGCCGCCCAGCTGCTGGCGGGCCTGGTCAACGGCCCGCTCGACATCGCCCTGTTCACGGTTCGCCAACGACGCACGGACCCGGCCTGGCTGGGGCGCGCGTTCGCCATCTCGATGGGCTTCAACTTCGTCGGCTTTCCGATCGGAGCGGCCATCTCCGGCGTCATCGCCGCGAGCTCGCTGAGCGGCGCCGTGACGCTGGGCGTCGGCGCCTGCCTCGCATCCGGGATCCTCTCCGCGCTACTCGTACCGGCCCGCGATCCGGCCACGGAGACCGAGCGGTGAGGTCGCGTATGCGGGCGCTCCCCGCCAGGGTCATCGAGACGATCGCGCCGGCGAGGCTCGGCACGAGCTTCCGCTGGCTCCTGTCGGCGTCGTTCATCAACAACGTCGGCGACGGCGTCGCGCTCACCGCCGGGCCGCTGCTCGTCGCCTCGCAGACGCGCGACCCGTTCCTCGTCTCGATGGCCTTGCTGAGCGAGTACCTCCCGGCCCTCCTGTTCGGCGTCATCGGCGGCGTGGCCGCCGACCGGTTCGACCGGAGGCGCGTCGTCATCCTGGTGGACCTGGGTCGCGCCTTCGTGCTCGCGGCGCTCGTCGTGACGATCGTGAGCGGGACGGTGAACATCGCGCTGGTCCTCCTCGCCCTGTTCGTCCTCGGGACGGCCGAGACGTTCGCCGACTCCGCGAGCGGGGCGCTGCTGCCCGGTCTCGTCGCTCGCGAGGACCTCGGCATCGCCAACGCCCGGATGCAGAGCACGTACCTGCTCATCAACGAGCTGCTGCTGCCACCGGTCGGCGCGTTCCTGTTCGCGGTCGGCCCAGCCATCCCGTTCGCGACGAACGCCGCCGGCTTTGCCCTGGGCGCGGTGCTCATCTCACGCGTCGTCAGCGACGTCCGCGAGCGGCAGGCCGACCGGCCGGGGGTGCGCACCGAGATGCTCGAGGGGATCCGCTGGCTCGTCGCGCATCCGCCGATGCGCACGCTGGCGCTCACGATCCTCGCCTTCAACGTCACGTTCGGGGCGGCATGGTCCGTGCTCGTCCTGTACGCCGGCGAGCGGCTGGGCATGAACGAGGTCGGGTTCGGGCTCCTGACGACGGCCGCGGCGGTCGGTGGGATCGTCGGCACCATGGCCTATGGCTGCCTGGAGCGACGGTTCTCGCTGGCCAACATCATGCGGGTGGGGCTGCTCATCGAGACGGCCACCCACCTGGTGCTCGCGCTTACCACCTCAGCCGCCATCGCGCTCGTCACCCTCGCGGTGTTCGGGGCGCACGAGTTCGTGTGGGGTACGACGTCGACGGTCGTCCGCCAGCGCGCCGTTCCCGACGACCTGCTCGGCCGCGTGGGTGGCGTGTACAACGTCGCGTTGATGGGCGGGCTGGTGATCGGCACGCCGCTCGGCGGCCTCCTCGCCCGGACCTTCGGGATCACGGCTCCGTTCTGGTTCGGGTTCGTCGGCTCGGCCGTGCTCGTCACGATCCTGTGGCGGCAGTTCGACAACATCGTCCACGCTGGCGCGTCGTGACGAAGGCGCTGCGCTAGATTGCGCCTATGCAGGGCGAGCTATTCGACCGAATTCCCAAGGTCGAGCTGCATTGCCACGTCGAAGGGACGGTTCGGCCCGCGACGGTCGTCGAGCTCGCCGCAAGAGCGGACCGCCCGCTCCCGGTCACGAACCCGGCCGAGCTCTACCGCTACGACTCGCTGGACTCGTTCCTCTCGATCTTCTGGCTCGTCCAGGAGACGTTGACCTCTCGCGACGACTGGGCGCGCATCGCCTACGAATCGCTCATCGACGGTGCAGCCCATGGGCTCCGTTACCGGGAGACGTTCTTCACGCCGGCCCGGCACCTCGCGGCTGGGCAGGACCTCGGGGCGATCGTGGCCGGCCTGACCGAAGGAATCGAGGCCGCCGAGACCGAGACGGGCGTTCGCTGCATGCTGATCGGGGACATGGACCGGGCGTACGGACCATCGGCCGGTCTCGAGTTCGTGGAGCAGCTCGGCACGCTGCGTCGGTCCGGGGCAGGGGAGCGGGTGATCGGGATCGGCGCCGACTCGACCGAGCTCGGGGTCGACCTGGCCGGTTTCGCACCGGCGTTCGCCGCCGCACGCCGGCTCGGCTTCCGCCGGACCTGCCACGCGGGCGAGGCCGTCGGTGTCGGCCCGGCGAACATCGCCATCGCCCTCGACGTCCTCGGCGCCGAGCGGATCGATCACGGCGTCGCCATCGTCGAGGATCCAGCGCTGCTGGCCCGGGTGGCCGCAGACCGCATCCCGCTGACCGTCTGCCCGACCAGCAACGTCGTCATCGCAAACCGTTTCGCGACGCTCCGCGAGCATCCGCTGCGCGAGATCCGGGAGGCGGGTGTTCCCGTGACGATCAACACGGACGACCCCGCGATGATGGACCTCGACCTCGGCCAGGAGTACCGCCGCGTCGCGGAGGCGTACGGGTTGGATTTCGGGAACCTCGGGAAGCTGGCCGTCGACGGGATCGAGTCCACCTGGCTCGACGAAACCGATCGCCGCTCGCTGACCCTGGAGTTCGAGCGAGTCCTCGCGACAATCGGCTAGGCCAGGACAGTCACGGTCTGTCCCGAGGTCGGTCAGGTCGAGCCAAAGCGCCCAGGAGGTCGCGCTGGATCCTCGAAGATTGACAACACCGCGGGATCGGCATCCCCATACCGTGTGATCGACATCGGACGAAGCCGATGTCGTCGTGCGGAGAGGCATGGTGACCGACCTCGTGGTCCGAGCCCAGCGCGGTGACAGGGGGGCCTACGCCCTCTTGGCCACCGAGATCGCCGATCGGTTCCTTGCCGTGGCGCGCAGGATCCTGCGCGACCTGGACCTCGCCGAGGACGCGACGCAGCAGGCACTGCTCGCCATCTGGCAGGACCTCCCGCAACTCCGCGACCCGGATCGCTTCGAAGCCTGGTCGTACCGGCTGCTCGTGCGCGCCTGCTACGCCGAGGGTCGGAAGCAACGCCGCTGGGCGCCGAATCTTCGGCTGCTGCCAATCGACGAGCCTGTTTCGAACGACGACCTGAGCTCGGTCGTCGATCGTGACGAGCTCGAGCGCGGCTTCCGCCGGCTGTCCATCGACCATCGCGCGGTGGTGGTTCTGCACCACTACCTCGATCTGCCCATCGATCGGGTCGCCGACGTCCTCGGCATCCCGGTCGGGACGGCCCACTCTCGACTTCATCACGCGATGCGCGGGTTGCGTGCGGCGCTCGACGCCGACGCGCGGCCGCCCGTCCGGGAGGTTGCCCAATGAGCACCGATCGTGACGCGACGCGCATCGTTCGGTCGTGGCTTCGCACGGACGAGCACGAGTCCGCGGACCGCGTCCTGGACCACGTTCTCGCCCTGCTGGACGCGACCCCACAGCGTCGCTCCTTGTGGCCGGCGCGGAGGATCGCCCACATGAACACGTTCGCCAAGCTCGGGATCGCGGCCGCCGCCGTGCTGGTCGTCGCCGTCGTCGGCTACAACCTGTTGCCGGCCAACGGCGGGGTTGGGGGCGGCCCCGCGGTCTCACCCTCACCCTCACCCTCACCCTCACACTCACCGACGCAGAGCCTGCGGCCCGAGCCGACATTCACGGTCGGCGCTTTTCCCGCAGCGGGGTCTCTCTCGGTCGGTCGATACGCCATCACGGAGAACGGTGTCCCGTTCTCGCTCGAGGTCTCGACGACAGGCTGGAGGAGCGATGGACAGCAGATCCCGCCCGACGGCGGGGCGTTCACGAAGAGCTCCGGCACGCCGCAGAGTGTCTGGATGATCTTCTGGAGCATCGATGGGGTCTACGCGGATCCATGCGGTCACGTGCCCGGCCCGGTGCTCAGTCCGTCGGCCGCGGACCTTGCGGCGGCCGTCGCCGGGCTCCCCGCCACCGACATCATCACCCCGCCATCCGACGTCACCATCGGCGGACGACCGGCGAAGCATGTGGCCATCCGGTTCCGAGATGACGTCGGTTGCTCCCCGAGTCAGTACTACATGTGGTACGACGATGTCCGATGCGGGGGCGACGACCCATGCTATCGCTGGGTCAGCGCGTCGGGCCAGAGGAACGACGTGTGGATCGTCGAGGTCAACGGGGCCCACGTGTGGATCGAGGCTGAGACCCTCGATGCCGCAACCCCTGAGACAATCCAGGAGGTCCAGCAGATGATCGACTCGATCCAGTTCGAGTGAGTCCATGGGCATGTGCGGCGGCGGCCTCCTCGGTCGCCGCCGTAGGCCTTTCGCGGCTTCGCTCGCGTTGACTCGATCGAATGCCTCGCCTGGATCGACAGCGAGACCTGCCAGGGCGCCGGCCCCACGGGTCGCCGCCGATGCCGTTGTTGCGCGATAGTTGGCGAGCCCTGTTTCCCGCCGGGGGCCCCGAACACAGGAGGAGCCGATGTCGATCGCCGAGGCCGTGTCAGCCGCCAGCCTCTACCTGGCCGAGCATCCAGACGAGGCCCGCTACCGCGATTCCGCCGCCCGCGCCCACCTCACCTCGGGCCTGACCGCCGAGGTCACCGGGGGCGGCGGCGAACGCCTGACGACCGACATGCCGCGCGGCATCGGCGGGACCGCCACGGCGCCGTCACCGGGCTGGATGCTTCGTGCCGCGGCCGCCGCGTGCGTGGCGTCGCTCATCGCGATCCGCGCCGCCGCCACGCAGAC
>JBGPIH010000054.1:0-18741 GCA_041484785.1 Candidatus Limnocylindria bacterium
CTGCCGCTTCGCGTCCAGCGCGGCGAGTTCGTCAGATCGATGAAGAAGTCCCAGACATCTTGAACGGGCCGGTTGATCAGGGTGTTGACCGCGAACCGCAACATCGGGGGCCTCCAGTGGATGGAGAGCCGATCCACAGCACGGTCGCCGGCGGCGAGGGTGGCCCGGGGAGGACGGGGAGTTCCGGGGGTCGACGCCATCGTACGCCGCCGTGTCGGCCCGGCAGCACCCTTGTTGGCGCCCTCCAAGCCTTCGCCAGCCCGCGAACGGATCGGTCTCATCTTCACCGGGGAGATTCACTAAGCGGCCGGCGGGCGCAACTCGCGCAGGGTTGCAGGTTCGGGTTGCCGAGATGGCCCCGGCGGGTCGCGAGGTTGGCCACGGCGGGCCTCGAGGGCGCCAGATTCGAGCTGCCGAGGTTTGCCAGATGTCGTGGGGGGACTCGTCGGCGAGATCGATCGCCGAGGGTTGCCAGATAGTCGTGGTGGGACTCGTCGGCGAGGTGACAGCCGCGTCGTCGCTCATCACGACGCCGTAGGCCAGATTGACGTCGAATTCCACGCTCAGATTCGGGCTCGCGTTGCCACTCGATGGCCGATCCGACCAGACAAGGCTCCAGAAACTGGCCCACCAGTCCTCGGGTGGATATCTGCCGGTCTGCCGCCCCGGCCCGCCCTCCGCCGGCCGCCTCAGCCCCGATCCGCCGTCCGCCGCCGCCGGATCCGCCGCCCACCTCCTCAGTAGATCCGCGGGAACCAGGGCCGGAACAGCGTGGCCCCCAGATCGAGTGGTGTGGCGTCGTCGAGGGCCTCCAGCAGCATCGCGGTCGTCGCGATTCCGCCTCGATTCGCGCTGATGTAGCCACGCAGCGCGGCCCAGAAGGCGGTCGAGCCCATCCGCCGGCGTGCTTCGTCGAGCAGGTTGCCTCCCTGGATGTACACGGTCTCGTAGTAGCACAGTCCCGGGTAGTCGTAGACGGTCAGGTCGAGTCGAGCCGTCGGGCAACGACTCGACCGGTGGAGGCCTTCGATGGACCGGGCGACGACGTCGGCGGCCGCTTCGTCGGTGAAGGGCTCGGTCGCCTGGTCGTTGCCCACGATCCCGTAGAACCATTGATGCGCTGTCTCGTGCGCCGCCTGGTAGCGCAGGTTGCTGGTCGTGCCGGTCGGGATCCAGATGAGCTCGGGTGATTCCATCCCAAGCCCGCCGGCCGACTGGACGACCTTGAACGTGGGGTACCCGTACGGCCCGAGGCGAGCCTGGAACGCCGCGAAAGCATCGGCGGCGGCGTCCAGCAGCGCGGCGCCATTCGTGCCTGGCCGGAACCAGGCCCGGACGGTCGTCCCAGCCACCTGCCGCGACGCCGTCCGGAAGTCCATCGCCGCGGTGACCGTGAAATCGCGCACCCCCTCGGCCTCGAAGACCTGAGTCAGGCCGTCGGCGCTGACCGAGACTCGGTCGCCGGTGGTCGCCAGCACGAGCCGGCGGTCGGTGATGATCCTGACCCGGACCGACGAGCTCGTCGGCGTCTCGAACGGGTCGCCGTGGTTCGGCCGGTCGAAGGCGATCCGGCGGCTGACCCATGGCAGCCAGCGATACAGGTCGGCGATCCCGTTCGCCCGGGCGAACAGCCAGTCCGAGCCGGCGAGGCCGGCCCGCAAGCGAGCGCCATAGCGAACGCGGACCGACGCGATGCCCCCAATCGGCAGGATGCCGCCCAGCGGCACCACGATCGTCTGGTCGCTGATCGTGGCCGGCACCGCCACGCCGTCCACCGTCACCGGGTGCAACCTGATGCCGCCCAGGCGAGCCGCGATCGTGTTGAGCTCGATCCGATCGATTGGCCCCCCGGAGGTGTTGCGAACGGTCGCGGTCGAATCGACCCAGAGCGCGCGGGTGGCCCAGGTCAGCTTGAGTGTCGCCCGATACGTCGCGTCCAGCATCAGGCTGGACCGGCCGACTGATCCCGGCACGATCCCGCCGGCCGGCGGCGGTAAGGCGCCACGCGCGATCGGAACCGCAGGGGAGGGGAGGCCGAGCAGCGCGACGGCCAGCATGGCGGCGGCGATGATCGACGGGACGCGGGCCATCGAGCCCATCCTAGCTCGCGCGGCCGCGGCGCCCCGCCGCGTAGACTCTCGGTCGTGACCGCTCCGATCCGGCCGACGCCCAGCGCGGACGCGCTCGTGGAGACGATCCGTGAGCGATTGCCGGACCTGCGGTTGCTCACCGACGAGATCGATCGCGAGAGCTACCGATACGACGAGACCGCGTATCTGGCGGCCGGGTTGCCCGGGGCCGTCGCCCTGCCGACGACCACCGACCAGGTCGCCGAGCTGGTCCGGATCTGTGCCGAGCTGCGCGTTCCGATCGTGCCGCGCGGCGCCGGCTCGGGCCTGTCCGGCGGATCGGCCGGCATCGAGGGCGCCCTGACGATCGCCTTCACGGCGATGGATCGGATTCTCGAGATCGACCGCGAGAACCTCGTTGCTGTGGTGCAGCCCGGGGTCATCAACGCGACGCTCAAGGCCGCGGTCGCCGAGTACGGCCTGTTCTACCCGCCGGACCCGGCGAGCTATGAGATCTGCTCGATCGGCGGCAACCTCGGAACCAATGCCGGGGGCCTGTGTTGCGTGAAGTACGGCCAGACGCGCGATTCGGTCCTCTCGCTGGAGGTCGTGATGGCCGACGGCGCGATCATCCGGACCGGCGGCAAGAACGTGAAGGACGTGGCCGGGTACTCGCTGACGCACCTCATCGTGGGCAGCCAGGGAACGCTCGGGCTGATCACCGAGGCGACCCTGAAGCTTCGGCCGGCGCCGCCGCCGCGCTCGACGATGCTGGCCTTCTTCCCAACCCTCGATGGCGCCGGCCAGGCGGTGGCCGGGATCGCCGCGGCCGGGCTCTCGCCGGTCACCCTCGAGCTGCTCGATCGATTCACCATCGCCGCCGTCGACGACATGCACGGCCTGGGCCTCGATCGCACGGCGGCCGCGATGCTCATGATCGAGTCGGACATGCCGGGATCCGCGGCCGACGACGAGCTTGCCCGGGCCGAGGCCGCCTGTCGGGTCGCGGGCGCCAGCGACGTGATCCGCGCCGCCGACGCCCAGGAAGCAGACTGGTTGCGCCAGGCGCGGCGGGCCGCCCATTACGCGCTGGAGCGGCTCGGCGAAGTCAGGATGGAGGACGTGGGCGTGCCGCGCTCGCGCGTCCCGGACATGCTCCGCGCGATCGAGCGGATCGCCGCGAAGCACGACGTCCGGATCGGGACGTTCGGGCACGCCGGCGACGGCAACCTCCACCCGGACCTCGTCTTCGATCGAGGCGACCCCCGGGCCGAGTCGCTGACCAAGCTCGTCCAGGCCGACCTGTACCGGGCCGCCCTGGAGCTGGGCGGCACGGTCACCGGCGAGCATGGGATCGGTGCCGCCCGGCGCGACTGGCTCGAGATCCAGCGCGGCCCCGACGTGGTTCGGGTGATGCGCGCGATCAAGACCGCGCTCGATCCGCTCGGCATCCTCAATCCGGGGCGAGTGATCTGAGCGAGAGCTCGGCCGCGGCGGCGCATGGCCCACGCTCTGGCCCCCGCGGCGGCGTCTCCGCTTCATCCGCGGCCGGCGCGCCCGCGAACACAGAGCCGTGATGCTGCCGCGTTGCCGCGCCCGCCGCCCCTTGTTGCCCGCCGCATTCCTCGCCGTATGTATCGCTGGGGCCGGTTGCGGTTCCCCCAGCACGATCACCCCCAATCCGTCGTCGCCGCCGCCTTCGCCTACCGTGTCCGGGACTCCGGCCTCGCCGTCATCGGCGGCTCCGACCACATCGCCCGCGCCGACGTCGCCGACCCAGGCCGCCATCGTCCGGCTCCTGGCGACCGTGGCCGCAAACCCGAATGACGAGCCTTCCCGGGTCGACCTGGGATTCGCGCTGCTGCAACGGATCCGCGAGACCGCCGACCCATCGCTGTACGCGCCGGCTGAAGCGGCGTTTGACGCCGCTCGGGCCCTGACCCCGGACGATGCCCAGGTCTACGTCGGCATTGGCGGATTGCAGCTCGGCAAGCACCAGTTCGCCGACGCGCTCGTCACCGGGCGAAAGGCGGCAGCCCTGTCGCCCACGTTGGCCTCAGCGCGCGCCGTTATCGTCGACGCGCTCGTCGAGCTCGGCCGCTACGACGAGGCGGACGAGGCCGCCGGCGAGATGCTCGCCCTGCAGTCCGATCTCACAACGCTCACCCGGGTCTCGTACCTGGCCGAGCTCCGCGGGAAGGTTGACGTGGCCCTGACCGCCATGCGCCTCGCCGCTGCATCGCCCGGGCTGGCCCCCGAGAACACGGCGTTCGCCGATGCCCTGCTGGGAAACTTGCTCGTCTACTCGGGAGAACCGTCGGCTGCCGCAGGCGCCTACCGCGAGGCGCTGACGCTCGTCCCGACTCACGCGCCGTCGATTGCCGGCCAAGGCCGCCTGGCCGTGGGCGCGGGCAGGCTCGATGAGGCCATCTCTCTCTTTCAGCGCGCCTCTGACATCGTTCCGTTGCCCGAGTACGTGATCGCCCTCGGCGATGCCCAGACCGCGGCCGGGCAACTCGATAGCGCGGCCCATAGTTACGCGCTGGCCCGGGCAGAGATCCAGCTCTTCCAAGCGACCGGTGTGATCGTCGACCTCGACCTGGCGCTGTTCGAAGCCGATCACGGCGACCCGAGCCGTGCGTTCCAGCTCGCCCAGATCGCCTACAAGGCCACGCCCACGGTCCGTGCGGCCGATGCGCTGGCCTGGGCGCTCCATCGGCTCGGCCGTGACGACGAGGCCAGGGCGCACTCGGCCGAGGCGCTGCGCCTTGGCTCGATCGACCCGATCCTGCGCTATCACGCCGGTGCGATCGAGGCCGCGCTCGGCGATGCGAATGATGCCCGGCGAAACCTCCAGTTCGCGCTCGCGACTGACCCGGGTTTCTCGGCGACCGGCGCTGCCGAGGCGCGCAGGCTTCTCACCACCCCAGGAAGTTGAGACTCCGGCAATCCCGCGGTCATCCAATTCTGAGAACCCTGCGAATGGATGGCGACAGCACATGGGCGTTGGTCGCGACGCGCCCCGCTGGACAACCGACCAAGGAGCCCGGAGGGAACCGGGGCTCTGCCAGCACACTAGCGGGAGAGAAACCCATGTCCACCCGTTCCAGAGCCGCCGCGACCATCGGCGCGCTTCTCCTCGCGACGACGACGATCAGCGGCGTCTTCGCATCAAGCCATCGGGAGGCACCGCTCATCGCGGGCGATCCCGGCGCGGACAACACGGACCTCTACGCGTTCGTCAGCCCGGACGATCCCAACAGCCTGACGATCATCGCCAACTACTCGCCTTTCCAGGAGCCGGCCGGCGGGCCGAACTTCTCGCCGTTCGACGACAGCGTTCGCTACGAGATCCACATCGACAACAACGGCGACGGCAAGTCGGACGTCAACTACGACTTCCGGTTCAAGGCCCGCCCGAAGGCGAACAACTTCGCGGGTATCCCAACCTTCCTGTACAACGACGGTCCGATCACCAGTCTGACGGACCCGAACTGGCTCGTTCCCCAGACCTACAACGTCGATCGGAATGGCACTCGCATCGCGACCAACGTCCTGACGCCGCCGGCCAATATTGGGCCGCGCTCAACGCCGGACTATGCGGCGCTTGCGGCGACCGCGGTCAAGACGCTCGGCGACGGGACCAAGGTCTTTGCCGGGCAGCGCGACGATCCGTTCTTCGTCGATCTCGGCTCGATCTTCGACCTGGCCGGCCTTCGGCCGCTCAACTCGCTCCACGCGATCTCCCTCCCGGCCGCCGCCGGCATCGACGGCGTCGGTGGCTTCAATGTCGACACCATCGCGATCCAGATCCCGATTCAGATGCTGACCAAGGACCATGCCCTGCCGACTGGCCCGAACGACCCTGACGCCGTCCTCGGCGTGTGGGCCGCCGCCAGTCGCCAGAAGGTCCGGACCCTCAACGCGAACGGCACCACGAAATCGTCTGGCAAGTGGCAACAGATCTCGCGGCTCGGCAATCCCCTCATCAACGAGGTGATCATCCCGCGGACCAAGAAGGACTACTGGAACACCCATCAGCCATACCAGGACAAGCAGTTCGCGAAGTACTACCTGGCCCCTGAAGTCACGGCAGTCGCCAACGTCCTGTATGACGCACTCGACACCCCGGCCACGAGCGGACGCGCCGACCTGGTCGCGATCCTCCTGACCGGGCTCGACATCCCGAAGAGCGCCACCGTCCCGACCGGCCTCCACTTCACCTCCACGGGCAAGACCCAAGCCGACCTGCTCCGGGTGAACACCGGGATCAAGCCGAACGCGGCCGGTGCGTGTGTCTTCGGCGTCGCCGACGGCGGCACGCCCAGCCGACTGGGCGCCGTCGATGGCGACCTGTGCGGCTTTCCGAACGGCCGACGGCTGCTCGACGACGTCACGGACATCGAGCTCCGCGCGCTCGTCGAGGGCTACGGCCCGACGCTCAACGCGGTCCTCGGCGTCCCGAACCGCTCGCCGAACAACCTGCTCGGCGACGGTGTCGACGCGAACGACATGCCGTTCCTGGCTTCGTTCCCGTACGTCGCGACACCGCACCAGGGGTACGAGCACACCCATCACCAGGCGGGCCCGAACCCAGTGCCTTGAGCTTCGCTCACGGTGACCTCGAACGGCCCGGGCCGACGCCCGGGCCGTTCGGATTCGTGCTTTCGGGACATGATTGACACGGCCCGACAGGATGCCCGATCATGGCGACACATGGTTGCACATCTGTTCAGCACATCTGTGCAAGACGAGCCGCGGAACCCTCGGTGGCGTGACCGCGGCCGCGGCAGGTGGCGCAGCGAGCCCGACGCCCGATGAGCGACCTCGAGCAGCTCGTTCGCGCCAGCCGCCTCTACTACGAACTGGGCGAGACCCAGAACGCCATCGCCGAGCTGCTCGGCGTCACCCGGCCGCAGGTCTCGCGCCTGCTGAAGAGGGCCCGCGCCGAGGGCATCGTGGAGATCCGGATCGTCGACACGACGGCGGTCGAGAGCCCGGCCGGCGATGCGCTCAGGCGGACCTACGGCCTCGAGCAGGTGCACCTGGCACCGACGATCGCCGGGCCCGAGGATCTGACCCGCCGGATGGTCGGCCGCCTGGCCGCCGAGGTCCTGCGGGTCGCGGTTCGACCCGGCACGGTCGTCGGGATCGGCGACGGCGCCTCCGTCTCCTTCGCCGTCGACGCACTCGAGGAATCGGCGACGCCGGTGGCGGTCACGGTAGTCCCGTTGTGCGGTGGCTTCTGGACGACCGGGCAGGAGCGCGAGCCGTACCGGCGAGTCGCCGAGGCCCTCGGTGGGCAGGTCCGCGGCCTCATGGCGCCGGGCCTGGTCGACGACGCGGCGACGAAGACCGCCCTGGCTGCCCACGCCGGCGTTCGGGCGATCGCGGACCTGTGGGATCGCCTCGACGTCGCGCTCTTCGGGATCGGTGGCCCGGCCTGGAGCGTCTCGCTGGTCGGCGAGCCGGTGGAGCGCCAGCTCGAGTCCTCCGGGGCCGTCGGCGAGGTCCTCGTGGCCCCGTTCGACCTGGACGGGCGCTTCGTCTGTCCGGCCCTGCGCGACCGGGTCATCGCCTTTGACGCCCGGCGGCTGGGCCGCGTCCCGGCGGCGATCGGGGTGGCCGCGGGCGAGGCCAAGGTGCGGCCGATCCTGGGCGCACTGCGCGCCGGCATCGTGCGCACCCTGGTCACCGACGTCGCCACGGCCGAGGCGGTGGTCGCCCTCGACGAAGCCACCCGGCCGACGAACGGCGGCCGTTCACGATGAGCGTGCGCGAGCCGGCGATCCTGGGCCTGGACCTCGGGACCGCGGAGGTCAAGGCCGGCCTTGTCAGCCTGGACGGGCGGCTGCTCGGACTTGCCCGGAGTGGCTACGAGCTGGACCGGCGCGCCGGACACGGCTGGGCGGAACAGGATCCCGGCGCGTGGTGGTCGGCGGTCGTATCCGCCGTGCGCGCCCTGCGCGCCGCGGAGATCGGCGAGATCCGCGCCATCGGGGTGGACGGCCACGGGCCCACCCTCGCCGCCGTCGATCGTCGCGGCGAGGCGACCCGACCGGCGATCACCTTCCTCGACTCGCGGGCGAGCGCGGAGGTCGCCGAGCTGGCCGCCACGACCGGGGTTCGCGGCTGGGGCCTCGGCGGGCTGCCGGCGGCCCTCTGGGTGGAGCGCCACGAACCGGAGGTTGCCGCGGCGACCTGCTGGTACCTGGCGACGTGGGAGTGGCTCGCCTACCGGTTGACCGGAGAGGCGGTGGCGCCGCTGGTCCCGGACCAGCTGGTGCCGGACCCAGCGAGCGTCAGCCTGGCCGGCGTCCCGGCCGACAAGCTGCCGCGGATCGCCCGGACCGGCGACCTGGTCGGAGGCCTGACCGAGACCGCGGCCGATGCGCTCGGCCTCCGCCCGGGCACGCCGGTGATCGGCGGGACCGTGGATGCCTTCGCGAGCTACCTCGGGGCGGGGCTGCTCGAACCTGGCGACGCCTACGATCCCGGTGGCTCGGCCGGCGGATTCGGCGTCTACTGGGACCGGCCGATCGAGGTGCCCGGCGCGTTCGTCACGCCGGCGCCGCTCGCCGGAAGGTTCAGCGTGGGCGGCGCGATGGCGGCGACTGGACGGGCGCTCGACTGGTACCGCGACCAGGTGCTGGTCGACACCATCGCCGTCGACGCGCTGCTCGCCGAGGCGGCCTCGACCCCGCCGGGAGCGGACGGGCTCGTCTTCCTGCCGTACCTCGCGGGCGAGCGCTCACCGATCTGGGACCCGGAGGCCCGTGGCGTGCTCGCCGGCCTGACCCTCGGACACGGCCGGGCCCACATCTCCCGGGCGATCGTGGAGGCGTCCGCCCTGGCCATCCGGCATGTGGCGGCCCCGATGCTGGAAGCCGGAGTCCGGGTCACCGAGATGCGGGTCTGCGGTGGACCGGCCCGGAGCCGCTTCTGGAACAGCGTGAAGGCCGACGTCACCGGGTTCCCGATCGCCGTGCCGGCGGTCCTCGAGACCGCCGTCCTCGGCTCGGCGATCCTCGGCGCGGTCGGGATCGGGGAGCATCGCGACCCGCGGGCGGCGATCGCCGCCATGACCCGGATCGAGGCACGGATCGAGCCGCGCCGCGAGCTGGCGCCCGTCTACGAGCGGCTCTTCGAGGCGTACCAGGCGCTCTACCCGGCGACGGCGCCGATCCTCCGGCGCCTCCAGGAAGGTCCAGCATGAGCGCGACCCAGGGCCGGACCGGGGCCGTCCGCCTCCGCGACCTGAGCTTCGCCTTCCCGACCCGGACCGGGCGTCCGCTGCCGGTCCTCGACCGGGTCGGCCTGACCATCCCGGGCGGAGGGATCGTGGCTCTCATCGGTCCCAATGGGTGCGGCAAGTCCACCCTGCTCCGGGTGATGGCCGGGCTGCTCGCCGCGGGATCCGGCGAGGCGTTGCTCGACGGGGAACCCATCGCCGGGCCGGACCCGAGGATCGGCTTGATCTTCCAGGAGCCGCGACTGCTGCCGTGGCGGTCCGCCGCCGACAACATCACCTACCCGCTCGAGCTGGCCGGCTGGCCACCGGCTCGCCGGAAGGACCGCCTGGCGAGGTTGAGCGACCTGGTCGATCTCGATCCGGCGGTGACGGCATCCCGTCCAGCCGAGCTGTCGGGCGGGACCCGCCAGCGCGTCGCGCTCGCCAGGGCTCTTGCGCTCGAGCCGGAGGTCCTGCTGCTCGACGAGCCGTTCAGCGCGCTCGACGCCCTGACCCGCGAGCGATTCGACCTCGAGCTGCTGCGCCTGTGGGAGCGCGCGGCAACGACGATCGTGATCGTCACCCACAGCATCCCCGAAGCGATCCTGATTGCCGACCGGGTCGTCGTCCTGTCGGCCCGGCCCGGCCGGATCGTGGCGGACGTCACGGTCGATCTGCCGCGGCCGCGAACGATCGCCGATCTCGACGGCGTCGCGGCGGCGCGAGCGTCGCGCCGGATCCGGGCGCACCTCGAGGACGGCGAAGCCGGCGAGGCCGGCACGATCCGGGTGCCGATCACCGCGGAACTCGCGTCATGACCCGCTCGGCGTGGCTGTCGGTGGGGGCCGCGTTCGCGGTGTTCGTGCTGGTCTGGAAGGCCGTGGTCGTGGTCAGCGGCCTCCCGCCGTTCATCCTGCCGCCTCCGGAGACCGTGGCGATCCGCTTCCTCGAGGCCTGGCGCGACGGCACGATCGAGCCCCACCTGTGGACCACGCTGATCGAGGTCCTGCTCGGGTTCACGGTTGGCGTCGCGCTCGCCCTGGTCGCGGGGTACGCGCTCGCGCGGAGTGTGCTGGTCGAGCGGCTCTTGTCGCCCTATCTCGTCGCTGCACAGGCGATCCCCATCCTGGCGCTCGCCCCGCTCCTGGTGCTCTGGTTCGGGAACGGACTGCTCAGCAAGGTCATCGTCTGCTCGCTCATCGTCTTTTTCCCGGTCGCGGTCGCCACCATGGTGGGGATCCGTTCGGTCGATGCCCGCCTGCTCGAGCTCGGGCGGAGCCTGCGCGCGACCCGCCGCCAGGTCCTGCTGACCCTTGAGATCCCGGGCGCGCTTCCCAACATCCTCGGTGGCATGCGCGTCGGTGTCACCCTGGCGGTCGTCGGGGCGCTCGTGGGCGAATGGGCCGGGGCCAACCAGGGGCTGGGGGTCCTGATCAATCTCGCGCGGGGATCGCTCTTCGACATCCCGCTGCTGTTCGCGACGCTCCTGACGATCTCGCTGGTCGGGATCGTCCTCTATCTCGTCGTGGTCGCCGTCGAGCGCCGGCTCGTCGGCACTCGCTGAACGCCGACCTAGCTGGAGGTTCCCGGTGTCGTCAATGCCTCGGCGTCTCGCCATCGCCGCGCTGCTCGCCACGTTCATGGCCTCGGCGTGCATCGCTGCCGCCCCGCCAGCGCCGCCGTCCGCGGCGCCGTCCGGGCCTGCCTCGGCTCCGGCATCGCCCGGGGCGGCGCCGTCCAGGCCGGCCCCGATCAAGCTGGTCGTGGGCCTGGGCTACATCCCGAGCGTCCAGTTCGCGCCCTTCTACCTGGCTCAGCAGGCGGGTTACTACGGCGACGCCGGGCTCGAGGTGGAGTTCCAGAACAAGATCGATCCCGACCTGATCACGCTGGTCGGCCAGGGCGCGATCGACGTCGGGATCGGAGACGGGACGAGCGTCATCCCGGCGGCCAGCCAGGGGATTCCGATCAAGTACATCGCCACGCTGTACGGGCAGTTCCCCGACGTCGTGTTCGCCAAGGCGTCATCCGGGATCACCTCCGCGGCCGACCTCAAGGGCAGGAAGGTTGGGACACCCGGGCGCTACGGCACGGGCTGGATCATGCTCCAGGCCCTGCTCGGGTCCGCGGGCCTCACCACCAACGACATCGACGTCGTGGAGTATCCGAACTTCACCCAGCGCGCCGCGGTCGAACAGGGCGCCGTGGATGCGGCCACCGGATTCTTCAACAACGAGCCGGTCCAGCTCGAGCTCGACGGCACCAAGGCGGTCGTCCTGCACATCGACGCCATCACGCCGCTCCCTGGCCCCGGCCTGATCACGAGCACGGCGACGCTCGAAGCGAAGCACGACGCGATCGTCCGTTTCGTCGCGGCGACCTTCAGGGCCATGAACGCCATCAAGCTCAACCCGTCGGTGGGCCTGGACGCGGCGCTCAAGGAGGTGCCCGAGCTCGCGTCCGCACGCGACGTGCAGATGGCGGTCCTGAGCGCCACCATCGAGTCGTGGACCGGGCCGACCCAGGCATCGAACGGCCTGGGCGCGATCGACCGCGATGGATGGGCTCGATCGATCGCCTACCTCACGTCGCTCGGCCTCGTGCCCAAGCCGGTCACGGTCGACGACCTCGTCCAGGACGGCCTGCTCCCGATCGGGAGCTGAGCGATGCTCGACGGTGTCCGCCCGAGCGCGACCCGGCGGTCCTGGTGGCTGCGCGAGGCCCTCGCCGGCGAACCGGCGGACCTCGCCCGGGCCGCGCCGCCGCTCGCGGGAGGCCGTACTGCCGACGTCGTGATCGTGGGTGGCGGTTACACCGGCCTGTGGACGGCCTGGCGGCTCACGGAACTCGAGCCGGGCGCACGGATCGTCGTCCTGGAGGCCGACATCTGCGGCGGCGGGCCGTCCGGACGGAACGGCGGGTTCGTCACCGGTTGGTGGGACGAGCTCCCGACGCTCGTCGAACGGTACGGGCCTGACGGCGCGCTCGCCGCGGCTCGGTCGATCGACGGGGCGGTCGATGCGATCGGGGAGTGGTGCCGCGCCAATGGCGTCGACGCCTGGTACCGCAAGGCCGGCGCGCTGTCGGCCAGTGCGGCGCCCGCCCAGGACGGCGGCTGGGACGCGGCGGTGGCTGCCTGCCGCGAGCTCGGCGTGGGGGATGAGTACGCAGCCCTGACCGCCGAGGAGGTTCGGGCGAGGATCATGTCGCCGGTCCTCCGCGGCGGGGCCTTCATGCGCGGTGCGGCCACCGTCCAGCCGGCGGTCCTCGCCCGCGGCCTGCGCCGCGCGCTGCTGGAGCGAGGCGTGACGATCCACGAAGCGACGAGGGTCGTCGAGCTCGACGGCGAGCGACCCGGGGCGCTCGGCCGGATCGGCGCGGCAGGAAGACGTGCGCCGGCGGGTCGCGCCGGTCGCCCGGTTCTGGTTCGGACGGCTTCCGCCTTCGGCGAGGGCGAGGTCATCGCACGCTCGGCGGTCGTGGCGCTCAACGCATGGGCCGCGGGCTGGCCGTCGTTCGGGCGTCGCCTGGTGACCTGGTCCAGTTACATCGTCCTCACCGAGCCGATCCCGGAACGGCTGGCCGACCTCGGCTGGACCGGCGGTGAAGGGGTGAGCGACGCTCGATTCACGCTGCACTACCTGCGCACGACACCGGACGGGCGGATCGCGCTGGGTGGCGGTGGCGGCCGGGCCGGCTTCGGTGGACGGATCGGACCGGCCTTCACCGATGACCTGACGTCCGTGCATCGAGCCGCGGCCGGCCTGCGGCGGCTCTTCCCGTCGCTGCGTGACGTCCGGATCGAGGACGCCTGGGGCGGCCCGATCGACATCACGGCCGATCACTTGCCGATGTTCGCGTCCGTCCCCGATCGGCCGGTCCACTTCGCCCATGGGTACTCGGGCAACGGGGTCGCACCGGCGCTGGTGGGCGGGCGGATCCTCGCGGCGCTGGCCCTGGAACGCGGCGACGATGAGGCGCTGGCCTTGCCGATGGTCGGCGCCATGCCGCGGGCATTTCCGCCCGAGCCGTTCCGCTACGTTGGTGCCCGGATCCTGCGTGAAGCGATTGTCCGAACCGAATCTGCCCAGGAGCGCGACGAGCGACCCGGCGCGCTGATGCAGCAGGTCAGCCGGCTGCCACGGCTCCTTGGCTATCACCTGGGCCCGGAATAGGCGCCCCGCTGGGGCGGCGCATCCGGGCGTTGCCCGGCTCGCCGTTCGCTCACGCACTCCGCAGTGCGCTCGCTCGCTTGCTCAGCGGGCGCCTTCGGCTGCACTCGCCCGAGCGGGGCGCCAGGCAGCGGCGGCGCATCCGGGCGTTGCCCGGCTCGCCGTTCGCTCACGCACTCCGCAGTGCGCTCGCTCGCTTGCTCACCGGGCGCCTTCGGCTGCACTCGCCCGAGCGGGGCGCCAGGCAGCGGCGGCGAGGGGGCGGAGCCGGCGGCAAGGGCCTGAATCGAGTAGAATTCGGGGCCCCCGCTCGCACCTCGCGTGCCGTCGTTTCTAGCGTGCAGGAGTTCCCGTGAACAGTCGCCCTCCGGTCAAGCCCACGACGACGGTCGAGCCGTTCAAGCACGTGATCGACGAGTACAAACACCAGGCCCAGACGATCACCTGCACGTGCGGCTGGCACGGCAGCTCGGCTGCGACCGATCGCGGCGGCTCGGAGTGGACGGCCCACCTGTTCGAGGTCCGCGGCAAGAAGCGATAGCGCCGCCGCCGGGGTGGCGCATGCGTGCGTTGCCCGCCGCGCGCGGTCGCTCACGCACTTCGCAGTGCGCTCGCTCCCTTCCACGCCGGGCGCCTTCGCCTGCACCGTCCCGGCGGCGGCGCGGGCTGGTGGCAGCTTGGGGTGGCGCATGCGTGCGTTGCCCGCGGTGCGCGGTCGCTCACGCACTTCGTAGTGCGCTCGCTCCCTTCCACGCCGGGCGCCTTCGCATGCGTGCGTTGCCCGCCGCGCGCTCACAGCGGTTCGCCTGAGGCCTGACCGCCGGGCGACTGGCCCGTGCTAGCATCGGCCCCCGTGACGCCCGAGCAACTGCCCGCTCGACCCCCGTTCGCGCTCCGCGCGAGGCTCCTGACCCCGCTCGCTGCCGGCGGGACCCGCCACGAGGCCGACGGCCTGCTCATCGTCGACGCGGTCGGGCGCCTGGCCTTCGCCGGCGCCGCGGCCGAGCGGCCAGCCGACGCGGCCGCGGCCATCGACCTCCGTCCATGGGTGGTGCTGCCCGGCCTGGTCGATCTGCACGCCCACCTGCCGCAGGTCCCGAGTGCCGGGCTCGGCGCCGGCCTCGAGCTCCTGACCTGGCTCGAGCGCTACATCTTCCCGCTCGAGCGTGGCTTCGACGCCGCGGCGGCAGACCGGCTCGCCCCGATCGTCTGGCGCGAGTTCGCCGCCGCCGGGACGACGACCGCCGTCGTGTACGGAGCCGTCTACGAGGCGAGTCTCGACGCCACGTTCCGGGCGGCCGAAGCGCACGGCATCCGGGCCGTGATCGGCAAGGTCATGATGGACCGCCTGACCTACGACCCGACGATCGACCCGAACGCGATCCTGGAGCGGTCGCTGCGCGAGTCGGCGAACCTCATCGGGCGCTGGCATGGCCGTGACGCCGGCCGCCTTCGATACGCGGTGACGCCGCGCTTTGCCATCTCGTGCACCCGCGACATGCTGCGCGAGTCCGCAGCGCTGGCCGCCTCGACCGGCGCGTACTGGCAGACCCACCTGTCCGAGGATCGCGTCGAGATCGCGGAGGTCGCCCGGCTCTTTCCCGAGGCCCTCGACTACGTCGACGTATACGACCGGGCCGGTGGCCTCGGCGACCGAACGATCCTGGCCCACGCCGTCCATCTGTCCGACCGCGAGCTGGCACGCCTGGTCGAGACGGGATCGCACGTCGCCCATTGCCCCGCCTCGAACCTCTTCCTCGCGTCGGGGGTGATGCCGCTCGGCCGCTACCGCGAGGCCGGGCTGTCGGTCGGACTCGGGTCGGACGTGTCGGCCGGCCCGGACCTGTCGATCTTCACGGTGATGCGGGTCGGCTTCTACGCCCAGAACGCGCTGCGCGTCGCCGAGCAGTCCGTCGTCCCCTCCCTGGGGCCGCTCGATTGGCTGCGGATGGGCACGCTCGGCGGAGCTGAGGTGCTCGGGCTGGCCGGCGAGATCGGCTCGCTCGAGGCAGGGAAGGAGGCCGACCTGATCGCCGTGGATCCGGCCTACGCGGCGTCCGTGCCCGGGACCCAGGATGCCGATCCGGAGGACCTCACGAGCCGCCTCATCTTCCGCTCACATCCCGACATGGTTCGGGGGGCCTGGGTTCGCGGCCGCCGTCTGGAAGGCCCGGGCGAGCGTAGCTGAGCGTGGGATGCCCGCGCGTGCGCGTGGCGCCCATATCTGCCGGGCTGAGCCAGGGTGACTTCGGTCCTGGTCCGCTCCAGCACAGGGTCCGACCAAACAGCATCGAGTTGGTTGCTCTTGTTCCTCCCGCGCACAGCGCCGGCGCACCTACTCAGCGGCCGGTTGGAAATGGTCATCAGGCGCACGCAGCGCCGTGGGCTCGCCGATCGGGATCAAATCAGGATGAGTGCGCTGCCGCCTGGATCCCGGCCGTCGGCAAGGGCTGCCAGCGCGACGCGACCCGGCACCGGGAACGACGGTTGCAGCAGCGTGAGGTTCTCGCGGACGACAAGACGGTTGCCTCTCGATGCCGAAACGACGAGGAGGACTCGACTGATCTGGCCGTCCCGGGCCTTCAGCGCGATGCGCCTCTCGAGTGCCTGGATGTCTGCGAGACGAGTCTCGGCCTCGACGCCGATCGGCTCACCGGCCCCGCGGATCACCAGGTCCCAGGCGCGCAGATCCCCTGGAATCGGCAGCGGGACTTCGCTTCGAACTGACAACCTGGCCGGCAGTCGGTCTCGGAATCGTCCGAGCAAGGCAAGGTGTGCTCTGTCGCGAAGCGGCGACCCGTTCGGATAGGTTCGGACACTCAGGTCGAGGCCAACGACGCTGCCGATCCGTGCGAGCTGCATGATCGAGACCGACGGGTGGGCCGCACGCTCGATCCGACCGACCTGCGAATGCGACAGCCCGACCGCCCGCCCGACATCCAGGAGGCTGAGCCCGACAGCAATTCGGGCGAGCCGCAACTCCGAACCCGTGACGGCGATCACCCGGCGCGCCACCCGAGTGCCTCGATCGATCGGCCGTTCCTTGGTAGCCACACGATCAGGATGGCGGGGGCCGCGTACCTGCCACGTATCCAGCGATTGTCCGGCGGTTGTGCATGTGGTGGCCATACCCGACGGATCCGCGCCTGGAGCTGTCGATCTTGTGTGCCGAGCGTTCGGCGGCTGCGCACAGGCCCTTCGACACGCCGAACCTGGGCGCGACGCGAACAACAATGCCTCGCCGCGTCGCGTTGCGGTCCGTTATGGTCGCCCCATGCACACCCCGCAGCCCGACCGCCGATTCCATGCCTGATCACGCCGACCTCCTCATCAGCGGCGGGACCGTCGTCGACGGAACAGGCTCCCGCGGCGTGCAGGCGAACGTGGCCACAGTAGACGGGCGGATCCACCTGCTCGACCCGGCCGACCCGGTGCCGGTCAACGTGGGCCAGACCATCGACGCCACCGGCAAGGTGGTCTGCCCGGGTTTCATTGACCTGCACAGCCATGGCGCCCTGGTCATCCTGGCCGACCCGCGTCACGAGCCGAAGGTTCGCCAGGGGGTCACGACCGAGGTCGTCGGCGTCGACGGCAACGGCTTTGCGCCGTTCCTCAGCCGGGAGGACCTCGAGGCCTTCGTCCACCTCGACTGCGGCCTCGACGGCCGCCCCGAGATCGACTACGACTGGGGCTCGGTCGGAACCTACCTCGCCCGCTACGACCGGTCGGTCAGCCTCAACGTCGCGACCATGATCGGCAACTCGCCGCTCCGGATCGCGGCCGTCGGTTGGGACGACGTGCCGGCCGACGATCGGGCCGTCGACCGGATGCGCGGCCTCATCCGCGACGGCATGACCGAGGGGGCCTTCGGCGTCAGCTCCGGCCTGGACTACCCACCGGGTGGCTACGCGACGACCGACGAGCTCGTGGCCCTCGCCGACGCGGCCGGGCGGCATGGCGGCTTCTACCACACGCACGTCCGCTATCCGCTCGGCGACCGATACCTCGACCCGATCCGCGAGGCGATCGAGATCGGGCGGCGGTCAGGGGCCCCAGCCCACGTCACCCACCTCTACCATCGGCAGACTCATCCCGGTGGACCGGGGCCGCTGCTCGATCTGGTGGATCGCGCCCGAGCCGACGGGCTCGACGTCACCTTCGACAGCTACCCCTACGAGTGGGCGACGACGCGTCTGGTGATCCAGCTCCCGCAATGGGTCCAGGCCGGCGGTCCCGACCGGCTCAAGGAGCGCATCGCCGATCGAGCGACCCGGGACCGGCTGCGGGCCGAGTTCGCCGCTCGCGGCGCCGCCTATGCCAGCCCGGCCGGCTGGGCGGACGTCCGTCTCGCAGCGTTTCACCGGCCCGAGAACCTGCGCTGGGAGAGCCGGACGATCGCCGACGTGATGACCGAGACCGGCCACGATGCGCTCGACGTGATCTGCGATCTGCTCCTGTCGGAGGACCTCGGCGTTGGCCAGGTCACGAGCGGGCCATGGAGCGAGACCCTGCGCGACTTCATCAAGCACCCGGTCGGGATGATCGGGACGGACAGCACCTTCCTCGGCGCAAAGCCGAGCCCGCGGACCTACGGGAGCTACCCGCGAATCCTCGGCCAGTTCGTCCGTGACGAGGCCCTGCTCAGCCTCGAGGAGGCGATCCGCAAGATGACCTCCGGGCCAGCGGCCCGGCTTGGGTTGCGCGACCGGGGCGTCATCCGGGAGGGAGCCGTTGCCGACCTCGTGGTGTTCGATCCGGCGACTGTCCGTGCCACCGCGACCTACGAGCAGCCTCGTTCGTATCCGATCGGGATCGAGCAGGTCATCGTGGCCGGCACGCTCGTGGTCGCCGACGGTGTCCACACCGGAGCGACCCCCGGCCGCGCGCTCCGGCACGGCGCCGACTGACCCGTCCCGGCACCGGCGCCGTCGGCGGCCTCGCCGAGCCCAACCCGGTCAGCTTCCCTGGGCCATGCTCCAGATCGTCCAGTACTGCGTTCGCAGCCGCCGCGGCTGTTCGAGGACCGTTCGAACCGCGAACGCGATGTCCTCCGGCCGCAGGTAGGTGTGCAGCTCGGGCATGTCCTCCGTGCGGCCACTGCCGATCGCGAACTCGGTCGCGGTGCCGGCCGGGGCGATGATGGTCACCCGGATCCCCTTCTCGCGGAGCTCGCGATCGAGCCCTCCGGCCAGTCCCACCTGGGCGAACTTGGTCGCGGCGTAGACCGCCTCATCAGCGCCCGAGCGGAAGCCGGCGACGGACGCGACGA
>JBGPIH010000055.1:0-18155 GCA_041484785.1 Candidatus Limnocylindria bacterium
CGCTCGGGGTCGCGGTCAGCCGTCAGAAGGCGGGGCGGACGGAATTCCTGGTATTCGCGGCGCGCCGGGCGCCGCAGCGACTGGGACCGTCGTCCACGGGGGGTGCTGACCTCGCGATGCGAAGCTGAACGGACGTGGTCCGCAGGGGGATCACGACGCGGCCGGAGTGTATCTCCGGGCCCATTCCACGGTCAACGATGGGACTTTCTTCCTACCCCTGCCCCTGACCGATGGCGGCGCCCCGCGGCACCCTTCGAGTGCCACCATCGCAGTGTGCGTGCATTGGAGGACATGAGGTTGGATCCGTCCGAGGCCGGGGCGGCCCCGACACTCGTGGCGATCCCCGATGCCATCACCCTGGGCGAACCGAGCCTCGAGACGGAGCTCGCCGGTCGCCTGGACGCGGTCCTTGGCATCGCCGGGCGGTTGGCCGCGTCGCACGACCGCCAGGAGCTGTTCCGGATGATCGTCGACGAGACGAATCGCACGCTCCGGGCGGACACCACCACCATCCGGATCCTGCACGGCGAGTTCCTCGAGGTCACCGCCTGGGCCGGCATGTCCGACGAAGTCGCGCGACGCCTCCCCACCTTCCGGTGGAACGAAGGCTGGCCGGGCGAGGTCATTCGAAACGGGCGAGTGCTCGCGTGGCCGGACGTCCGTTCGGTCGAGGGGCTCGGATTCGAGCGGTATGCCGGGCTCTATGACTTCATCGGCCTCCTGATCGCACCGTTGATCTACCACGACCGGGTGATCGGGGCGCTGTCGGCCGTGACCCAGGAGCCGCGAGCGTGGACGAGCGCGGACGTCGCGTTCATCCGCACGCTGGCGACGCACGCCGCGATCGCGCTGTCCAACGCCGAGCTCTTCGAGCAGACCGAAACGCGGGCGGCGCAGCTGGAGATGCTCCAGGCCGCCTCCGCGCGGATGAGCCGCGCCGGCAGCGTCGAACAGGTCGGCCGGACCGTGGTCGAGGAGACCCGCCGGATCATCGACTACCACAACGCCCGCGTCTACCTGATCGAGCCCCCGGATCACGTCGTCCCGATCGCCTTCGAGGGTGCCGTGGGCGCCTACGAGCATGTGGACATGGCTGTCCTGCACACGCGAGTCGGGGAGGGCTTCACGGGCTGGGTCGCCCAGCACGGCGTCCCGCTGCTGGTCAACGACGCCAACGGCGATCCGCGGGGCCGGACGATCCCCGGAACCGACGACGTCGACGAGTCCATGCTGGTCGTGCCGCTGCGCTATGACGGCACGACCATCGGCGTGATCACCCTCTCCAAGCTGGGCCTCAACGGCTTCGGCTCGGACGACCTCCGCCTGCTGACGATCCTCGCCGATCAGGCCGCGACCGCGGTCGAGTCGGCGCGCCTGCTGAGCAGGACCCAGGATCTCGCCGGCGAGATGCGCCGGCTGCTGGACATGAGTGCCGACCTCTCGACCAGCCTCGATCCACGCCAGGTCGCGGACCTGATCGCCAGCCACATGGCCCGTGCCACGGGCGTGGACGAGTGCGCCGTCAGCTACTGGGATCGCCCGGGAGGGCGGCTGGAATCGCTCGGTCTCTACCCGCCCGTTCCGATCGCGGAGATGCAGCCGTACTTCGAGGTCTCGGGCTATCCGACCACCACGCGCGTGCTGGAGCGCCAGGAGACGGTCCTGATCGACAGCGAGGACCCGGCCGCGGATCCGGCGGAGGTGGCCCTGCTGCGTCCCGCGGGTCAGCGCGCGCTGGCCATGCTGCCGCTGGTGGCCAAGGGCCAGTCGATCGGACTGGTGGAGCTCTTTTCGACGTCGGCCATCGCCTGGAGCGACGAAGTCCTCGGACTCGTCCGAACGATGGCCAACGAGGCCGCGATGGCGCTCGAGAACGCGAGGCTGTACGAGGACGCCAGGAAGCTCGCGGACCGGGACCCGCTCACCGGCTTCTACAACCACCGGTTCCTCCACGAGCGGCTCGGCGAGGAGGTCGTCCGGACCCAGCGTGGGCGCCGGCCGCTGAGCGTGCTGATGCTCGACCTCGACGACTTCAAGCTGGTCAACGACACGTTCGGCCACCTGTTCGGCGACCGTGTGCTGACCTGGACCTCCGAGCTGATCCGGTCCACGCTGCGCGCGTCGGACATCCCGGCACGCTACGGTGGCGACGAGTTCGCCATCATCCTGCCCGAGACCGACGCCGCCGAGGCTCGCCGCGCTGCGGAGCGGATCCTCGAAGCCTTCCGGGAGCATGCCTTCGTGGGCGAGCAGCGCGGCCCGGTCCCGATGGGCGCCTCGATCGGCGTCGCCACCTACCCGGGCGACGGGCGTACGGCGACCGACCTGATCGCCGCCGCGGATCGGGCGCTGTACACGGTGAAGCGAGACGGTGGCCACGATGCCGCCGGAGCGGAGAGCGACGCCGCCTGACCGGGGTACGAAAGTACCAGTGGACGTCCCACTCGCGGACCGCCATCCTCATATCCCGAAGTGATCGAACCCCCCAGCCCGCCGGCCGCACCGCCGGAGGTGCCCGACCGCCGAATCCGGCGGTCGTGGGGGATCTTCGCCGGCTCCTTCATCGCCCTCGGCGGCATCGTGGCGATCCGCCTGGCCACGTCGAGGGCGGACCCGATTGACTGGGCGATCGTCGCCCTGCTGATCGTCGCGGGATCCGCGTCGGTCCTCCATCGGGGTGCGGTCTCCGCGCTCGAGACGGCCCGTCGCGCCGAGGCCGAATCGTTCACTCGAATCCTCTCCGGGCTGTCGCGCTCGATCTCCCCGGACGCGATCCTGAGTGCCATCGTCGACGAGCTGGCCCGGGCGACCGACGCCGACCACATCGTCGTCGTTCGCCGCCGCCCCGACGCCCGGGTGCTTGACGCGACGCTGGTCAGCGCACGGCCGGGGGTTCCCGATTCGGCCACCCTGCTGCCGATCGCCGACCTGGAGGACCCCGTCTTCGAGATCGGCCCGGTCGATGAGCGCGACCCGGTCAGGGTCCCGGTGATGGCCGAGCTCGGCCAGCCGGTTGCCGCGGGAGGGGACGCTCGCGCCCGGCTCGAGGGCCTGATCGGCCGAGGCGGGCGGGCCCGGGCCGATCTCGCCGGCCGGCTGGCTGGGAGCTCCGCCCGCGGTGTCAGGGTGGGCAGGGCGGCCGCGGGGCTCAGCGGTGGCCGTGAGGGCCAGCTGGTCGCCGACCGGATCGCCGCCCGGGTCCGGCGCGTCTACGGGCTGCATCGCACGCTCGCCGCGCCGCTGACCTCGGACGACGGGGTCGTGGGAGCCATCGTGCTGTCGCATCGAACCGGCGACACGTGGTCCGGGACCACGCGACGGCTGCTCGGCGGAGCCGCCGACGAAGCATCGGCGGCACTGGCTCGGGCGTACTCGCATCGCGATGCGGAAGCGCGCGCCTCGACCGATGCGCTGACCGGCCTGCCCAACCGGCGCTACTTCGACGAGTTCTGCGGCCTGCTTGCCCGGCGCCGGCGATCGGATGACGCGGTAGGCGTGCTGATGGTGGACATTGATCGGTTCAAGCTGCTCAACGACACGTTTGGGCACGCGATCGGCGACGAGGTCCTCCGGGACGTGGCCGGAGCGATCGTGTCCGCCGTCCGCGAGGACGACGTGCCAGCTCGCTACGGCGGCGAGGAATTCGTGGTCCTGCTGCGCAACCCGGGGCCGCAGGTCGCGCTCGAGGTCGGCGAACGCGTTCGCTCGGCGGTGGCGGGGCTCGATCTCGCGCGGTTCGGGGTCGCCAGGGTCAGCGTCTCGGTGGGTGTGGCGATCTCCAACCGGTCGGACCAGCCAATCGACGACCTGATCGTCCAGGCCGATCGGGCCCTCTATCGGGCCAAGAAGGCGGGCCGGGACCGGGTCGTCGCGGCGTAGCTCGATCCGCTGCTGCCGGGTGAGCGACGACCCTCGGGCCGCGCCGGGCTACCATCCGGCGGTGACCACCGACCAGGCCAGCCTGACGAACGGCGACCTCGCCCGGATCTTTCACGAGATCGGCGACATCCTCGAGCTCAAGGGCGAGCTCGTCTTCAAGACCGTGGCCTACCATCGGGCAGCCGACGCGATCGGGCGGAGTCCGGTCGACCTCGTCTCGGCCTACCGTTCCGGGAACCCGCCGCGGATTCCCGGGGTGGGCAAGGCGATCAGCGACAAGCTGGCCGAGCTGGCAACGACCGGTCGCCTGGCGTTCCACGAGCGATTGCGGGCCGAGATCCCGCCGAGCCTCGTCGAGATCCTCCAGGTTCCGGGCCTCGGGCCCAAGACGGTCCGGCAACTGCACCAGGAGCTGGCGATCGGTTCGCTCGACGACCTCCGCCAGGCGGCCGAATCCGGCCGCCTGCGGACCGTCCGCGGCATGTCGGCCCGGACCGAGACCCTGGTTCTCGAGGGCCTCACCCGATTGGCCGACCGGCCGCCGGAACGGATGCACCTCGATCGTGCCGAGGACCTCGTCAACGGGCTCATCGACGCCCTGTCCGCGACCCCTGGGCTCCGCTCGCTTGAGCCCGCCGGCTCGTTCCGGCGGCGCCGCGAATCGATCGGCGACCTGGATCTGCTTGCCGAGACGAGCGATCCGGCCGGCCTGATGGCGGCCTTCACGTCGCTGCCGATGGTCGAGGCGGTCATCAACAAGGGCGTGGCGAAGTCCGCCGTCCGGCTGATCCGCGGGCCGCAGGTCGACCTGATGACGATGCCGCCCGGCGCCGCCGGGACCTACCGGATCCATTTCACCGGCTCCAAGGAGCACAACGTGCGGCTGCGGGCGATGGCTCGCGACCAGGGCTGGAGCCTCTCCGAGAAGGGGTTCCTGCGGATCGGCCCGGGCGGCGAACCGCTGACGGGCGAAGCCGCCGAGCTTCGGACCTTCGCGACCGAGCCAGAGGCCTACGGGTTCCTCGGGCTGCCGTTCATCGAGCCCGAGCTGCGCGAGAACGAGGGCGAGATCGAGGCCGCCCTCGCCGGCCGGCTGCCGGCGCTCGTCTCGCTCGACGATCTGCGCGGGGACCTGCACAGCCATTCGGACTGGTCGGACGGGCATCAATCGATCGAGGCGATGATCGAGGCGGCCCGCTCGCGTGGACAGGCGTACCAGGTCCTGACCGATCACTCGCAGTCGCTCGGCATCGCCCGCGGGTTGACGCCGGCGCGCGTCGCCCAGCAGGCCCGGATCATCGCCGAGCTCAACCGGCGGTTCGCCGCCGAGGAGGCCGCCGGCAGCGCGCCCGCGGTCACGCCCCCGGAAGGCTTTCGCCTGCTCCACGGCTGCGAGCTGGAGATCCGCGCGGACGGCACGCTCGATTTCGAGGACGCCCTCCTGGCCCGCTTCGATCTCGTCGTCGCGTCCGTTCACGTGGGCCGCCGCCAGACCCGCGACGAGCTGACCCGCCGAACGCTGAACGCCATCCGAAGCCCGCACGTCGACGTGATCGCCCACCCGTCGGGGCGCAAGATCGGCGAGCGCGACGACCTGGACCTCGACTGGGACGCGATCTACGCGGAGGCGGCACGCACCGGCACCGCGCTCGAGATGAACGGCTCGCCGCCGCGCCTGGACCTCGCCGTGGAGCGCGCCCGTCGCGCGGTTGCGCTGGGTTGCCTCGTGGCCATCGACTCGGACGCCCACGACACCGGCGAGCTCGCCTACCTCGGCTGGGGCGTCAGCCAGGCGCGCCGGGCCTGGATCGGCCCGGAATCGGTGGTCAACACGCGCTCGCGGGCGGACCTGCTGGCGTGGGCCGCCGGCAAGCCCGGGCGCGTCCCGTGAGCCTGCGTGCGGTCGTCGACCCTGAGGACCGCCCGGGGCAGCGCGATCTCGCCCTGGTCGCGGTCACGATCGTGGGCCTGTCCCGGCTGGTCGACCCGCCGGTCGTCTGGCTCGTCGCCGGGCTCCTGCTCGGCGCGGTCGTGCTCGGCGCGCTCCAGGTCCTCGCGGACGAGCTCGGACCGACCGAAGCCGGCGCCGGCGTCGCGATCGAGGCGCTGATCCTCCCCGCGGTCGCCGCCGTCGCCTGTCTCGGTGCGATCCGCCTGGTCCCGTTCGGGCTAGGGCTGGTGCCGGCGCTCGCGATCACCTGGCTGCTCGTTCGCCGGACCCTGGCGCTGGAGGCGCGGATCCATCGCGCCTCGAGCGGGCTGACCGCGGACGATCAGACGGCCGTCCTGGTCACCATCCTGCTGGTCAGCTTCATCGGGTTCGCGGGTGTCGCGGCCATGGTGCCGGGCGGCCTGGTCCAGCGAACCGGTGGCGCCGGCACGCTGCCGGAGAGCAACCTGCTGATCCTCGCGGCCGGCGACGGGATCGTCGCCGGACTGCTGGGGTATCGCGCGGTCGCCCTGCGGGTCTCGAACCTGGGGGACGCGATCCTGTCCGCCTGCATGTATGCGGCCGCGATCGCGATCGGCGCGGCTGCCCTCCGCGCGATGGAGATCCCGCGCCTGGTCGGACCCGCCCTGCTGACCCTGGCCGTCTACCTGTGGGACGCCCTCACCGGCACGACCCCGGCTCGCCGTCGCGAGTCGCGCTGGATCTGGCAGACGGGGCTCCTGGCCGTGCTGGGAATCGTCGTCGCCGCCTGGAACCTCATGCTCCGCGCCTGAGGAGCGTCCGCCGCGCGGATCGGCGATGGTCGTTTGACGCCTCGCCCGGAGCGTGCTACAAGCGATACTCGCGCATCAGGCCCCGTCGCCGCGCGCCCAGCTCCAGCTCCGCTCCGAATTCCGCCACGCCTCGAAAGGACGACCGACTCGTGACCTTCCCCGATATCGAAAGCACCGCCCAGAGTCCGGTCAACCTGACCCGCCAGAAGCGGCAGCTGGCGGACCAGGCGATCGCCCAGGCATCGGCCGCCAAATGGTCGGATGCGGCGGCGACCAACCGCAAGCTGCTCGAGCTCGGTCCGGATGCCGAGTCGGAGAACCGGCTCGCCAAGTCGCTCTGGGAGCTCGGCGAGCTCCGTGCCGCCCGCGAGCACTACCAGACCGCCCTGGCGCTCGATCCCACCAACCGGATCGCCGAGCGCAACATCGATCGGCTCAAGGTCCTGCTCGTCACCGCCGGCGAGCAGACCGTCCCGGCCCAGGAAGGCAGCAAGGCCCCGGTCAGCATCTTCGTGGAAGAGACCGGCAAGACCGGCTTCGCGTTCCTGACGGATCTCGCGGACCCCCGCCAGCTGGCCCAGGTCAACCCGGGCGATGCGGTCGAGCTCACGCCGGAGGGCAACCGACTGATCGCCCACAGCAACGGCGTCCGAATCGGCGTCGTGGAGCCGCGCGTTGCGGCCCGCCTGCTCAAGCTCATCGGGGACGGCAACAAGTACGCGGCCGGCGTGACCTCGCTCGGCGACAAGGACGTCCGGATCATCCTGCGCGAGATCTTCCAGGACCCGACCAACTACGGCAAGGTCAGCTTCCCGACAGCGGCGAAGTCGACGGACCTGCGCCCGTATACGAAGGGCACGCTGGTTCGCGAGGAGATGGACCTCGAGGACGACCTCGAGGACGACGAGGAGGACGAGGAGATCGAGGATCTCGATCGCGTCCTGCCGCCCGATTCCACGACGGACGAGGCGTTCGAGGACGAGCCCGACGAGCTCGACGAGCCGTAAGTCGCGCCGCGGGAGGACTGAGCTCCCGCAGATCGTGCCCGCCCGTCGGCTAGCATCTGTCGGATGACGGGCCGAGCGCCGTTCGCAACCACCGAACCCGGGCACTCGCTGCCGGCCTTCGACCGGCTCGCGCCGGCACCCTCGCCGGCGATCGTGTCCGCCCGGATCGAGCTCCACAGCGGGCCGGGCGATGTGGTCGCCGACCTGTTCGGGCGGGGCGGCTGGATCGCCCGCGCCTCGGTGGATCTCCAACGCCGCGGGATCTCGCTCGAATCGAGCCCGCTCACCCGGATGCTCGCCGAGGTCGTGCTGCGCCCGCCGGACGTCCGCCACCTCGACGCCGCGTTCCAGGGCATGGCCGCGTCACCGCGCGGCGACTCCAGCCTGAAGGTCTCGATCGGCGATCTGTTCGCCACCCGCTGCGCCACCTGCTCCCGGATGCTCGTTGTCGACGACATCGTCTGGTCGACGGAGGACGAGTCTGGCAGCCCGGGCGAAGTGGCGCGCCCGATCACTCGGCACTACCGGTGCACCGTCTGCCGCGACCAGCGCGGCGGCTCGGAACAGCGCCAGGCGGTGCTCGACCCGGACGATCTGGTTCGAGCCCATGCCGACATCGGTGCGGAGGCGATGCGCTCGATGCTGCGTGGGCGGTTCCCCGAGGTCGCCGGCGCCGCCTCCCTGCCCGAGGAGCTCCTGGACCTGCACACGCCGCGCCAGCTGGTCGGGCTCGGCGCCATCCTGGAGCGGATCGAGGGCGACCTGCGCGCCGCGCCTGTCCTCGCGGCCCTTCGCCTGGCGCTCCTCCATGCGATCCTGCCCGCCAGTCGCCTCGCGACTCAGTCCGGTCGCGCCGCGACCCTGCGGATCGCCGGGGGACACGTCCGGCCACCGACCGGCGCGCAATGGCGCGAGCGCAATCCATGGCTGGCCTTCGAGGACGCGTTTCGAGCCGTCCGGGGATTCATCCAGCGACTGGACGGCGGGGCACTGGGGCCGGTCCAGGCGCGACTGGGCGAGGACCTGCGCAGCCTCGGCGAGGGGACGGCAACGGCGGTACTCGGCCTGTCCGGCCCGTCCGGCCTCCTCTCGCTGCGTGACGACACGAGCGGCTACGGTCGGACGGCACCCACCCCTCGGGTCCGGCTCGTTCTGGGGCAGCCGCCGATGCGCCCGAGCCTGGAGCGGCTGGCGGCGGCCTACCACGGGACCGCCTGGGTGCTGGGTCGCGAAGCGGCGGCCGTCCTGCCCATCGACGCGCTGGCCAGCGCGTCGCTGCGCGCGCCCTGGAGCTGGCAGGCGGCCTCGATCGGGCGCGCGCTGGAAGCCGTGGAGCCGGTGATGGCCCGCGACGGCCGCGTCGTGCAGCTCGTGGACGGTGGGGCAGAGGCCGTGGTCGCCGCGGTGATGGGCGGGGCGACGGCCGGCTATCGGGTCCTGAGCGCCCGGCTGGCCGATCCCGACGACGACGCCGAAGGGATCGTGGAGCTGCTGCCACCGGGTGGCCTCCTGCCACCCGGACCGAGGACCCGGGCAAACGTCGGGCTCGAGCCGGTGCCGGGCGGTGCCGGCGACCCCGACGTCGTTCCGGGTCGCGGCCTGTTCGCGCCGCCCGAGCGCTTCGATCAACGGCCGTTCTCGGCCGCCGACGCGGCCCATACGGTGACCGAGACGACGGTCGAGACCCTGCGCGCCCGAGGCGAGCCGGCGCGCTACGAGCGGATCCTGGGCGAGGTCCTGGTTGGCCTCGATCGGGCGGGCCAGCTCCGCCGGTTCGCCGCGACGACCCTCCCGACCGAGCGGTCCCCAGAGGGTTGGGCCGAAGCCGGTGGCGGGCCTGGTCGCCCCGGTGAGGCCGTTCTCGAGGACGTCAACCCGCCGGACGGCCCCGGTCAGGATCGTCTCGAATCCTCGTCGGGCGCCCAGGCCCGCGTCCGGCGCGCCACCGCTGCCCGCGACGTCGCGCCGGATCCGGTCGAGGGACTGCTCGCCCTGATTCGCGACGAGCTGACGCGCCCGACCCAGCGGCGGCTGGTCGAGATCGAGCCCGGCCGCTGGTGGCTCGCCGATCGCGCGGATCGCGAGGCCGCCGCGGTGCCCCTCGCCGATCGAGTCGAATGGGCGGTCTTCAGCCTGCTGTCGACCGCGGGCCCGATCTCGGAGGGCGCCTTCTACGAGCGGATCGCCTCCCTGTTCACCGGCCACGACCTGCCGGACGAGGGCCTGGTGCGCGCCTGTCTCGACAGCTACCGCAGCCTCGCGAGCACGCCGGACGGGCTGATCACCGGAGACGACCTGCTGCGCCGAAGCCAGGAGCACACGGAGCTCCTGGCGGTCCTCACCGACGCCGGCCATCGCATGGGCATGCGGGTCTGGATCGGTCGCGCGGAGCAGACGCGGCGCACGGTGGATGGTCCGCTGATCGACCGGCTCGATGCCCGCGAGCGGCGCGTCTACCTCGGTGGCATCAGCCACGCCGGCGAGGGCCTGGCCGACGTCGATGCCATCTGGTACATCCGGGGCAAGGTCGCCCTCCTGTTCGAGGTCGAGTGGACCGCGATGCTCGGCGAGCCGATCCTGCGGCGACACGGGCGCATCCCGGCCGACGACTCGATCATCCGCTTCCTGGTGGTCGCCCCCGAACGGGCCGAGCTCGTCCGCTACAAGCTCGAGCGCTCGCCGTTGCTGCGCACCGCCCTCGACGAGGGGACCTGGCACATCGTCAAGTCGGACCACCTCCGTGCCTTCCTGGCGCGCGACCCGCTCGATCTCGCCGATCTCGAGCCCTATCTGGGGCTGGACCCGTTGATCGAGCGGAGCGGCGAGCAACTTCCATTGTTCTGAGCGTGGCGGCGACGCCGCAGACGGCGGTCGAGGCCTCCTCGCGGTAGGCTGGAAGCCCCACCCTCGCGCACGGCCCGCCGTCGCGCTGCACAGGAGCGAATCCGTGACCCTCCCCGACCAGGCGACCTCGCCGGTGAACCAGCTCGCCGATCGCTTCTGGAACCGCGTTCTCGAGCTGAACCCGACGACCGCAACCCTCTATGGCGATGAGCGCTTCGCGGACCGGCTCGAGGATCCGGGTCCCGAGGGCCGGGCCCGGACGCGCGCGCTGATGACCCAAACCGCGGCGGACGCCGCGGCGATCGGGACGGACGCCCTTCCGACCGAGGACCGGATCACCCGCGACCTGCTCAAGGTGATCGCCGACCTCCAGGTCGAGGAGGACGGCCTCGCCTTCCACCAGCTTCGCGTGGTGGACCAGATGGGCGGGCCGCAGCAGCTCCTGCCCCAGATGACGCAATTCCAGCCGGCGGACAACCCGGAACGGCTCCAGGCGTTCATCGCCCGCCTGCACGCCTATCCGGCCTACATGGCAGCGAACGTCCAGATCCTGCGCGACGGCCTGGCGTCGGGCCTGACCGCGCCGCGCATCGTCACGGAGCGAACGATCGCCCAGATCGAGCGGATGCTCGCCGTGCCGATCGAGTCGGCCATCGTGCCGTCGATGGTCAAAGTGGCGCGCGAGGCCGATCGCGAGCGAATCCGGACGATCGTCCGCGACGTCGTCCAGCCGGCCGATGTGGCGTTCCTGGAGACCCTCCAGGGCGACTACCTCGCCGCCACGCGGCAGGAACCGGGCCTCTGGTCGGCACCCAACGGCGAGCGGCTGTATCGAACCGCGATCCGCGCCTGGACGACCCTCGAGCTCGACCCGGAGGCAGTCCATCAGATCGGGCTCGACGAGCTCGAATCGATCGAAAACGAGCGCCGGGCGATCGCGCGGACCCAGGGCTACGGTGACGACACGGCGGCCTACCGTGCCCACCTCAACGCCGAGCCGACGAACCAGCCGATGACCAGGGCGGCGCTCAGCGAGCGAGCCGCCGACGACATCGAGCGGGCGATGGCCGCTGCACCACGCTACTTCGGGGTCCTGCCCAAGGCGCGCTGCGAGGTCCGCCTGGTGGAGGCCTACAAGGAGAAGGACGCCCCGTTCGCCTATTACTACCCGCCCGCACCCGACGGCTCTCGCCCGGGGATCTACTACGCGAACGGCTATGACCTGCCGAGCCGCACGTACACCAAGCTCGCCACGACGACCTATCACGAGGCGGCGCCGGGTCACCACTTCCAGATCACCCTCGAGATGGAGAACCCGCACCTGATCACCTTCCGGCGCCTGGGCGCGCGGATGGTGGGGAGCGCGTACGTCGAGGGTTGGGGCCTCTACAGCGAGCGCCTGGCCGACGAGATGGGCCTGTTTCGTAGCGAGGCGGAACGCTTCGGGATGCTGGATGCACAGGCCTGGCGGGCGGCCCGCCTGGTCGTCGACACCGGGCTCCACGCGCTGCGCTGGCCACGCCAGCGCTCGATCGACTTCCTGCGGGGAGCCGGCCTTTCGGAGACCGACGCGGCCATCGAGACCGACCGCTACATCTGCTTGCCTGGCCAGGCCCTCACCTACAAGATCGGCCAGCGCGAGATCCAGCGACTCCGGGCGGAGCTCACCGCACGCGACGGCTCGGCCTTCGACATGCGGGCGTTCCATGACGCGGTGCTGGGGCACGGCTCGCTCCCCCTGGCTACGCTGGCCCGCGAGCTGCCCAGCTGGCTGCCCACGCCGGTCTGAACGTGGGCTGATGGGGCGCGGACCCGGTGCCGTCACACCGGGACTATCGGCTCATGGTGCGTCGCGTCGACGGAGCGCACCCTTGCGGCACAGGGCAGTCATGCCTTCTGCGGGGAGTCAGCGCGCAGCATGCTCAACTTCGCCGATCTATCGCCCGGAACGGCATCGACGTACCTGCTCGTCGGGATCGCGTTCGTTGCCGCCATCCTGGGAGCCGCCGGCTTCGCCCTGACCGTAGTGCGGCGCCAGACGCGGCGGATCGTCAACCTCATGGACCTGCTCGGCTCGGCCACAGACGCGCGTCACCTGGCGACGGCCGAGGGAATCCGCGATCGGAAGCTTCGCGCGAGCTTCGGGCATCTGGCTGAGCGGCTCACCGAAGTCTGGACGCAGGCCACCGTTGACCACCTGACCGGCGTGCTCAACCGCCAGGCCGTGCTGGCCCACCTCGCGACGGAGATCGAGCGGGCGGCGCGGTTCAACCACCAGCTCTCGGTCGTGATGGTCGACCTCGACCATTTCAAACGACTCAACGACTCGCACGGCCATGCTGCCGGCGACCTCATCCTCAGGCGCATCGCCGAGGCGCTCCAGGAGAACGTCCGCGCCATCGACGTCGTCGGTCGATACGGCGGCGAGGAATTCCTGCTGGTCCTGCCCGAGACCGACGTGGACGCGGCCGCGTCGCTGGCCGAGAAGCTCCGTCGACTGGTCGCCCGCGAGGAGGTCGCCCTCGACGACGGCTACCGGGCGTCCGCCACGCTGTCGGCGGGCGTGGCCGGTGGGCTCGGCGGTCATCTCGACCTCGAGTCGCTGGTGCGCGACGCGGACAACGCGATGTACAGCGCCAAGGCGCTCGGACGCGATCAGGTCTACGTCTTCCACGAGCTCGAGGAGAACGGGCTCGTCCGCCGGGCCGCCATCGCGCCGAGCGCCCGGGATCACGCGATCGAGGTCGGCCGCGCGGCCTTCGGTGCCGCAACCGATTCACTGACCGCAGCCCTGGATTCACGAGCCAGCTTCGCCGGGAAGCCGTCGTCGATGATCGCGGGCGCCGCCGTCGAGCTGGCGAATCACATGGGCCTGCCCGAGAGCGAGGTCGAGCGGATCCGCGTTGCCAGCCTGTTGCACGATCTGGGCAAGCTGGCCATCCCCGATGCGATCCTGACCAAGCCAGGCGAGCTAGACGATCCCGAGTGGAGGATCGTCTCCGAACATCCCAAGATCGGCCAGGTCATCCTCGAGCAGGCCGGCGCGCTCCGCGACGCCGCGACGATCGTCCTGCACCACCATGAATGGTTCGACGGCCGCGGCTATCCGCACGGCCTGGCGGGCGAGGAGATCCCGGTCGGAGCCCGGATCGTCGCCATCGCCGATGCCTACGAGGCGATGGTTGCCGGTCGGCCGTATCGCGACGCGATCACCCACGAGGCGGCGCTGCGCGAGATCCGCCGCCACAGCGGGATGCAGTTCGATCCCGAGCTCGTCCAGCGCTTCATCGAGCTGTTCGGCGCTCACATGCCGTTCGAGATCGACGCCGACCACTTCCACGCGCATCCGCACCCACATCCCGAGGCGGACGGCTCGCGGAGCGCCGGCGAGATCCACGACGCGTTGCACGATCGCCGTCGCCGTGTCGTCAAGTCCGTTCGCGAGATCGAGGCGGCCTCGACCGGCACCGAGGGGTAAGGCCCGGCCACGTCGCGGCCGGTTGGGCGCCACCACCCGTCCGGACCCGCAAGTCACGCATCCCGAGCCATCCGGGCATCCCACAAACGAGATTCGTGCCCTGGAGCGCGCCTGGCCACGTGATTCGCGCGCGTCCGTTGACGCTCCAAGGCCCGCTGTGGCACGATGCGCGGGCGCGTGTCCCACTCCGCGCAACCCCTGTCCCACGGACCGCGCCATCGTAACCCGCAGCACGAGGTCGTCCATGGCCACCGAACCCGCCGCTCGAACCGTGCCCGCGCTTCGCCGCGAACGCCAGTCCGCCCTCTACCGGCGCGCCCTCAAGACGCTGCCCGGCGGCACGAACTCGAACTTCCGTGCCTGGGGCGAGGACACGATCTACATCGATCGGGGCAAGGGTGGCCGGGTCTGGGACGTCGATGGGAACGAGTACATCGACCTGCGGATGGGCTACGGGCCGGTGATCCTGGGCCACGCCGACGAGCGCGTCGACGACTACGTCAACCAGGAGATGCGCAAGGGCGTCAGCTTCTCGCTCACCAGCGAGGACGAGGTTCGGGCGATGGAGCTGGTCAAGGAGCTCACCGGCTGGGTGGACAAGGCGCGGATGACCGTCTCCGGGACCGAGGCCACGATGCACGCGATGCGCGTGGCCCGGGCCTACACCGGTCGCGACAAGATCGTCAAGTTCGAGGGCCAGTACCACGGCGTCCACGACTACGCGCTGATCAGCGTGACGCCGGACGTGATGTCCGACCTGGGCGACCCGGACAGTCCGGTTGGGCTGACCTACGGCCGCGGCATTCCCGCGCCAGTGGCCGAGACGATCATTCCGGCCCGCTACAACAACATCGACGCCCTGCGCCGACTGTTCGAGCGGCAGGGCGAGGAGATCGCCGCGATCATCGTCGAACCTGTCCTCGGCAACGCCCAGGGCATCCTGCCGAAGCCCGGCTTCCACCAGGCGATGCGCGCCCTGACCGAGGAATTCGGCATTCTCCTCATCTTCGACGAGGTCAAGACCGGCTTCCGCTTTGCCCGCGGTGGAGCCGCCGAGTACTTCGGGATCAAGCCGGACCTCGCGACCTATGCCAAGGCGATGGGCAACGGTTACCCGGCCGCGGCGTTCGGTGGTCGGGATGAGGTCATGAGCGTCCTTCCCGACAAGGTCAGCCACGGTGGGACCTACGCCGGAAACCGGATTGCGGCCGCGGCCGCGGTGAAGACCCTCGAGATCCTGCGCGACACGAACGCCCTCGAGACGGTCCACGCGACCGGCCGCCGGATGCAGGATGGCCTGCGCGAGATCCTCAATCCGACCGGGTTGCCCTACGTCTTCACCGGCCATCCCTGCATGTTCGGGATCATGTTTACCGACACCCAGCCATCGGAGTATCGCGACTGGGCGAACACCGATCACGAGCTCTACGATGCGATCGCCGTCGGGATGCATGCCCGCGGCGCGATGCCGGAGCCGGACTCCCGCGAGCCGTGGTTCATGTGCGAGGCGCACGCACAGGGAGACATCGTGGACGAGGTCCTGACGATCTTCAGCGACTCGCTCGACGCCGCCCTCGAGGCCCGCGCTCACGGCGAGATCGGCGGACCGCCGCATATGGGCGCGATGTCGCACCCATCGGCCGGATGAACGGACCGGGCGGCATGGTCCTCGACGGTAACGCGGTTCGGTCCGTCGACCGCGCGGCGGCCCTGTTGCTCGCCCTCGGCGAGAGCCAGGGCGAGGCCGGGGTGACGGAGCTGGCCCGCCGGCTGGGGCTCCACAAGTCGACGGCATCGCGCCTGCTGGCGACCCTCCAGAAGCGCGGCCTGGTCGAGCAGGATGACGAAACCGGCAAGTACCGCCTGGGCCTGGTGGTCATCCGGCTGGCCGAGCGTGCCGAACGCACGCTCGACCTGCGCGGCATTGCGCTGCCCGAGCTGGAGCGCCTGGCGCGGCTGACCCACGAAACGACCGGCCTCGGCATCCTGGAGGGCGATTCGATGCTGGCGGTCGCCCAGGTCGACGGTCCCAACCTGGTCGCCGTCGGCGACTGGACCGGGCGGGCCACGCCGCTCCATTGCGTCGCGTCGGGCAAGGTCCTGCTCTCGTCGCTCGCCGAGCGCGAGGTCCTGCGGATCGTCCGGCGCGGCCTGGTCAGCTACACGGAGCGAACGATCGTGGAGCTCGAACCGCTGCTCGAGGATCTCGCCCGAATCCGCCGGCGCGGCTACGCCACGGCCATCGGCGAGTACGAGCTGGGGCTCAACGCGGTCGCCGCGCCGGTCCACGATGCGCGCGGCAACGTGATCGCGGCGGTCGATGTCTGGGGACCGGCCTTCCGGCTCACCCCGCGGCGGATTCCGGAGCTGTCGGCCCAGGCCCGTGAGGCGGCCGCCGCAATCTCGATCCGACTGGGCGGCACCGCCGCCTGAGGGCGCTCGGGTGCGTGGCATCCGCGCCGGCGCGGGGGCGACGTCAGGCTGTTATCGAACCTCCGGGCGCTCCAGCATGGCTATGCCGGGGGTCGCCTCCCTTTCGCCCCATGATGCCAAATACTCGTGGAATGGATGATTGACCGTCCGCGGGCCGCTGGCTGGACACAATTCCGGCTGGGACTGGTAGGCACGATCTGGCGCCCTGAACGGTCGCACAGACACTCGGCTCACGCTCAGCCGGCAAGCGCTTTGGCTTGGACGAGCACGCGTTCTCGGCCCATCAGTCGCGATGCGGATGCCTGACCATATTGGGACCGATCGCCGAGCAGGATCGGCCGCGATCGTCGACGATCCGTGGCTCGTTATGCACGCGTGGGGCCCACTGTCGTGCGTGCCGGGGCGCTAGGCTTTGCGGATGCCCGATTTCGACAAGAAGCCGTGGAGCACGATCGTCGACGTCCTGCGCGACGATATCCTGCCGATCGTCCTGATTCTCGTGGTGGCCCTCGTCGCCATCCGACTCGCCCGCCTGTCCGTGCGCGGCCTGGTCAAGGCCCTGCTCGATCGCGAGGCCACGGAGGGGACGGCCCAGGAGCTCAGCGCGGTCGAGCTCAAGAAGCGAATGGACACGCTGGATTCACTCGGTGGCAGGACCCTCCAGTCGTTCATCGTGGTGATCGCCGCCCTGATGATGCTGGGCCAGGTGGGTCTCGACATCGGGCCGGCGATCGCCGGGTTGGGCGTTGTGGGGATCGCCGTCGGGTTCGGGGCGCAGAGCCTCGTCAAGGACTACCTCAACGGGGCGCTCATCCTGATCGAGAACCAGTTCGGCAAGGGCGACGTCATCCGTGCCGCCGGGGTCGCCGGCGCCGTCGAGGATTTCACGCTCCGCCGGACCACGCTGCGCGACCTCGATGGCGTGGTCCACACGATTCCGAACGGCGAGATCCGGGTTGCCTCCAACCTGACGCGCGTGTGGTCGCGGATCAACCAGGACGTCACCGTTGCGTACGGGACGGATATCGACAAGGCGATCGACGTTGTCGACAAGGTTGGGGTGGAGATGGCCGGCGACCCGAAATGGAAGCGCCGGGTGCTCGAGGCGCCGCGGGTGGAACGGGTGGAGGCCCTGTCCGAATATGGCGTGACGCTCAAGATTCTCGGGACGGTTCGAGCCGCCGACCAGTGGTCGGCGGGTGGCGACTTCCGCAAGCGCCTGCTCCACGCCTTCAAGGCCAACGGGATCGAGATCCCCCGTCCGCAGCGCGTGGTCCTGGCGCGCGACCCGCGTGACGCGCTGGAGGTGGGCCTGGCCCCGGATCAGGACGACCTGGCGGAAGGAACCGAGTAGGGGCTTCGCAAGGAAGCGCTCCCCAGAACTGTCGCGCGCCGCGATGTCGCGCGGTAGGATGGCCCGGCCAGCCCACATCGCATGCGAGGCTTCCGTTGAGCGTCGAGCATTCTTCCCAATCTCCCGAGATCGAGAACCTGCTTGCCGAGTCGCGGACCTACCCGCCGGACCCCGCCTTCACGGCCCAGGCCAACGCGACCGCCGATCTCTACGAGGAAGCCGAGCGCGACTTCGAGGCCTTCTGGGCCAAGCGGGCCCGCGAGCGGATCGATTGGTCGAAGCCGTTCGACACCACCCTGGAGTGGGAGCTGCCGTTCGCCAAGTGGTTCGTGGGCGGTGAGCTGAATGTCAGCTACAACTGCGTCGACCGCCACGTCGAGCGCGGCCTCGGCGACAAGGTCGCCTATCACTGGATCGGCGAGCCGGGCGACACCCG
>JBGPIH010000056.1:0-17948 GCA_041484785.1 Candidatus Limnocylindria bacterium
CCCGGTGACTGGCTGCTCCTCGACCCCACACTCATGCACTGGCCGCGCCGGGGCTCGGTGGTCGTCTTCCGCGAGCCGGATGGCGCGACCCTGGCCGTGAAGCGGGTCGCCTTCGGACCCGGCGATCGCGTCCCCTTCGCCGAGGGCTACCTGGAGCTCGCCGAGGACGAGGCGTGGCTGCTGAGCGACGCGAGTCCCGATACGGCGGTCGCGGCAGGCTTCGGCGAACCGATCGACTCGCGCCGCTACGGCCCCGTCCAGCTGGACCTGCTCGTCGGGCGTGCCTGGTTCCGGTACGCGCCGCTCCGCCGGATCGGCCGTATCGACGGACCGCCTGGGCCGCTCGAGGCCGGGACGGGCTAGACGACGACCGGGACGGCCAGCTCCAGGCCCGCCGCCCGACAGTCCTCGGCGAAGCCGGCCTGCGTCTCCACGGTGGGCGACCAGCGGGTCGGGAAGCAGACGATTCGGTCGAGCCCGATGTCGTTCAGCTCGCCCAGGATGTCCACCCTCGCCTGGCCGGCCTGGCGCATCTCCTCGTCCCGGGTGTAGAGCGAGAAGCGCAGCGACAACGGATCCCGCCCTTCCGCTTCACATCGCGCACGGACCGACGCCATCCGCTCGGAAACCTCGGCCGGCGAGAGGAACACGTAGTTGAGCTCGTCGGCGTAGCGGATCGCGAGGCCGGCCGTCACGCGCTGGCCATTCCCGCCGACGATGATCGGGATGCGCGGCTGCTGGAGCCCCTTCGGAACGTTGATGGCACCTCGCACGTACGCGTGCCGACCGTCGTACGAGGCCCGCCCGGGACTCAGCATCCGCCGGATCACCTCGAGGTGGTCGGCGAGGGCCGCCATTCGCTCGCCCAGCGTCGGGAAGCCGTAGCCGTAGGCCCGCCACTCCTCTTCCTTCCAGCCGGCCCCGATGCCGAGCTCGAATCGGCCGCCGCTGATGACGTCGATCGTTGACGACAGCTTGGCCGTCAGGGCCGGATTGCGGAACCCGGTGCACACCACCATGTGACCCAGCCGGACACGCTCGGTCGCCATCGCCAGCGCCGCGATGACGGAGAACGACTCGAAGGTGATCTCGTCGGTCGGGTCCGGAACCGTATGGAAATGATCGAACACCCAGAGCGACTCGAACCCGAGTGACTCGGCGTTCCGCGCGAGCTCCAGCGTGCGGGTCCAGGCGTCCGCCGCGTCCCAGCCGTCGTATTCGCCCTTCCAACCCTGCGGCGCCATCAGGCCAACCTGCATCCCGACCTCCTTGTGACCACCATCGTCGCACGACGCGGGCCGGTCGGTCGTCGCCGGCGACGGCGACCTATCCTCGCGACCTGCGAAGGAGCCACCGATGCCCACCGAGCACCATTTCGATCCGACCGCCGCGCTGCCGGGTCCGCCCGACCCATGGGCCTACACCGGCCAGCCGAGCCTCCGCGCCGGCCCGCCGTATCACATGACCGAGATGATCGCGGCCGAGGCGGCGCTGGCCGGCCGCCTGCTCGGCCGGGACCCGGCATCGAACGGTGTGGCCTCGCTGGCGGCCGCGATCCGCGACGCGGCTCGCGCCGGCGAGCCCGTGGTGGTCACCGGATGCGGGACCTCGGAGCACGGGGCGCAGGGCTTCGCCGAGGTCGTCCGCCACGCGATGAGGACCGCCGGCCTCCCGAAGGCCGCCGTCCAGGCGGAGCAGGCGCTCGAGGTCTCGCTGGATCCGCCCATACGTGGCCTCGTGATCGGGATCTCGCACGAGGGCGGGACCGGCGCCACGAATGGCGCCCTCGCCGCCTCGCGTGCCGCCGGGGCCCGGACCGCCCTCGTCACCGCCAGCCGGCGGTCACCCGGCGGCTCGATCGCCGACATCGTCGTGGAGACCGGTGAGCTCGACCAGAGCTGGTGCCACACGGTTGGCTACCTGAGCCCGCTGCTGGTGGCCGCCGCGGTCGGGTCGATCCTGTCCGGGCGAACCCTCGATGCCCAGGCCGTCGGGCAGCTCCTTGCCGCCGGGACCCGCGACACGGCCGGTGCCGAGCGGATCGCCTCGGAGCTGGCCGGCGCCGAGCACCTGCTCGTAGTCGCGTCCGGTGCGGACCGGCCGGCCGGCCGGGAGCTCGTGCTCAAGGTCGAGGAGGCGTCGTGGCTGCCGTCGGCCTACCGCGATCTCGAGACATTCCTGCACGGACACCTGCCGGCCACCGGACCGGAGACCGGCCTGGTCCTGGTCCTGGCCGACCGAGCCGGCCGGGCCGAGCGCCTCGTGCGTGCTCGCCAGGTCCTGGCAGCAGCCCGCGAGATCGGCCTGCGATCGGCGGCGATCCTGGCCGCCGATCTCGGCGCCGCCATCGAACCGTCGTTGACGCCGGCCGGTCGCCTGCTCGTGGCCGAGGCAGGCGGATTGCCCGCGCCGGTCGCCGCCCTGATGGGAACGGCGACGCCACTCCAGCTCCTGACCGAGCGGCTGGCGCGGGCTCGCGGCACCAACCCGGATCCGATCCGGCGCGACGACCCGACCTACCTCCGAGCCTCCAACGCTGCGGACGCTGCCGACGCCTGACGAGACGCACCAGGGACTTGGCGCTCCGACGTTCCAGCCGAAGGCGGCCGCGAGCACGAGAGCGAGCGCACCTGGAGGTGCGTGAGCGAACGAGCGGAGCGGACAACGAACGGATGGGGCGCCGGAGCGCCAAGGTCACGCCCCGTCGATGAGCGCTTCTCCCATCACGTCGATCATCTCGAGGTCCCACGGCAGGAAGTCCTGGAGCATGATCCGCTCCGCTCCCGCGGCCTCGTAGCGACGGACCGCCGCGCGCGCCTGGTCTGGCGTTCCGGTGATCCAGCGGGCCTCGCGCTCGGCGAGCCATTCGACGTCCTCGGCCTCGGAGCCGAACGCCTGCACGGCCGCGGACACCCGATCCGCCATCTCCGCCTCGTCCCGGCCGATCAGGACCCCGATCATCGCCGAACGGGTGAGCGTGCCCGGATCGCGTCCGATCGCCGCGCAGGCGGCGTCGAGGTCGGCATACGCCTCGCGGGTGTGCTCGGGACTCCGGGTGTTGAGGTTGAACTCGTCGGCGTAGCGGGCCGCCAGCCGGAAGGAGCGCGGGGTGCCACCGCCGCCGATCAGGATCCGGGGCCGCGCGCCACCGATCGAGGTCCGCGGCCGGCCGGGAACGTCGACGGGCTTCGGGTGGAAGTTGGCGCCATCGATCGAGACCTGGTGGCCGGTGTACGACCAGCCGTCGGGCTCGGACCACAGCCCGTGCAGGATGGCCAGGGTGTCCTCGAGCAGGTCCGCCCGCTCGTTGATCGACGGGAACGGCAGGCCGAGCTGGCGGTGCTCCAGCTCGTTCCATCCGGCGCCGACACCGACTTCGAGCCGGCCGCCGCTCATCTCGTCGACGGTCGTCACAACCTTCGCGAAGTTGCCCGGATGGCGGAAGGTCATCGGCGAGACAAGGGTCCCGAGCCCGATGCGCTGCGTCTCCCGAGCGAGGCCAGCGAGGACCGCCCAGGCGTCCGTCGTCGGACGACCCGCCGCACCCGGAAAGCTCGCGTAGTGATCGGACCGGAAGAGCGTCTCGAACCCGTTCGCCTCGGCCCGCCTGGCGATGGCGACCTGGTCGCCGTAGCTCAGGCCCTGCTGGGGCTCGATCATCAGCGCGAACCGCATGGCGACTCCTGCACGCGACGCGGACCGTTCAGGTTGACACGATCTTCCGGGTCTGCGATATTATTCATGTGACACAAACTATAGGTTCCCCAACCGACCCGGCGGCCGAGCCAACGGGCTCGCGGCCGGACCTGACGGCGGCCATCATCGCCGATTTCCGGGCGACGATGACGCAGCTCAAGTGCGCCTCGAGCGAGCGACTGCTGCGCGAGGGCGTGAGCATGGCGCAGGTCCACATCATGTACACGGTGCAGCGGCACGGCGAGATGACGATGAGCCAGCTGGCGGACGTCCTCGACGTGTCCGACTCGAACGCCACCGGCCTCGTCGACCGGATGGCGGAACGCGGCTTCGTCGCGCGGGACCGGGTGCCCGAGGACCGTCGCGTCGTCGTCGTCCGCGTGACCGACGCCGGCGAGCGGCTCCTCGGCGAGGTCGACGCGCTCAGCGACGAGATGTTCCGGTCGGTCCTTCGCCGGCTCGACCCGGCCCAGCTGCGCGGTGTCGGCCAGGCCGTGGCCGATCTTCGCGCCGCGGTGGATGCAACCGTCGAGATCGAGATGCATCGCCACGCCGTCTCCACGACCGCCCCACGATCGCTATCCAGCCTGCGAGGAGCAGACCTCGCCAACCACCAGAAGGAAGGGATTGAACACTGATGGAATCGTTCCCGGCTGAGTCCGACGGGCAGAGCGTCCCGTCACTCGCCGACGACCCCGCCCTCGGCCTCAGCCATCGAGCCAAGCTCGAGATCCTGGGCGCCGTGCTGCTGGCGCTCTTCCTGGGCGCCCTCGACCAGACCATCGTGGGGACCGCGCTGCCGCGGATCGTGACCGACCTGGGCGGCAACGAGTACTACACCTGGGTCGTCACCATCTACTTGCTGACATCGACGATCACCGTGCCGTTCTACGGCAAGCTGTCCGACCTGTACGGTCGCAAGCCGCTGATGATGATCGGGGTGACCATCTTCCTGGCCGGCTCGGCGTTGTCCGGGCTGTCGCAGAACATGGCGATGTTGATCCTCTTCCGGGGGATCCAGGGCGTCGGCGCCGGGGCTCTGTTCCCGATCGCACTCGCCGTCATCGGTGACCTGTACACGCCGGCCGAACGAGGGCGCTACCAGGGCCTGTTCGGTGCCGTGTTCGGGATCTCGTTCATCATCGGACCCGCGCTCGGCGGCCTGCTGACCGACAACGTCAGCTGGCACTGGATCTTCTACGTCAACATCCCGGTCGGCATCGTCAGCCTGATCGTCCTGGCGCGTCTGCTGCCAACGGTCAAGCGAGCGGGCGCGACCCGCAACCTCGACCTGCCAGGTGCCGCGGTGTTCACGGTCGCGATCAGCGCGCTGCTCGTCGGACTGACCAACAAGCAGTCGGGCGACTGGACAGACCCCACGGTCGGTGGCCTGATCCTGGTGTCCGCGATCCTGGCGGCCGTCTTCCTGGCCATCGAGGCGCGCGCCAAGGAGCCGATCATCCCGCTGGGCATGTTCCGGAACCGCACCTACACGGCGTCGATCGTGTCGACGTTCCTGGTCAGCTTCGGCTTCTTCGGGGCGATCATCTTCCTGCCGCGCTGGTTCCAGTTCGTCCACGGTTCGAGCGCGACCGAATCCGGCTACCAGATCTTCCCGCTGCTCATCGGCCTGATCGGGAGCTCGATCATCTCCGGCATCCTCGTGTCGAGGACCGGGCGATACAAGATCATCATCGTCACGGGCCTCGTGATCATGACCGTGGGCCTCGTGCTCATGAGCCAGCTCAAGGCCGACACGGGCATCACGACCCTGTGGGTCTGGATGTTCATCACCGGGGCGGGGATCGGCCCGACGCTGTCGGTGTTCACGATCGTCGTTCAGAATGCCGTGCCGTTCAAGCAGCTCGGCGTCGCCACCAGCAACCTGACGTTCTTCCGCCAGATCGGGGGCTCGGTTGGCCTGGCCATCACCGGGACGGTCTTCGGCACCCGACTGGTCGAAGAGCTGCCGGGCCAGCTCACGGCCGCCGGCGTTCCCCAACAGGTGGTCGGCCAGTTTGCCGGCGCCGGCACGGGCACGCTGGACAACCTGGTCGGCGTTGGCGGCGACCTCGGGGCACAGATCCTGGCGCTCGTCCCGCCGGCCATCCGCCCGGCGATCGAGCCGATCGTGCCGGCCATCGTCGGCGGGATCCACAGTGCCTTCACGATCGGCGTGACATCGGCCTTCCAGATCGGCGTCGTGTGCACGATCCTGGCGGCCGGGGCCGCCCTGTTCATGCACGAGATCCCGCTCCGAACCCACATCGGCGAGGCGCCTGCCCATGCGGCGGCAACCGCCGGAACGGATGTTTCGGCGCGCTGGACGGGCTCGGCAACGACCGACTGAGATCGCTCCTCCTCCTCCCGCTCGACAACCCCGGTGGTCCCCATCGGGGTTGTCGTTCGTCCGCGGCGGTACGATGCCTCGACCATGAGCCCGAATGCCGCGTCGTTCCCGGCGCACCTGCAGGCCCCGGGTTCGGCCGGCGCGCCGTTCGAGGCGCTGCTCGAGGCTGACGCGCTGCCGCCGGGTTCGCTGCGGCGCGTGTCGCGGGGGGACGTGGATGTGCTGCTCGCCCACACGTCGGCCGGCATCGTGGCCACGGACGATCGATGCCCGCACATGAGCGCGCCCCTGTCGATCGGCGAGCTGGATGGCTGCGTGGTCGCCTGCCCGCTGCACGACGGGCGCTTCGACCTGGCGACCGGTGAGCCGGTCCAGATGCCGACGACCGGCGGCCTGTATCCCGACGGCCGATACCACCCGGTCTGGACGCCCGACGGCCGTGAACCGAAGGTGGACGCCCCCGGCAAGAAGGCCGAGGCTCGGCGGCTCACGCGCGTCCGACGCTTCCGCTACTACCCGGTCCGCATCGTGGACGGCCAGATCGAGGTCGCGCTGCCACCGATCCCGGAGCTCTAGCCGCCCAGGGCCGCGCCCGTTACCCCGGCCGCCTGCGACCCGTTGTTCTTGGCGGTGCTGAACGCCCGGACGATGCGGACCACCTCGGCGGGATCGTCCGTGACCTGGAGCAGCTCGAGGTCGCCTTCCTCGATCGCGCCGTGCGCGAGCGGGCTGCTGCGAATCCAGTCGAGCAGGCCGGCCCAGTAGCTTCGACCGATGAGCACGACCGGAAAGTGCCGCACCTTGCCGGTCTGGATGAGTGTGAGCGACTCGAACAGCTCATCCAGCGTGCCGAAGCCGCCCGGCAGGATCACGAACGCGTCGGCGTACTTCACGAACATGACCTTGCGCGCGAAGAAGTAGCGGAACTCCACGCCCAGGTCGACGTAGCGATTCATGCCCTGCTCGTGGGGCAGCTCGATGTTGCAGCCGACCGACAGTCCCCCACCCTCGCGGCAGCCACGATTGGCGGCCTCCATCGTTCCGGGCCCGCCGCCGGTGATCACGGCGTAGCCGGCCTCGGCGAGCCGCCGGCCGATGGTTCGAGCGAGCTCGTACTCGGGATCGGCTCGCCTGGTGCGTGCCGAGCCGAAGATGGTGACGGCCGGCCCGACGTTGGCCATCGCGTCGAAGCCTTCGACGAACTCCGAGAGGATGCGCAAGGCGCGCCACGGATCGGAGTCCAGGAAGGCGGGCTTCGGGCGTCGCTCGAGGAGCTTCTCGTCCTCGGTGGCACGCGCGGCACCCTCGAGGATCCGGCTCGCCTTCGGGGTGACGGTCATGCGGCCGGCCCGCCGCGATCCGGGCGTTCGCTGTGGCATGCGACTAGGATGCCATCCGGGAGGTCCCGATGCGCACTCGCTGGATCATCGCGGCGGTCGTCGCCGCGATCGGACTCGTCTGGATCGGCCAGGGACTCGGGATCATCACGGGCTCGAGCCTGATGGTCGGGGATGTTCGCTGGGCGATCGCGGGTCTCGGGCTGGTCGTCGCCGGCGTGGTGGTCGGCTGGACTGCCGTCAGGAGTCGCCGCCGGACCTGAGCCAGGCGGCCCAGGCCGCCTCGTCCTGTCCGACGCTCACCGCGTTCCCGTAGCGCACGAGGGGCAGCCGAAGCAGGCTCGCGTCCGCGAGGAGGCGATCCACGATCGCGGCGTCGTCCATCTTCAGGTAACCCAGCCCGGCCTCGCGAAACGCCCTGGAATCCCGATCGAGCAAGGCCGCCGCCCCGAGCCGCTGGACGAACCTCCGGAGCTCCCCGGGGGCGATCGGGCGTTTCCGCAGGTCGACGAACGAGACCGGGGTCCGGCGCTCCTTGAAGAACCGGATCGCTGCCCGCGTGGCCCGGTCCCGCTCGAGACCGAAGACCTGGATGACCGGCGTGGCCTCTGCCGGCGCTCTCGTGGGCGTCACCCGGGTAGCGTAGCGAGCGGGGTACCATCGCCGCCACAGGAGGTGCCGCGTTGACGGTCTGGTTCACGGTCAAACTCGACGATCGCCCGGGCTCGCTGGCACGCGTGGCCGGCGCCCTCGGCGATCGCGGGGTCAACATCACCGGGATCGTCGGCGTGGCCGAGGACACGGACGGCGCCCTGATGCTGACAACCTCCGACGCCGCGGCCACCCGCGAGGCGTTCGCCGGGCTCGGCCTGGCGTACGAGGAGCATGACCCCGCCGGTGGCCTCGAGCCCGACGAGCTCTCCGTCAGCGATCTTCGACCGGGAGCGGCCGGCCGCGGCTCGCTGGGCTGATGGCCCGACGACGAGCCGCCGGGGCGGCGGCGATCCGGCTGGAGATCGTCGACCGCGCGGAGGCGATCTCGGCCCTGACGGCTCGCGTCACCGAGCTGGGTGGCCGGATCCGCGCGCTCGCGACCGTCCGCGAGATCGACGGCGATCCGCCCTTGACCGAGATCGAGCTCGAGGTCGAGGGCGTGACGCCGGAGGCGCTGTCGGCCGGCCTCGAGAGCCTCCCCGACGTCCGCTCAGTCCACCTGACGCGGGCGCTCGACACCGTCTTCGGCAAGCGGGTGATCGTCGTCGGCGGAGGCGCCCAGGTCGCCCAGGTGGCGCTGGGTGCCGTCAGCGAGGCCGATCGGCACAACCTGCGCGGCGAGCGGATCAGCGTGGACACGATTCCGCTGGTCGGCGAGGCGCACATCGCTGCCGCCGTGCGGGCTGTGGCGGACCTGCCGCGTGCTCGCCTGCTGGTGCTTGCGGGCTCGATCATGGGTGGCGACATCAGCGTGGCGGCCGAGGAGTTGCGCGCGGTCGGCATCCCGATCATCGCCCTGAACATGGTCGGCTCGATCACCGAGCACGTGGACCTCGTGGTCTCGGATCCCGTCCAGGCCGGCACGATGGCGGTGATGGCGGTCGCCGAGACCGCCACCTTCGACCTGGCGCGCCAGCGCGGCCGCCGCTACTAGCGGGAGCCGTTCGCCCGTGCGCATCGCCACCTGGAACGTCAACTCGCTGAAGGCCCGCCAGGAGGCGGTGGAACGCTGGCTGGAGCGGGCGGCCCCGGACGTGCTGCTGCTGCAGGAAACGAAGCTGACCGACGGCGACGCCCCGGTCATGGCCTTCGCGATGGCCGGCTACCAGCTGGTCCACCACGGCGAGGGTCGCTGGAACGGGGTGGCCATGGCCGTCCGCGACGGATTGGCCGTGAGCGGGGTCGTCACCAACTTCGGCGACGGCCCGGTGCGCGATTCAGGACCCGGCGGCGCGGGCGCCGCCGTCGCCAGCGAGGACGATTTCGATCCGTTCAACGAGGCGCGGATGCTCGCCGCCACGGTCGACGGCCTGCGCGTCGTCAGCCTCTACGCGCCCAACGGCAGGGTCGTCGGTTCGCCGTTCTACGCGGGCAAGCTGGCCTGGTTCGACCGGCTGGCGCGCTGGATCCGCGAGGACCTCGAGGTCGGGGATTCGATCGTCCTGGGCGGCGACCTCAACATCGCCCCGAGCGACCAGGACGTCTGGGATCCAGCCGCGGTCCACGGTGGAACCCACGTCTCGGAGCCCGAGCGGGCCGCGTTCCGGGCACTCCTGGAGGCCGGCCTGACCGATGCGTATCGAGCACGCCACGACGAGGGCGGCCGGTTCAGCTGGTGGGACTACCGGGCCGGCATGTTCCACAAGAACCTCGGCATGCGGATCGACCACCTGCTGGTTTCCCCGCCGGTCGCCGCCCGGCTGGTCGACGCCGAGATCGATCGCGAGGCCCGCAAGGGGCCACCCATTCCCTCGGACCACGCGCCGCTCCTGATCGACCTCGACGCGCCCGGCCGCCCCATCGACCCCGACTGGTCCGGCGCGCTCGCCCGGATCGCCGCGCGGACGAGGCCTCCCCGGTGACGTCTCGTCCGACGGGACGGCGTAGAGCACGTCCCGACAGCCGCGCGTAGGCTCGGGCATTCGATGATGGCCCCGCCGGACCCGGCGTCCCCCGAGATCCAGCTGCTCGACCTGGAGAAGCGATTCCGCGAGATCCGGGCCGTGGACGGCGTGTCGCTCGAAGTGGTCAGCGGCGAGTTCTTCTCCCTCCTCGGACCGTCGGGCTGCGGCAAGACCACGACCCTGCGCATGATCGGCGGCTTCGAATTGCCGACCAGCGGCCGGATCCTGCTCCGTGGGCGCGACGTGACCACGGACCCCCCGGACAAGCGGCCGGTCAACATGGTCTTCCAGCACTACGCCCTCTTTCCGCATCTCGACGTCGGCGACAATGTCGCCTTCGGGCTCAGGCGCAAGGGCACCGAGGCCGCCGAGACGAAACGGCGGGTCGGCGAGGCGCTCGAGCTCGTCCACCTCGAGGGGTACGAGCGGCGGCGCCCGCACCAGCTGTCGGGCGGGCAGCAGCAGCGCGTGGCCCTCGCCCGGGCGCTCGTCAATCGACCCAACGTGCTGCTGCTCGACGAGCCGCTCGGTGCGCTCGATCTCAAGCTCCGGCGCCAGCTCCAGCTCGAGCTCAAGCGCATTCAGATCGAGGTCGGGATCACCTTCGTGTACGTGACCCACGACCAGGAGGAGGCGCTCACGATGAGCGACCGGATCGCGGTCATGCATGCCGGGAGGGTCGAGCAGCTCGGGACGCCGGAGGAGCTCTACGAGCGACCGGCCACCCGGTTCGTGGCCGACTTCATCGGCACGACCAACCTGCTGCATGGGCGGATCGAGGCGGACGGCAGCATCCGTCTCTCGTCGGGTGAGGTGGTCGGCGTCGCCCACGACGGGCTCGCCGCCGGGACCGCGCTGGAGATCAGCGTCCGCCCGGAGGCGATCGCGCTCGTCCCGACGAGCGCCGAGGGCGGCCTCAAGGCGACCGTCGAGCAGGCCGCCTATCTCGGATCGACGATCTCGTACCAACTCCGGACGGCGGGTGGACTCGCCCTCACCGTCCTGGCACCCAAGACCGGGATCCGGCTCCCGGTCGGCAGCGATATTGCCGTCAGCTGGTCCCCGTCCGAGGCCCTCGTCCTCGGGCATGGTCCCGCCCGGCCCGAGGAGGAGCGGCCATGAGCGATCGACATGACGGATCCGGCATCGACCTCGAGCGCGAGCTCGTCCGAGTCATGGCCGAGAACCGGCTGACCCGTCGCCAGCTCCTGGAGCGGATGGGTGCGCTCGGCGCCACCGTGGCGCTCGCCCCGATCGTGGCCGCCTGCAGCGGGGGAGCCACCTCGCCGTCGGCGTCCCCCGTGGGTGCGATCGCGAGCACGACGCCGAGCCCCGCGCCCAGCGCCGCGCCGGAGGCGACGGCGAGCCCGGCACCGACCCCACAGCCCACCCCCGAGAAGGAGCTGTTCGTCTACAACTGGGACTCCTACATCGGCGAGAACACGGTCAAGGACTTCCAGGACAAGTACGGGGTCAAGGTCAAGTACACGCGGTTCCCGGACGCCACGACCCAGATGGCCACCCTGCGCAAGGATGGCAAGGGCGGCGGCTACGACATCAGCTACCCGGCCTCGACCGAGATCCCGGGGCTGGTCCGCGACGGGGTCATCCAGCCGCTCGACCTCGGGCTGATCCCGAATGCGGTGAACCTCGGCGCGGACTGGCAGAACCCGTCGTACGACCCCAACAACCTGCACTCGATGCCGAACTACTGGTGGACGACCGGGTTCGCCTGGGACCCAGCCAAGATCAAGGACGACTTCACGAGCTGGTCGGCGCTCTGGGATCAACGCTTCAGCGGGCACATCGGGATGCTCGACGATGTCCAGGAGGTGTTCGCGGTCGCCGCCTTTCGGCTGGGGCAGCAGGTCAACAGCACGAGCGACACCGACCTCGACGCCGCGCTGGCGATCCTCGAGCAGCAGAAGCCGCTGCTCCGCAAGTACACCGACGACGACATCGGCGACGTGACCAGTGGCCAGCTGTGGATCAGTCACGCCTGGTCCGGCGACTGGGTGCAGATGACCTACGACAAGCCGGACATCAAGTACGTCATCCCATCCGAGGGCGCGGTCCGAGGTTCGGACACGATGGTCATCCTGTCGGGCGCCCAGCATCCGGTGGCGGCGAACCTGTGGATCAACTTCAACCTCGACGCCGAGGTCAGCGCGGCGAACTCGAACTACATCGGCTACCTGGGCCCGAACGCCGCCGCCCAGGCGCTCATCGACCCGGCGATGCTGGCGAACCCGAACCTCAACCCGGCCGCGGCGGTCTTCGACAAGCTGACCGAGCTCATCCAGCTCGAGGGCGCCAACCTCGACAAGTACACCCAGCGCTGGAATGCGCTCCGGGCCTAGCCGCTCGTGGCCGACGTTCCCCTGAGCGAGGCCCGAGCCGTCCTGCGCCGGCAGGCGAGGCAGCGCGGGCGGCTGCGGCTCCCGCGCCTCGGCGAGACGATCTTCGTGCTGCCCGGCGTCGCCTGGCTGGCCGCGTTCTTCCTCTTCCCGCTGGTCATCATCCTGGTCGTCAGCCTGGGGGCCAACGATGCCGCCGGCCACATCGACCTGTCGCAGCCAAATCTGCAGAACTACCTCCAGGCCAGTCGCCCGGAGTACCTGCCCGCCTTCCTCAACTCGATCCGCTATGCGCTGGTGACGACGGTCCTGTCGATCGCCATCGGCTACCCGATCGCGTACTGGATCTCGCGCTACGGCGGACGGCGCAAGGTCCTGCTGCTGATCCTGATGATGCTGCCGTTCTGGACGAGCTACCTCATCCGGACCTATGCCTGGATGATCATCCTGCGCGACAACGGGGTGCTCAATTCCATCCTGGAGTCGTTCGGCCTGACTAGCGACCCGATCCCGTTCCTGAACACCGACTTCTCCGTCGTGCTGGGGATGACCTACGGATTCCTGCCGTTTGCGATCCTGCCGCTGTACGTCTCGATCGACCGCCTGGACGAAAACCTCGTGCAGGCTGCGCGCGACCTCTATGCGAGCGGCCGCCAGGCGTTCCTGCACGTGACCCTGCCGCTCACGATGCCCGGCATCGTCGCGGCCGCGCTCCTGACGTTCATTCCGGCGATCGGCGACTACGTCACGCCGGACCTGCTCGGCGGCGCACAGACCACCACGATCGCCAAGGTCGTCCAGGTGATCTTCACGAGCGGCCGTGACTGGCCGTACGGGTCGGCGCTTGGGTTCCTGCTGATGGTCGTGACGCTGGGGGGCACGCTCCTGGCGCTGCACAGCCTGCGCCAGGAGACGTTCGCGACATGAGGCAGCGCCGGAACCCCTGGCTGACCGGCTTCGCCGTGCTGACGTACGCCTTCCTGTTCGCGCCGATCGTCGTCCTGATCATCTTCAGCTTCAACGTGTCTCGGCGGAACTTCGTGTGGCTCGGCTTCACGACCGACTGGTATCCCAAGCTGTTCGCCAACCAGGACCTCGTGGACTCGGTCGGGATCACCATGCAGGTCGCGGTCATCGCCGTCATCGGTTCGACGATCCTCGGCTCGCTGCTCGGCCTCGGCCTCGCCCGGTTGCGCTTCCGCGGCAGCGGCGCGACGGAGACGCTGCTGCTGCTCCCGATGGTCACCCCGGAAATCATCATGGGCATCAGCCTCCTCATGTTCTTCAGCCAGCTCTTCGGTCAGAACGGGTCGATAGGCCAGATCGCCATCGCGCACGTGACCTTCTGCATCTCGTACGTGGCAGTCACCGTGCGAGCCCGCGCCGCCGGTCTCGACCCGCGCCTCGAGGAGGCCGCGCGTGACCTCGGCGCATCGGCGTCCGGGGCGTTCTGGCACGTGACGCTACCGCTCATCGCGCCGGCCGTGGCCGCCGGCGCGATGCTCGCCTTTGCGCTGTCGTTCGACGACCTGGTCATCACCTCGTTCAACACGGGGGTCGGATCGACCACGCTGCCGGTGTTCATCTACAGCTCGCTCAAGTTCGGGGTCACGCCCCAGATCAACGCGATCTCGACGATCATCGTGGCCGTCGTCTCGATCGTCCTGTTCATCGCCTGGCGGCTGGGCGCCTTCCGCAGCTCGGAGACCCGGCTCGTGGCGGAGCCGGAGGCCGGCTGAACGCGGCCCGGCAATGTCGCCGGGTACCATCGCTCGGTGGACCCATCGAGCTCGCCCATCCTCGAGATCGGCCTGATCCTCCTCGCCGCGGTGGCGGGCGGCTGGCTGGCGCGCCATCTCGGGCTCCCGGCGATCGACGACGTGCTGTTCACGGCGATCATCGCGGCCGTTGCGGTGAGCATCGCCGTGAGCTCGATCGCAGTCAGGCTCGTGCCGGTCCCGACGCCGCGTCCTCCCGCGGAACCGGCGGTCGCTTCCGGCTGACGTCGCCCGGCTCGGACCGCGCGTTCCAGTCGCGTTCGCTACCGTCGGGCACGCACCCGCGCGCCGGCCGCCGCCGCGGAGCGTGGCAACAGGACTGCCGGGACCTCGCCGTCGGTGCCGTCCTTGGGCGGCGGGACGTCGTAGCGCAACCGGATCGTCCGGCGGCTGGAGACGCCGTCGCGAGCGTAGCGGTCGACCGCCATCAGGTCGAAGGCGTGGACGCTCGGCTCCTGGTTGGAGTAGCGGCCGGACGTCCAGCTGCGCGAGCGCGTGCCCCGCTGCTGGAGCTCGCAGACATGCCAGTCCTGGCGATTGGTCAGGTCCCAGAAGGCGACCGCGTCGGACGGATCGAAGTCGGGCGCGGCGATCGACTCGGGCTCGAACAGCCAGTGGCAGACGATCCGCGTGTGGTCCGGCCCGGCCGGCTCGAGCCGGTGGACGAGCAGGTAGTCCGGGTGGATCGACAGGAACGTCGACGGCCACAGGAGGTAGTAATAGATCCGCCGGTCATCCACGGCCGTGATGCCGCGCATCGCGGGCCGGCCGGCGCGGTGGCCACCGGCGAGCGCCATCGTCTCGGCGTCGGCGACGAGCTCCATCCAGCCGCCCTGCCAGGGTCCATTGGGCGCGAAATCGCCGCCCAGATCGTAGGGCGTGAGCCGGTTGAGCTGCGGATGGATCCCCGGGCAGTGATAGCACTCGCTGTAGTTCTCGGCGATGAACTTCCAGTTGGAGTCGACCTCGTAGGTCTCCGCGTGCGCGATCCGCAGCCGGCCGAACTCGAACCGGGCGAGATGCGGCACGAGGTCCCCGAGCCAGTCGGCCAGGGGCTCGGCGTCCGGGTCGAGATTGACGAAGACGAACCCCTGCCAGCTCGCCATCCGGACCGTGGCGAGGCCGTACCGCTCGAGACTGAAGTCCTCGAGGTCGTCCGTGTGCTTGGCCCGGACGAGCCTGCCCTCGAGGTCGTAGATCCAGGCGTGGTACGGGCACTGGAACCGGACGGCCCTGCCGCACGGCTCCTCGACCACCGCTGTGCCCCGGTGGCGGCAGACGTTGTAGAACGCCCGGAGCAGGCCGTCGCGGCCGCGGACCACGATCAGCGGTTCGTCATCGACGCTGGCCAGGAAGTAGGTCCCGGGCGCCGCGGCGTCCTCCTCGCGTCCCACCACCACCCAGTCCCGCCGAAACCATTCGGTCCGCTCGAACTCGTGGATCGCCGGGTCGTGATAGGCGCGGCCGGGCAGCAGCGAGGCAGCCCGATACGGCTTGCGGACGGCGGCGATCTCCTCGGGGGTGAGCGGCGACTGGGTCGATGACGGCGACGCGGTCACGGATCGTTCTCCTGATTTCGGGACGGGCCAGGGCAGGTCAGGGCAGGTCAGGATTTGGGGACGTCCTTCTTCGGGTCCAGGAACGGGATCGCCGCGGTCTGGGCGGGCCAGGTTCCGCCATCGGGCGCGACGATCTCGAGCGAGTTGCCGGCGCCGGCCAGCTCCATCGGCACCCACACGTAGCCGATGTTCTTCCGGAGCCGGGGCGACCAGATGAGGTCGGTGACCGTCCCGACCGGCTTGCCTCCGGAGAGCGCGTCGCACTTGCGCGAGAGCTCGAACGGGAGCGCGTCGCCGGCCACCTCGATGCCGACGAGCTTGCGGCTGACCCCCGCCGTACGAATCTCCTCGAGCGCCGCCTTGCCGATGTAGTCGGCCTCCTGGGGCTCGACGAGACGCTCGAGGCCCATGACGTGAAAGGGCGTGTCGTTGATCGTCATGTCCGAGCCGTAGTTGAAGATGCCCGCCTCGATCCGGCGCGCCTCGCACGGGGCGATGGGGCGGATGGCGTGCGGTCGGCCCGCCTCCATGATCCGGTCCCACAGGTCACCGCCGCGCGACGGGTCGCGCAGGTAGATCTCGTAACCGACCTCGCCGGTCCAGCCGGTCCGGCTGATGACGACCGGGATCCCGTCGAGCTCGGTCGTCATCGTCCAGTAATACCTGATGTCGAGCACTGCGTCGCCGAACAGCGTCCGCATGACGTCCTTCGACCTGGGGCCCTGGACCTGGACCGGATAGACCTCGGGCTCGCGGACCTTGACGTCCATCCCGGAGCGGGTCGCGACGCCGCGGGCCCACAGCCCGGCGTCCGAATCGGCCAGGGCCAGCCACCAGCGGTTCTCCTCCACCCGGAGGAGGACCGGGTCGTTGACGATCCCGCCGTCCTCGGCCGTGATCAGGACGTACTTGCCCTGGCCGACCGCACATTTCGTGAGATCGCGGCAGGTGAGCATGTTCGTGAAGGCCGAGGCGTCCGGGCCGGTGATCTCGACGATCCGCTCGACCGAGACGTCCCACACGGTCACGTCGTTGAGCAGCGCCCAGTACTCCTCGACCGGGTCCGCGTAGTAGCCCGGCAGGTACATGTGGTTGTAGATGTCGTAGGCGCTGCATCCCGCTGCCAGGGTCTTCTCGAAGAACGGCGAGCGCCGGTACCACGGCCCGAAGTACAGGGTCGACGCGTGGCTCGTCGCGGGCGCGGGCAACGGACTGGTCATGGCGTCGGGTCCTCCTCACGGTGCGGTCGTTGGCCGAGCTCGCGTCGGCGGTTGTGGCGGCGTTCGCCCGTCCCCGGCGCGCCGGCAGCAACCGGTTCCGGCGCCACCGGGATCTCGGGCAGGTGCTCCTGGTGGATCAGGCCGGAGCGGATGATCCGGCCCAGCTCCTCGACGATCAGCGGGTCCGTCTCGAGCTGGCGAAAGGCGGCCAGTCGGCGGTCGACCTCGTCGACCGCCCGCCGGTAGGTGTCCTTCGCGCCCGCCTTCATCCAGGCCTCGCGGTTGTCACGATCGACGATCGCGCTCGGCAGGTAGAGCTCCGCCGGCCAGTGGGCGGTCGTATGCGGAGCCATGATCAGGTGCTGATCGGCCAACAGGTGGTCGATCAGCTCGGTCACGGGCAGGTCGTCGAGCGGCTGGACCTCGCGCACGAAGCGCAGCGCCTGGCCACACATCTCGTCGTCAAAGACCAGCTTCGGCAGGCTGAACACCAGCAGGAAGTCGAGCATCCCGGGGCCAGACACCGAATTGACCCCGGCCAGGGCCGCGATCAGCGCGCTCCCGAACGTCTCCGCGCCGGCCTGGGCATCGAGGATCGGCGCGTCCGAGAGCGCCATGTACGACTGCGTCGGCAGGCCGAGCGACTTGCCCACGGCGACGTAGGCCGCATCGAGCCGGAGCGCCTCGATCGCCGACATCGGCGAGCTTGCGATCTTCATGTGGAAGGTCGCCGGTGCGCCACCGAACAGGACCGGCGCGCCGGGTCGGATGACCTGGGCCATGGTGATCCCGGCCAGCACGTCGACGGTGTGGAAGACCGTGGCACCGACCGTGGTCACCGGGGCGATCAGGCCCATCAGGGTGACCGGCACGATCTCGACCGCGACGCCCGCCTCGACGCAGTCGATCAGGTTCTGGCAGGAATCCTCGCTGTACCGGAAATTGCCGGTCGCGGTAATCGTGAAGATGGACATCGGCCGGGCGATCAGGTCGGCCCGATCGCGCCGGAACAGCTGCATCATCTCGACCATGC
>JBGPIH010000057.1:0-17693 GCA_041484785.1 Candidatus Limnocylindria bacterium
ACCGCCGACGCCGCGATCCCGATCGACGTCTCCTCCATGCACCCGAGAAACGTTCGAAAGCCGAGCTCGCCGGCGCGCTCCAGCATCGCCCGCGCCGCCCAGATCCCGCCGCACTTGGCGAGCTTCACGTTGACCCCGGCGACCACACCGACCAGGCCGTCGAGGTCTTCGGGAAAGACGCAACTCTCGTCGGCCACGATCGGGAGCGCGGAACGCGCCTGGAGCTGACGGAGGAGATCGAGACGGCGCGCCGGGAACGGCTGCTCGATGAGCTCGACGCCGAGCCGCTCGAGGTCGGGAAGGATGGCCAGCGCACCCTCGAGCGTCCAGCCGGTGTTGGCATCGACCCGGATCGGGCCGGCGTAGACCTCCCGAACGGCCTCGAGGGTCGCGAGGTCGCCTGGACCGCCCAGCTTGATCTTGAGCGCCGGGAAGGCAGCCGCACGGCGGGCGCGTTCGGCGACGACGTCGGGCGCATCGATGCCGATGGTGAAGTCGGTGGGAGGCAGGTCGGCCGGGAGGCCGAGCAGCTCATGGACCGGCATCCCGACCACCTTGCCCACGAGGTCGTGCAGGGCGATGTCCAGGGCGCACTTGGCGGCGCCATGGCCGCGGATGGCCCGGTCAATGGCGGCCCCGGCGGCGCCCAGGCCCGCCTTCGTCGGGTCCACCTGGCCGACAGACTCGACGAGCAGCGGGAGGACGGCCGACATGGTCGCGGGCGTCTCGCCGTAGAACGGATCCGGGTACCCCTCACCCACTCCCACGATGCCCGGGAAACGCTCGTCCCGGACTTCCACGATCACGGTCGTAACGGCATCGCCCGCGCCGTGATCCGACCGGGCGATCCTGAACGGATCGCGCAACCCCAGGTGCAGGACCTCCACGGCCACCCCGAGGCTCATGGCTCCCGCACCCACGGCAGCGCGTCCACCCGCTCGCGAATCGCCCTCCACAGCCGATCGGCCCCGAAGCGGACGGGGTCGTCGGCCGCCAGGCCGGTCTCCTCGGCGATCGACTCGATCACCCGCCGTGCCTCGTCGTCGTCCGGGTAGAGCGAGGTGTTGAGGGCGATGGCGACGACCCGGGACGGCGCCACCAGGCCGGCGATCCGCTCGTGCAGGTCGATGTACCCGGGGAGCGACGCGATCGGGAAGGACGCTTCGGGAAGGTGGTCGAAGTCGTGCTCGGCCAGCCCCGGCTTGTGGACCATGACCATCGCCTGCGGCGTCGCGCCATGGATCAGGGCGAGGGTCACCGACGAGTAGGCCGGATGGTCCAGCGAGCCCTGGCCCTCGACGATGACCCAGTCGGCGATCCCCTCCCCCTGCTCGACGAGCCATTCCACGGTTCCCTGCGCGAAGTCGCTGATCAGCCGATCGACCGCGACTCCCCAGCCCTCGATCATCATCCCGGTCTGGCCGGTCGGCACGACTGCCGCGCGATCGCCGGCGGCCGCGGCGGCGCGGGCCAGCTCGAGGGCGACGGACATCTTGCCGATCGCGCAGTCGGTGCCAACGGTCAGGATGACCCGCTTGCCCGGCCCGTGTCGACGGCCGACCGCCGTCTCCATCCGCTCCGGCGGCCGACGGTAGTCGACGATCGTGACGCCGTGGGCGGCCGCGGCTGCCGCGAACTGTGGGTCGTCGCCGACGAACGTGTGGAGGCCGGACAGCACGTCGAGGCCCGCGTCGATCGCGGCCAGGATCGTCGCCCGCCAGGCGTCCGGGAGACGGCCGCCCGTGGGCGCGATCCCGATCAGGAGGGCAGTCGGTGGGCTCGGTCGCGCGAGCGCGTCGTCGAGCGTGGCGACGATCGGGATGTCGAAGCCGGGCAGCAGCTCCGACACATTCCGGCCTGCCTCCCTGGAGTCGAGGACGGCGACGACGTCGTCCCGGCCGTAGCGGATCACCCCGTACGCCGTCTTCGCGCTGTGAGCGCCGAACTGGCCCTCGGCCAGGATGACCAGGCGGTGGAGGTCCGGCGGTCGCATCGACGGAGTCTATCGACGTCGGCCAAAATCATGGTCGCGATTACGCATCAGGACCTGATCCGCTGGTGGCCTGAACGACGGCGGCGATACGGGCAAGGGATCTGGGGCATGCCGAACGGCCCCCTCCAACGGGCCGCCCTGACCTTCCCCTCTCCGCCGCGCGACGGCCAGACTCGGGCCACGCCGGGAACAACGTGACCCCGCGGGGAGAGATCATGGCAACGACGCTGCTCTCCGAGCTCGAGCACGCCGAACTCGCGTCGCGCGCGCGACTGCTCGCCGCCGCGGCCGAGGCGGATCGCCGCCTGGACGCCGCGCGTGCCGTCGCTGCCCAGGTCGAAGCCGGCTCCGAGCGCGAGGTCGAGGGGGCCCTTGCCGCGCTTCGCGATCGCTACCGCGAGCAGGGCGATGCGGAGGTCGCGGCCGTCGAGGCGGAACTGGCGAGGATCGAGGAAACGGTCGGTGACCGTACCGAGCCGGTCTCTGCCTTCGATTTGGCGGTCGCCGCCATCGTGGCTGCGGCCCTGGGCGAAACGGGAACCTGAGCGATGCTCGCGCGGATGCAGCGGATCGACGTCGTTGCGCCCCGCACGCTGGTCGGGCGGACGATGCGCGCCATCCACCGTGCCGGTGTCGTTCACCTCGTTCCGTTCGAGTCGCCGCGTGGCATCGGGCCGGCGACGTTCTCGGAGTCGCTCGACGAAGCCCGCGACCCGCGCTACGACGCCGCGTACCAGTTCATCGCGGAGCTCGACGGCCAGCTGGGGACCGCCGGCGTCCGCCAGGTGGAGCTGCTCAGTGGTCGTCGTTCCCGCGAGAGAGGCCTGGATCGTCTCATCGCGACCGGACCGCTCGCCGAGCTGTGGGAGCTCGACACTCCGGTGCTGCTCGATCGGGTCGACCATCTCGGGCCGATCCGTGCCGAGGCGGCGCGCCTGACCGAAGCGCGGGTCAGAGTGCACGGCGAGATCGCCCGGGTCGACAGCTACCGAACCCTGTTCGCCGGTCTCTCGCCAGTCCTGGCGCGGCTGCCATCCGTCCGCGGCTACGGCTCGACCGGGGTCGTCATGGACGCCCGCTACCGAAGCGTCCTGGGAGCCATCCGGACGGAGCTCGAGCGGATGACCGGCGGGCGTTGCGAAGTCGTGTCGTCCGACATCGGGCTGGACCGGGTCGGCGCCGTCCTCATCTACCCGGTGCGCCACGCGGCCGAGGTCCGCGGGCTGCTCGGCGGGCGCGACCTCGAGGAGGTTTCGTTGCCCGAGGAGCTCGTCGGCGTGCCGTTCGAGCAGCTCGGTCCACGCCTCGCTGAGCGGCGCGACCGGCTCGTCGCCGAGCTCCACCGGATCAACGCCGAGTTCGCCGTCCTGCGGGCCCGCCACGGCAAGGAGATCGAGGCGCTCCGCCTCGTCCTCGCGGACCGGATCGCCGAGGCGCGAGCGCTCGAGTCGGCCGGCGCGAGCGACCACCTGGTCGTTCTCAGTGGCTGGGTCCCGGATCGACGCGTCGGCGAGCTGCGCGAGGCGCTCGCCCGCGACCTTGGTACCGCCGTGGTGGTGATCGAGCGAGGGCTGATGAGGGAGGAGCGCTCCGACGCTCCGGTGGCCCTCGAGAACGGGCCGCTGTTCCGGGCGTTCGAACCGCTGGCATCGTTCGTCACCGTTCCCCGCTACGGCTCGATCGACCCGACGCCGCTCCTCGCGCTGGCGCTGCCGGCGTTCATCGGGATGATGGTCGGCGACATCGGCTACGGCCTCGTCCTGCTGGCCCTGCTCGTCGCCGTCCGGTGGCGCTGGCCGGCCGTGCCGCTCGTCCGCACGATCTGGCCGATCGGGGTCGTGGCGGCGATCGCGACGATCGGGTTCGGCTTCCTCTTCGGTGAGCTGTTCGGCGACGTCGGCGACCGCCTCTTCGGGCTGCAGCCGCTCTGGTTCGATCGCCGAGAGGCGATCGGTGAGCTGCTCGTGCTGGCGATCGCGATCGGGATCGGCCAGGTCGGCCTGGGGCTCGTCCTCGGAGTCGTGAACGCCGCGTTGCTCCGACACCGTCGTGAGCTGGCCGGCCGAGCGGCGTTGCTCGTCTGCGTCAGCGCCGTCTTCGTCGCCCTCGCCGCGCTGTTCCGGTTCATTCCGGCCGAGGCCGGCGTCGTCGCGCTGACCGCCGGCGCGATCGCCCTCGTCCTCCTCGTCCTCGCGGTCGGCGTGGCGGGTCCGATCGAGGTGGTTGGCGCGCTCGGCAACGTCCTCTCCTACGCCCGGCTGATGGCGATCGGCCTCGCCTCGGTCATGCTCGGGCTCGTCGCGACCCGGCTGAGCGGACTCGTGGAGGGTGCGCTCGCCGGCGTGCTTGTCGCGGGCGTCGTCCACGCGCTGAATTTCGCGCTCGGCTTCTTCGACGCCTCGGTCCAGGGGATCCGCCTCCACTACGTCGAGTTCTTCAGCAAGTTCGTGGAGCCTGGAGGCGTCCCGTACGCCCCCTTCGTGTCCGTGCTTGGTCATCCGGCCGGCGGCGTCGCCGGGCCAACGGGAGGTACATGAGATGGATGAAGGCCTTCGCTTCCTGGCCGCGGCCCTGGCCGTTGGGCTCGGTGCCATCGGGACCGGTGTGGCGCAAGCGCGGATCGGCTCAGCCGGCGCGGGCGCGGTCGCCGAGAAGCCCGAGGTGATGGGCTCGATCTTCATCCTGACGGCGCTGCCGGAGACGATGGTCATCCTCGGCTTCGTCATCGCCGCGATCATCCTGTTCCAGTAGGCCATGTCGAGCAGGCCGCGCACGGTCGAGGGTCGAGGGGGAGGCTGGCATCCGCGATGAGCGTGGCCGACATCATCCGGGAGATCGACGTCGAGACCGCGGTCGAGATCGAGCGGCGGCTCGCCGAGGCGGATCGGCGCGCCGCTGAGGTCCTCGAGCAGGCAGGGGCGGACGTTCGGGCACGGATCGAGGCGGCCGTCGTCCGCGCGGAGCCGGCGATCCGTGCGGAGACCGCGCGGCGGACGAATGTCGCTCGCCTGCGGCTCCAGGAGCGGCGAGCCGAGATGGCGCTCACCCGGATGACCGGGGTCCACGCCGCAGCCAGCGCACGGCTGGGCGCGATCGCCGGAGGCGCGGAGCCCGAGCGCTGGGCGCGTTCGCTCCACGGGCTGCTCGAAGAGGCGCTTGCGCTGGTCGGCCCGGAGGCCACGGTTCGCGTTCGAGACTGCGACGCCGGGATCATCGCGGCCTGCGTCCAGGCCGCTGGCGGACGCCTCGAGCGCCTGGCCGACGATGCGCCGGCAGGCGTCGTCGCGCGATCCCCCGACGGGCGGATCGAGGTGGATGCAACGATCAACGTCCGTCTCGATCGTGCTCATGTCAGGCTCTCGGAGTGGCTTGCCGGTCAGCTCGGCCCGGGCGCCTGAGACCGTGTACGACTACGGCAACGCGCGGATCGCCGCCGCCCGGTCGCGGCTCGTGGATCGCGACGGGCTTCGACGCCTGCAGGAGGCCAGAACTCCGGCGGCGATGCTGGCAACGCTCGAGCGATTCGACGACTGGCGGCCGATCATCGCCGAGGTTTCATCGTTCGGTGGGCCACCCGCGCAGGCGATCGATGCGGCGATCGAGCGTCACCGGAGCCGTCGCCTGGCAGCCCTGGTGGGCTGGTACCCGGAGCCAGTGCGGGACCTCGTCGAGGCACTCGTCCTGTTCCTCGACGCCGAGCGCTTCGTGGCGGTCACCCGACGCTGGCGGGCGGGCCAACCACCGGATCGCATCGGCGCCGCCGTCGCGCCGGGCGCCCTGCTTGACGCCGAGGCGATCGGGTTCCTGGCGCGGGCGTCGTCGCTGGCAGGGCTGCTCGAGCGCGCAGCCGGCGCCGGCTTGCTCGCACGCCGCGATGCCCTCGCGGTCGCGCGCCTGGCGGAAGCCGGACAGCGAATCGAGGGGGTCGAGATGGCGCTCGTCGCGGCGATCGACGCCGCGCGGCGGGCGCGGGCACGCAGATCGAGCCAGGATGCGCGTCGCGTGACGGAGATCATCGAGGGCGAGCTCAGGGTGCGTGCCGCGGCATCGGTCGAGGCGTTGGACGCGGGGGTGGCCGTGGCGGCGCTCGGTGAACGGGACGCGACGATCTCCCGCCTCGATTCCCTGGCGAGGCTCGGCCCTCGCGACCCCCTCGGGATCGGCGCCGTGGCTGGCTATGTGGCGGCGGTCGAGGCGGGCGCGATTCGCCTGCGGGCCATCCTGGCAGGGATCGTTTCCGGTTGGCCGGCGGACCTCGTCGGCGAATACCTGGCGCCCGGACCTGCCGGCCGCGGCCGTCTCGTCGCCGCGGGCTGAGGGTGTGACGTGGAACGACTCGTCGTCCTGTCGTCGCCGGCCCTCGCCGATGGGTTCAGGCTGGCCGGCGTTTCGACGGTCGTCGCCCGGCCCGGCGCGGAGGCCGGCCGGGAGCTGGGACGCCTCCTGCGCACTCCGGACGTCGGGCTGGCGTTCGTGACGTCGGATCTCTGGATGAGCCTGTCCGAACAGCTCCAGCTGACCGCGGAGCGGCGCGGGCGGCCGATCGTTCTGCCGATCCCGGCCGGCGCGGTGACCGACGCCGCAACCCGTCGCCAGATCCTGGGCGAGATGCTGCAGCGGGCGATCGGCTACCGCATCGAGCTCGGCGCCGTCGACACGCGCCCATGACCTACCTGGCCGGCCGCACCGCACGGGCGGACGCCGCCGATCCCCTCGACGGGACGGGCCGGATCGTGGGCGCGTCGGGTCCCGTCGTCCGGGTCGCGGGACTAGCCGAAGCCGCGATCGGTGAGGTCGTCCTGGTCGGTCACCGCCGGCTGATCGGCGAAGTCATCCGGCTCCACGGCGACGAGGCGACCGTGCAGGTCTACGAGGAGACCGCCGGCATCGCGGTCGGCGACCCCGTTCTGCCGACCCGGACGCCACTCCGCGTCTGGCTCGGTCCGGGCCTCCTGGGCGCGACCTATGACGGGCTTCAACGGCCGCTCGATGCCATGGCTGCGGCCGGGACCTGGCTCCTCATGCCGGGCATGGTCGCAGGAGGGCCGGCGGAGCAGGATCCGGCGTCCGGAGATGGAACGACACTGGCCGGGCCTGCCCTGGGCGCGACGCGACGGTGGGCGTTCGAGCCGACTCGAGCGACCGGCGAATGGGTCGAGCCCGGCGACGTCATCGGTGAGGTGGCCGAGGGCCCGATCCGGCATCGGATCCTCGTGCCCGCCGACGCGCGTCCGGGGCGGCTCGTCGAGGTCATTTCGGGCGAGGCCTCGGTCGACGATGTCGTCGCGCGACTCGAGCGCAAGGATGACATCGTTCCGCTCCGTCTGGCGGCTTCGTGGCCGGTCCGGATCGCGCGGCCGGTTCGGCGCCGACTCCCGGTCGAACGGCCGTTCCTCACCGGCCAGCGAGTCATCGACATGCTCTTCCCGGTCGCCCAGGGTGGTGCGGCCGTGATCCCCGGCGGGTTCGGAACCGGCAAGACGGTCGTCGAGCAGGCCCTTGCCCGCTGGTCGAGCGCCGACATCGTCGTCTACGTCGGCTGCGGAGAACGCGGCAACGAGATGGCCGAGCTGCTCGACAGCTTCCCGTCGCTCGTCGACCCGCGGACCGGCCGATCGCTGCTCGAGCGAACCGTGCTCGTCGCGAACACCTCGAACATGCCGGTCGCCGCGCGCGAGGCGTCGGTTGAGCTTGGGATCACGATCGCGGAGTACTTCCGCGATCAAGGGCTCGACGTCGCCCTCCTCGCCGACTCCACGAGCCGGTGGGCGGAGGCGCTCCGGGAGATCAGCGGCCGGCTCGAAGAGCTGCCTGGCGAGGAGGGCTTTCCGGCCTACCTCGGGAGCCGGCTGGCAGGGTTCTACGAACGAGCCGGGCGCGTCGTCCCGCTCGGAACGCCGGAGCGAGTCGGGTCCGTGACGCTCGTCGGCGCGGTTTCTCCCCCCGGGGGCGACTTCAGTGAACCGGTCACCCAGGCGAGCCTTCGGCTGGCGGGGACGTTCTGGGCCCTGGATACCGACCTCGCCCACGCCCGCCACTTCCCCGCAATCAGCTGGACGCAGTCGTACTCGCTGAGCGTCGACGCGCTTTCGCCGTGGTACGCGAGCGAGGTCGACCCGACGTGGCCCGAGCGGCGGGCCGAGGCGATCGGGCTGCTCGCCCGCGAGCGCGAGCTCCTCGACATCGTCCAGCTCGTCGGGATGGATGCGCTGCCCGATTCGGATCGCATTACCCTCGAGGTCGCGCGCCTTCTGCGCGAGGTCTTCCTGCAGCAGCATGCCTTCGACCCGATCGATGCCTGTCGGCCGCCCGACGTCCAGTTCGCCCTGCTGCGGGCCGTCCTCGCGGCGCGCGACGGCCTCCTTGGCGCGACCTCGAGCGGGGCGACCCTCGACGAGGCGCTCGCGGCGCCCGAGCTGCCTGAGCTCCGCCGCGCGAAGGAATGGGCGGGCGACGACGTGCGGGCCCGTCTCGACACCCTTGCCGAGCGGGTCGGGCGGCTCGTCCCGGTCATCGGCGGACCGGCGGCCCCGGATCGGGCGACCGACCAATGGGCGGCCGAAGGAACCCCGTTCCACCATTCCGGTGAAGCGAACGACGAGGGGGATCGGTGACGCTGTCGGTGCGCCGGATCCACGGCGTCGAGCGGCTCGCCGGCCCGATCCTCGTCGTCGAGCGGGTCCCCGGGATGGTCCTGCGCGAGGAGGTGCTCATCCACGGCGCAGACGACGTGCGCCACGGCCAGATCGTCGAGTTGCAGGAGGACCTGGCGATCGCCCAGGTCTTCGAGGGAACGGGTGGCCTGCGCCTCGCCTCGACGACGGTGGAGCTGACCGGTGAGCCGTTCCGGCTCGGGTTGTCCGCGGCGATGCTCGGCCGGACGATGGATGGCCGCGGTCGGCCCATCGACGGTGGCTCGCCGATCGTCCCCCACAAGCTCCTCGACGTGAATGGCGGGGCGATCAACCCCGCGTCGCGCGATCACCCGTCGGACTTCATCGAGACCGGGATCAGCGCCATCGATCTCCTGGCGAGCCTCGTCCGCGGACAGAAGCTGCCGATCTTCACGGGAGCCGGGCTCCCGGCCAACGAGCTCGCGGCGCGGATCGCGACCGGTTCTCGAGTGCTGGGCGAGGAGCGCTTCGTGACGGTCTTCGCGGCCATTGGCATCACCCGCCGCGAAGCCGACTTCTTCCGTGACGCGTTTGCCGCGTCCGTGGCGCTCGACCGGATCGCCTTCTTCGTGAACCTCGCCGACGACCCGGCGATCGAGCGGCTCCTCACGCCTCGCTGCGCACTCTCGCTCGCGGAACACCTCGCCTTCGACCTCGGCATGGACGTCCTGGTGATCCTGACCGACATCGTCGCCTACGGCGAGGCGCTGCGCGAGCTGGCGACCGCGCGCGAGGAGATCCCCGGCCGGCGCGGCTATCCGGGCTACCTCTATACCGACCTGGCAACGCTGTTCGAGCGCGCCGGTCGAATCCACGGCCGGCCAGGATCCGTGACCGTCCTGCCGATCGTGACGATGCCCGACGACGACATCACTCATCCGGTCCCGGACCTCACCGGCTACATCACCGAGGGCCAGATCGTGCTGTCGCGCGAGCTCCACGCCGCCGGCGTCTCGCCGCCGGTCGACGTCCTGCCTTGCCTGTCGCGGGTGATGAACGCAGGCATCGGCGCCGGGCGCACCCGGCCGGAGCACCGAGCCGTCGCGGACCAGCTGTACGCCACGTATGCCCGCGGTCGCGAGCTTCGCAGGCTCGTCACGGTCATCGGCGAAGAGGCGCTCTCGCCGGCCGAGCGGCGTGTCCTCGCGTTCGCGGGGAGATTCGAATCGGCGCTTGTGTCGCAGGGGCCCGATCGGCGGACCCTCGACGAGTCGTTCGAAGCCGCCTGGCGGGTGCTCGGAATGCTCCCCCGCGACGAGCTGAACCGCGTCCCGGAGGCCATCCTCGACGCGTTCTGGCAGGCGGCGCCGCCGGAAGGGTCGGCGACCGGGCTGAACCCGACGACTGATGACCTGGGCGACCCCGAGGGGGTCGGATGAGCCGGCCACGGACGCGCATGGCGCTGCTTGCCGGCCGCGCCCAGCTGCTCCTGGCCCGCCAGGGCCAGGAGCTCCTCGAGCAGAAACGCGACGCCCTCCTCCGCGAGTTCTACCGGGACATCGAGATCGTCTTCGCTGCCCACGAGGAGCTCGAGGGCGCTGCCGGCGCGGCAAGCCTCGCCCTCGACGCGGCGCGCGTGCGCATCGGCTCAGGGGCCGTGGCGTCGGCAGCCGCTGCGTCAGCGGACGTTGTCTCGCTCCAGGTGGACTGGTCGACAGTCATGGGCGTCCCTGTGCCGGTCGTAGCCCCGCGACGGTTCGTTCGGGCCCCGGGCGATCGAGGTCGAGCGATCGAGGCGAGCGGCCCGGCCATCGAGCTGGCGGCCGAGCGTTTCGAGGCCGAGCTCGCCGTGGCGGTCCGCCTCGCGACGGTCGAGGCGCGGGTCCGGCGGCTGGCGCGCGAGATCCGGCGAACGAGCAGCCGGGCCAACGCACTCCGGACGCGGGTCGTCCCGGCGCTCGCCGCCGAAACGCGGACGACGACACTGACGCTCGAGCAACGCGAGCGCGAGGATCGCTTCCGGCTCAAACGGGTGAAGGCGGCGCGTCGAGGCCGTGCGCGCTGATCGCGGGCATGCTCGCTCGCGTGTTGCCGCGGCCTTTTTCGACGGGGTTACCCGCCCCAACCGGGACTGGATTGGTACCGCATATCGGATTCGAACCGATGATCTCCGCCTTGAGAGGGCGGTGTCCTGGGCCTCTAGACGAATGCGGCCCCGTCAGCCCGGGCAGATCGGTCGCCCAGGCCGGTCGGCATGATAGCAGCGGCATCGCGCGACCATCAATCGGCGCCCGAATGAGCTAGAGGCGGTTCGCCTCGAGGAAGCCCCGGACGGCGTCGGCCACTTGCTGATAGCTCGTCTCGCCCAGGAGCAGGCCGTAATGCGAGTGCGCGGCGAACGGCTCGTAGGTCGCTCCGAGCCAGTCGGCCAGGCGCTCGGAGTCGGCCATCGGGACCGTCCGATCGAGCCCGGCCCCCACGACCAGCACCGGCACGCCCTCCAGGCCGCGGCGGTCGACCGACACCCCCGACAGCATCTGGCGGCGCGCAGCGCCGGCTTCATGGGGCTTCTGGCCGAGCAGGTGCTGAATGCGCAGGACGTCGGCGAGGGTCAGGTCCCGGTCGTCACGCAGCAGGCGCTCGGGGAGGGTCTCCCAGCCGATCAGGTCCCGACCGTAGACATCGGGGATCTCCCGGAGCTCGTGCTGGCGGGCCGTCGGACGAAGCTCGCGCGGAAGCTCGGCGCTCAGCAGGACCAGCCCGGAGACCGGCATGCGCTCGGCCGCCTTGAGGACGAGCAGGCCACCCATCCCGTGCCCCACGACGACCAGGCTGCTGCCGAACCGCTCGAATGCCGCGACTACGTCTTCCGTGTAGGTCTCGAACGAGAGCGTCGTGGGATCGGCGGTCTGCGACCAGTAGTGGTTCCGCAGGTTCAGCGCATGGCCTTCCCAGCCACGAGCCGCGAAGTAGCCCAGGTAGCGCTCCCAGGCCCACGATCCACCGAGCTCGCCATGGACGAACAGGAGCGGCTTTCGCCGCGACCGGCGCTCAGGGAGCCACGACTCGATGTAGAGGCCGCGGTCGTGGAGTTCGATCTCGTCCTTTCGGACAGGACGGCCGCCCGCCGGCGGGATCTGGCCGTGCGTCGGCATCTGCTCTGGAGGCACATCGGGCATCGGGCTCACCACTCGAGTGGGTTGATCACCAGGCCGGAGAGGGCCTTCGGATAGAAGTAGGTCGACTTCTGGGGCATGACGTCGCCGTCCCGGGCCACCGCCAGGATGGAGGCGACCGGCGTAGGCTCGAGCAGGAACGTGGCATCGGCCCCACGTTCCGCGGCGTCCACCGCGGCGATCGCGGCCGACGCCGAATGCGTGTAGCCGATCGCCCCCGCGGCGACCGCCTCGTCCCCGATCCCGGCAAGCCGCGCGAGGGCAACCCCGAGCAGCGTGACGTCGAGGCCACGGAGCGCCGGACCGCCGCCCGGCAGATATGGCTCGAAGGACGCGCGTCGGGCGATCAGGATCGACCCGCCCGAGCGGGTCCACAGCCCGAACCGGCCCTGGCCACCGTGGGCGAGCCCGATCGGCTCGAAGACCCGCCGGAGCTCGTCCGCATCGACCTCGGCGCGTACCTCGAACAGCTCGTTCAGCCTCGCCGCGAGGGCTCGAGCGCCTTCGTCCCCAAGGCCGCGCAGGATGCGATGGGTCGGCAGGACCGTCAGCGGCTGCTGGCTGGCCTCAAGAAAGAGCGCGAGCAGGTAGTCGAAAGCCGGGTCCTCCTCGCACGATCGCGACATCCGGCGCTCGTCCCGGTAGCGCAGTGCCGTCTCGTAGCGATGGTGACCGTCGGCGATCGTGAGCGGACCGCCGGAGGCCGCCGCCAGCAGCGGTGCCACCGCGCGGGCGGCATCTCCATCCGCGACGACCGCCCAGAGCCGGTGCTGCACTCCATCCTCGTCGACGACTTCGAGGTCCGCGGGCCGCGCTCGAACCTCGCCGAGGACGGCCACGCCGGTCGCCGCGGCATCGTCGTAGAGGACCACGACCGGGCTGGTGTTGACCCCCGTCGCGCGGAGCAGCTTGTAGCGATCCTCCCGCGGCCCGGCCAGGGTCCGCTCGTGGGGAAGGACTCCCGATCCAGCTCCGTACGGCTCGAGTCGAAGGCGGGCGAAGAAGCCCACCTGCGTGCGGGCGACGTCCGTCCCGGGCACCACGTACGACTGTTCGTAGAGGTAGACGGAGGGATGTGGGTCCTTGTGCAGCGTTCCGTCCGAGCGCCAGCCGGCCAGGGTCCGTGCGGCCCGGCGATAGCGGTCGTCGGGAGCATCGCCGAGATCCTCGTGCGGCAGATCGAGGCGAACGACGTTGGCAGGATGACGGGCGAGCAGGCGCTCCTGCTCGGCACTGCCGATGACGTCGTATGGCGGAGCCACCACCAGGGCCGGATCGCCAACGGTCGAGCTGTCGAAGCGCAACGCCCGGAACGGGCGGATCTCGGGCACGGGACCTCACGATGGCGGCGCACGGGCCGACGGCTCACGGGACGGTTGCATCGTACGATAGCGGCCGACCCCACGCGCCACCGGGCCCGAGCCGCGCACCCCGGTGGTAGCCTTCCGCCCGATGCCCCCCTTCCTTCGAGCCGTCGCAGGGCTGCTCCTGGGCGCGCTCGTCGTCGCGGGCTGCGGCACGGTCGAGACGACCCCGGCGGCTCCGACCCCCGCCGACTTCGGCGGGGTCATCTCCGAGTTCGCCAAGCGCGGCGTCCTCGCCACGCATGCGGTCTCCGGAGACGCCGGTTGCCCGGACCCGGTCCTGATCCCGACCGCGATCGGGTTCGATGCGAAAGGCCTCGACCAGGGGACGACCGTGCGGATCTACCTGTACGTCTTCAACAACCGGGCGGCCTTCGAGCGCCTGCGCCCGACGATCGACGCCTGCGCTCGCAGCTTCGTGACCGATCCCCAGACGTACCAGTCGATCGACCAGTCGCCCTTCGTCCTGGCCGGTCAGGGCCCCTGGGGCGCGGCATTCGAGAAAGCGCTCCGGGACGGGCTCGAGGTCGCCGCCGGCTCCGGGGGATAGCGCGGTGCGCCGCCGGCCCTCACGCGGCAGCAGGATCTCCGGCTCGTCGATTCCCAACTGGTTCCTGTCAAGCGGAATTACCTGCTCGATCGGGTCGGGTCGATCAAGCGACCAGGCCGGCGGGGAAGGTCGTCAGCGGGCGACGCTCGTGACTTGGCAAAGGCAGCGCCGAAGCCTGCCCCCGTGGTCGGCCGAGCGATCTCCGTCCCGGCCAGCCAGGCGGTGATCCGCCCAAGCTGCAGCGGCTCAATGCGGAACAGGAACACCCGACCGTCAGCGCAGGAGCGGGTCGATCGAACCAGCCCTGCGTCGCGCAGCAGGTGTAGCTGGCGAGCCGTCGCCGGACGACTCAACCCAATCTCGAGCGCGAGGACCGATGGCCGTCGCGGCCCCAGCGCGAGGGCGGCGATGATCCTGCGCCGCGTTGGATCGGCGAGCAGCTCGATCCCCGCACCGTTTCGTTTTGGCACGTCGTTCACGGTCCGGATGGTGCCCGGCGGGCATTGGCCAGCGATCAATCAGCGCTTACGAGCGGATCACCTGGGCCGCCTCGTCCAGGTCCACGCGATCGTTCCGCTTGCCTGGAACTACCCAGAATGCGTCCGTTTGGGGAGAATGTGCCCGCTGGGGAACATGATCGCGCCGGTCCGGGTGGGCCACGGGAAGGCGGGCCGCGGCACCCTCACACCACTCGCAGCCCCAGGATCTTCCGGGCGATCACGAGTCGCTGGATCTGGCTCGTCCCCTCCCCGATCTCGGTCAGCTTGGCGTCGCGGAAGAAGCGTTCGACCGGGTACTCGGCCACGTAACCGTAGCCGCCGTGGATCTGGATCGCGTTGTTGGTGGCACGTGAGCTGACCTCGGACGCGAACAACTTGGCCTGCGCGGCGGCCAGGCCGAATTCGCGGCCCTGATCCTTGAGCCAGGCGGCGCGCCAGACGAGCTGGCGCGCCGCCTCGATCTCGGTGGCCATGTCGGCGACCATGAACGCGACGCCCTGGAAGCTCCCGATCGGTCGGCCGAACTGCTTGCGCGCCTGGGCGTACGGGATCGACGCGTCCAGTGCCGCCTGGGCGAGGCCCACCGCCAGCGCTCCGATGCTGATCCGCCCGCCGTCGAGGATCCGCAGGAAGAGCTTGAACCCGTCCCCCCGCCCACCGAGGATGTTCGCCGCCGGAATTCGCGCGCCGTCGAAGATGAGCTCGCCCGTGGCCGAGGCATGCAGCCCGAGCTTCTCCTCGAGTCGGCCGATGGCGAATCCGGGCGTGTCGGCCGGCACGACGAACGCGCTGATCTCGGGCGATCCGTCGTGGCGCGACCCGGTCCGGGCGGTCACGATGTAGGTCCCGGCCTGTCCGGCGTTGGTGATGAAGCGCTTGTCCCCGTCCAGGATCCAGGCCCCACCGTCCGGGCCCGGCTCGAGGCGCGCCGTCGTGCGCGTGCCGCCCGAATCGCTGCCGGCGCCGGGCTCGGTCAGTCCATAGCCGCCGATGACTCTGCCACTTGCCATCGGCACCAGGAACCGACGCTTCTGGTCGTCGGTGCCGGCCAGGTGGAGCGGCCCGCAGCCGAGGCTCGTGTGGGCGGCCACGATCAGACCCAGCGAGCCCCAGACCCGGCCTATCTCCTCGATCGCGATCGCGTAGGCAAGCGTGTCGAGTCCGGCGCCGCCTTCGCTCTCCGGGAGCGGGATGCCGAGCCAGCCAAGCTCGCCGATCCGCCGGACGACCTCGATCGGGAACCGCCGCTCCCGCTCGTGCTCGTCCACGATCGAGGCAATCTCGCCGACCATGAAATCGCGGATCGTGTCGCGCAGGAGCCGATGCTCGGACGAGAGGTCGAAATCCACGGTCGGAGCCTACACCTCGACAGCGGGCGGACGCCGCCGGTGCTAGCCTGTCCAAATGTCCGAGCCCCTCCTGTCGGTCGCGACGGACCCTGGAACCTCGCCGCGGCCGACGGCCGTCAGCGGACCATCGAGCCTTCGCCGGGATCTGCTGCTGCGCCTGCGGGTCGACGGGCCGAGCTCGCCCGACCAGCTCGCGACGCGGCTCGGTGCCAGCCGGACCGGCATCCTCCAGCAGCTCCGAGCGCTCGAGGCGGCTCGCCTGGTCAGCCGGCAGACCGTTCGCCACGGCGTGGGACGTCCGCGCCACCTGTACGACGTGACCGTCGAGGCCCAGGACCTCTTTCCGTCGAACTACGAAGGGCTGGCGGCCGGACTCCTCGCCGCCATCGAGGCAATCGGTGGCAGCGACCTGCTCGAAGAGGTCTTCGCCGCCCGATGCCGCCAGCTGAGCAGGCGCGTCCGCGATGACATGGCCGAACGGGTCGCGGCCGATGCGCCCCTGCTGGATCGCGTGACGGAGCTCGCGGTGGTCCAGTCTGCCTACGGGTACCTGGCAGGCACCGTCCTGGGGACCGACGGGGCGATCCGCCTCCAGGAGCACAACTGCGCGATCTTCCACGTCGCCGAGGGTTCGCCGGCCGCCTGCCAGGCCGAGCTCGAGATGTTCACCGAGATCCTGGGTGCGGACGTCTCGCGCGAGCAGCACATCGCCTCGGGCGACCGCTGCTGCTCGTACCGGATCACCGAGCGCGCCGGAGACTAAGCCTCCTCGCGCTCCACGACGCCGCGCGGCGCGGGCTCGAGACGCGACGCCGTCACGTCGGACACGTTGGGCACGAATGAGGCGGCCAGCGCCGTCGCGGCCGCCACCTCCTGGTCGGCGACGGACAGGATTCCCAGCCGGCCCAGCTGCGCCATCTCGTCGCGGATGTAGGTCTTGAGCATCTCCGGGCCATCCGTGTTGATCGTGAAGCGGACCTCGTTGCGGCGGAGCGTGTCGAAGATCCAGCGGAACTCATCCCAACCCGAGACGACCCGAGTGTTGAGGTTCGACGTCGGGCAGATCTCGAGGACGATCCCGCGCTCGCGGATCATGCTCATTGCACGGGGGTCGTAGGCCGCCTTGACCCCGTGGCCGATCCGGTCGGGCTCGAGCAGTTCCACGACCCGGGCGACCTCCTCGACCGGTCCGGACTCACCGGTATGGACCGTCAGTCCCAGCCCGAACTGGCGGGCCCGCCGGAAGATGCGCCGGTAGTCGGCCACCCGGAATGTCGCGGACTCGGGCCCCGCGATATCCACGCCGACGACGCCACGGTCGCGCCAGCCGATCGCCTTCTCCACGATGATCTCGTTGAGCTCATACGGAAAGGCGCGGTCGAGGCAGAAGATGAGCCCGGGCTTGATCGGGTACTCGAGCATCGCCCGGTCCATGCCGCGGACGGCGGCGGCGATGATGTGGTCGAGGTCCTGTTCGCCGCCGCGGTTCCGCTTCATCGGGTTGAAGCGAAGCTCCATCGTCGTGACGTTGTTCTTGCGGTAGGCGCCGCCGACCACCTCGTAGACGGCCCGCTCGACGGCGATCGGCGAGCTCTGGATCAGCTCCGTCCAGTGGAAGAGCTGGAGGTAGCCGTCGAACGAGCGATTGCGCTTCTCGGAGACCGTGATGGTGTCGCGGAACTCCCAGTAATCGCGGGTCGGGAGCTTGATCCCCTGGGCGTGCGCGATGCTCCACATGATGGCCGGCGTGACCGCCCCGCCGAGGTGGCAATGCAGCTCGGCGAGCGGGATCTTGCGAGAGAGCTGGCGGACCATGGCAGGCAGGATAGCGGACCGGCCTCAACCCGCGGGCGCGGTCCACAGGCAGACCGTCGTTCCCGGCGTCTGCGCGTCGTCGCCGATGCGGAGCCGGTAGGCGCTGGATGTCGGGGCGAACTCGCCCGCAGGCGCGACCAGCACCAACCCTGGCACGTCGTCCCAGGCTGTCAGGATCGGCTGCTCTTCCGATCGGCTGAACTCGTACAGGACCCGAACCGTCACCTTCGGCGGTGGATCCGCCGGGTAGACGATGCCGGCAACCCCGGCGAGACCGTCCACGCGAACCCCGTCGCAGCGAACCTGGTCGCGAATCGGGAATCCCGTCGGCC
>JBGPIH010000058.1:0-17068 GCA_041484785.1 Candidatus Limnocylindria bacterium
ACCTTGAGGACGGCCACCCGGTGTTTCGACATGCGCCGGACTGTCACGCATGTCCCGACTCACCAGTCACCGATCAGGTGTCACCGATGTCGTGGACTCAGACACCTCCGGGCGGGCCACCTTTGCCACGCGATCAGTCGGCGTCCAGAAGCTCGAGCACCGGTGCCATCGCCTCGACTGCCGCAACGGTGCGCGGCCAGAGCAGGACCTCGACGTGCGTGAAGCCACCGGCGCGGAAGGCCCGGAGGCCATCGGCGATTTCATCGGCCGAGCCGCGGACCGGCGTGCCGAGCACCTCGGCCGCACCCGTGATCGCCGTGGGCTCGACCACGATGCCGGCCGACTTTCCGATGGTCGCGGGATCGCGGCCGACCTCGAGGCAAGCGGCTTCGAGCGCCGCAAGCCGCGGGCCGAACTCCTCCAGGTCGCTGCGCTCCTCCACGTACCAGCTCCAGATGTCGGCATGGAGGGCGGCCAGGCGGAGCATCTTCGGACCCTTGGCGCCGATCATGATCGGGATGCGCCCAGGACGCGGTCCGACCGGTCGGTGCTCCAGATCGCGAGCCGCGTGGAAGGTTCCCTCGAACTCCGCGTGGCCGTGTCGCAGCAGCGGAACGATGATCTCGACCGCCTCCTCGAACCGGCCGTAGACGTGGTCTTCGGGCAACCCAAACGCGTGTGCCTGCCGACCGGCGTGCCCGGAGCCTAAGCCGAACACGAAACGGCCTCCGCTGATCTCGTCGAGCGTCTCGACGGCCTTCGCCGTCAGGCCCGGGTTGCGGTGCAGCGCGGACATGATCCAGGTGCCGACCTTCACCCGCGAAGTCGCGGCCGCCACCGCGCCGCTCATCGCGACGCATTCCCACCAGCCGCGGACGTCACCTTCGGCGGGGCGCCACAACAGCTCATCCGGAATCCAGACCGTGTCGAACCCGATCTCCTCGCCCCGGATCGCGAGTTCGCGGATCTCGGTCCAGCGCGCGGTTGCACCGTCGGTCCACGACTCTTCCATCGGAAGCACGAGACCGATCTCGAGCGAGCGCATGGAACCTCCTGCTAGGGCCGGATGTTCTGGTTCAGCCGGAAGACGTTGTCGGGATCCCACGCCGCTTCAGCGCGACGAGCCGTTCGTACTTCGCATCGCCGTAGACGCTCCGGACCGTGGCATCGTCGCCCTTCTCGGAGACATCGTTCACGTAGGCGCCCGGCAGACGGTAGGGCTCGATGAGACCGATGCCGGTACGCGCCCAGGCTCGATGCAATTGATCGTCGGCCGGGTCGTCCCACATCGTCTCCGTGCCGACCCAGAACGGCGCGGCGCGACCCTGGAACGCAGTCGCCTCCTCGGGGATCCGGCCAACCGCACCACCGAAAGCCCAGATCGAGAACACGTCCTCGCCCGGTGGCGAGGATTCAGCATGGTCGACGAAGGCGTCGACCAGGTCGTCGGGCAACGAACCGACATAGCCGCTCTTGGTGTAGACCCGGTGGCCCCAGGCGTTCGAGTCGTCGTTGGCATGCTGCGACTCGAGGTGGGTCTGCTGGTCGACCGCCCCGGAGGCGGGCGGCCCAACGGCCGTGAGCGGGCCGAGAACGCGCTCGGCGTCCTCATTCGGCCCGACGTAGGTTATCGACAGGGTCGCGACCGGCCGGCCGGCGATGGACGGCGGGTAGCCGTCCTCCGGCAACGCCCGCCCGATGAGCAGCGCGGCCATCACATCGTCGGGCGCCGAGGGCATGTAGTCGCGGAAGGCGGCCGCGGCGTCTCGGGCGCGCTCCGCAGGGTAGACGAGGACCCCCCGGGTGATCGTCGGGCCGATCGGCTCGAGGTTGAATTCGAGCGCCGTGACGATGCCGAAGTTGGGGCAGGCACCTCGCATGCCCCAGAACAGCTCGGCGTTCTCGTCCGCGCTCGCCCGGACGAGCCGCCCGTCGGCCGTGACGAGCTCGACCGCGCGGAGGCAGTCGATCGTCAGTCCCAGCTTGCGTTGCAGCCGGCCCATCCCACCGCCGAGGGTCAGGCCGGCGATTCCCGTGTGCGAAACGGTCCCGCTGTTGCACGCCAGGCCGAGTGCCTGCGCCGCGTCGTCGAGCTCGCCGAGGAGCGCTCCGCCGTTGCAGCGGGCGACTCGTCGATCGGGATCGACGGTCACTCCTCGCATCCGTGCGAGGTCGATGATCATGCCGTCATCGCAGGTCGAGAGGCCGGCCATGCTGTGGCCGCCGCTGCGGATGGCGACGATGAGATCCTCGTCGCGGGCGAAACGAAGCGCCGCGATCACGTCCGCGGCGTCGAGCGGCCGGACGACGATCGCCGGCCGGCGGTCGATCATCCCGTTCCACACGGCACGCGCTGCGTCGTACGCGTCGTCCACGGGCAGGACCAGCTCGCCGCGGAATGTGTCGCGGAACGTACTGAGGAGTGGGGCATCGATCCGCCGGCCCGCCGCTTCGACCATCGGGGCACCTCCACCAGTTCGGGAATGCCGTGTCAACCGGCAACTCCCTCAAGCGTTCAGTTGGCGCGTGACTTGGACGCCTGCGCGGATTAGGCTACCGCCGGAGGTGTCCCCATGACGATGCGACAGGCGCTCGACGACGCGATGCACCGCGAGACCCCGGACGACGCAATGCGCGCTCTCCTCGAGCGCGGCGTGTGGATGGCCGACGCAGACACGATGTCGCAGGCGATCCACCAGGTGTACTGCGGCATCATGGCCGACCACGACCATCCCAACGATAAGGACCGCGATCAGGCCCGACAGCTCATTGCCGCCATCGGTCAGTCGATCGGGACCGGAACCGGGGCGACGAAGGACTAGCAAGGGTCGCTTGCCTGGGGATCATCTCCGGCTCATCCGGCGTCCATGCCAGCAGCTTCGCCGTGAGCGCCCGGGCGAGGCCGCGGCTCGGCTGACCGGCCAAAGCCCGGATCGCGCGTCCACCGGCGAGAGCCGGGTGCCGGCAACTCCCTGAACGTTGTGACGTTCCTGGCGGGCCAGGGCCGCGCATCTCCGGGTCGCGCGTGAGGCGCCCGTGAGGAGGACACCATTCACGGTCCGATCTCATTCCACGGGTTGCGGGCGCCGTGGACGCCCCAGCCGCGGGCTGATCAGCGGGGGCGTGGCCGCAGTGGGCCGCTCTCGCTGCGCCGCCGTCCCGGCCGGGCGGCCGCCCGGCTTGCCTCGAGCACATCGTGCGTATTCGCCTTGTACGCGCCGTACCGCGCGACGGCGTCGGCCACGTATGCGCCGACGGACGCGGGGTCGATGTCCTCGTCAAACGCGAAGTCCCTCGTCTTGAGGACCGAGCTGCCGGCACGCAGTACGCGGTGCGGGTCGTCGAGCAGGACGCCGTACAGGAACCTGAGGCAGACGCCCTTTCTGGTCGCATCGATCGCGCAGACCCAGGTGCGCCAATCGCCGTGGAGCGCGTACGTCAGGATCCGGTACTTGATGGCGACGTCGAACTCCGGGTGGGCCTTCCGAATCGCCGCGTCGAGGGCGACCACGAGCGGGACCGCCACATCAACGCCGCCGATGTAGGTCTCGAGCGCAGAACTGTCCACGGCGGAAGGGTACGGCCGAGGGAGGCCCACGACGGCACCGCCTTTCTGGGTGCCCGACTGCGGGTACGTGCGGCGCAGGCATGCGCCGTCTACACCACCTCGCGCCGAATCGTCGCCGACGCGAGCACCGCGAAGACGGCCACGAAGGCAGCCAGCACCAGCAGGTCGAGCTGGAGCGCCCCGTAGGTGAGGTCGGCGCCGCGGATGACGACCTGGCGCAGGCCGTCGGTCGCGTAGGTCAACGGCAGGACGCGCGCGATGGCCTGCAGGATCTCGGGCATGGAGTTGACCGGGAAGAGCACGCCGCTGAGCAGGGCCTGCGGCACGATGACCAGCGGGATGAACTGGACGACCTGGAGCTCCGTCCGCGCGAAGGTCGACAGCAGGATCCCCAGGCTGACCGCGCCGAGCGCCAGCAGCATCACGACCAGGAAGGCGAGGAACGGACTGCCCGCCACCGGCACGGCCAGCCCGACCGAGAACGCCGGCACCGGCCCGACGGCCGGGATCGCGAGGTCGAGCAGCGTCCAGGCGAGCAGCACGACCACCTGGATGGTGGCGAACAACCCAAAGCCCAGGCTGTAGCCGAGCACGATCTCGCCGCGCGACACGGGCGTGGCGAGGAGCCGCTCGAGGGTGCCGCCGATCCGCTCGCGCAGGAAGCTGATCCCGGTGAGGATATAGACGAAGAAATAGGCGAAGAAGCCCAGGAAGACCGGAGCGAGGTGGTCGACGACGTCGTCGTCGGGTGAGCCGTAGAGCGTCTCCACCGTGAGACGCGGCAGCCGCGCCCCGGCATCGGGCAGGGACTGTGCGACGGCCGTTGCCAGCGCACGTTGGAGCGCGACCAGCTGGCTGCTGTCCGCGGTCGGTTCGAGGCCGGGGGTGATGACGACCAGGTTCGGCTGGTCGCCTCCGGTCAACCGCGCAACGAAGTCGGACGGGACGATGATCGCGATGCTCGCCGTCCCGCTCCGAACCGCGGCCTCTGCCCCCACCCGATCGGGCGCGCCGACGGCCGTCCCGCCATCGGTCCGCAGGGCGCCATCCAGCGCACCGACGATGACGTTTCCGACCGGCCCAGCCTCGTTGACCACCACGGCCGAGACGGGCGTCAGCTGCTGGCCGCGGAGCACGAACGCCATCAGGCCGGTCAAAACCACCGGAGCCACGAAAAGCAGAGCCATCGAGCGCCGATCGCGATGCAGCTCCTGGACCAGGCGACGCAGGGTGGCGATCACGCGGCGCAGGCTCACGTCGCCGGCTCCCGGTCCACGCTGAAGTGCAGGAAGGCGGCCTCCAGGTCCTGCGTCCCGGCACGAGCGCGAAGCTCCTCGCTCGTTCCCTGGGCGATGACCCGGCCGTCTCGCATGAAGAGCAGCTCGTCGCAGCGGTCGGCCTCGTCCATGACGTGGCTGGACACGACGATCGTGACCCCATCGCGGGCCAGCTCGTGGAAGTACGTCCAGAACTGCACGCGAAGGGCGGGATCGACGCCGACCGTCGGCTCATCGAGGAAGAGCACCGGCGGCCGGTGCACCAGGGCGCAGGCCAACGACAGGCGACGGCGCAAGCCACCGGACAGCTGGCTGGCGAGTGTCCCGGCTCTGCCTGCCAGGTCCACGACGGCGAGCGCCGCCTCGGCCGCGGCCGAGTCCCGGACCCCGTACATGGCGGCAAAGAAGCGGACGTTCTCGACGGCCGTCAACTCGGAATAGATGCCGTCGCTCTGCGTCATGTATCCGATCCGGGCCAGGTTGGACCGCGACGGCATCGCGACCCCCAGCACCGTGGCCACGCCGGACGTCGGCCGACCGAGGCCGGTGAGCATCCTGATCAGAGTCGTCTTGCCCGAGCCGTTGGGGCCGAGCAGGCCGTAGATCCGTCCGGCCGGCAGCGCGAAGCTGACCCCGTCGACGGCGTGGAGGTCGCCGAACGACTTGCGCAGGTCGACCGCCTGCACGGCGGGCGCGAGACTCTGGGCTGAGGCCTGCATTCCGGTCGGAAGCGTACTCCCGGCGCAGATCCGGAACCGGTTGGGCCGCCCGGCCGTCTGGCGGGTGGCGCCGCACTCAAGCTGGGCGCCTCCGAGACGAAGGTGGTCCCCATGTCGCAGTCACTCCGCACGATCGGCGCCGCCGCGGTTGGCGCCCTCATCGTCGCCGTCGCCGCATTGTCGGTCCATACCGGACCGGCGGCCGGTGCCCCCACGACCGGCACCGACGTAGCCCTCCACACGTTGACGGTATCGGCCAGCGGCAAGGTCACCGTCGTTCCCGACGTGGCCCGCGTCTACCTCGGGGTCACGTTGATCAAGCCGACCGTCAGGGAGGCCCGCGCGGCCGCCGCCGGCGCCATGACCAACATCCTGGCCGCCATCAAGGCCCTCGGCGTGGCCGACAAGGACATCCAGACGACCGGGCTGAGCCTGTCCACCCAGTACGCCAGCGGCTCGAACGTCAAGATCGTCGGATACGCGATCAGCGAGCAGGTCCAGGTGACCGTCCGGGACCTCGACAAGGCCGGCGACGTCGTCGACGCGGCAACCGCGAAGGGCGCGACCGACGTCAACGGGATGTCGTTCGAGATCGCCGATCCGGCCAAGGCCCAGAACGACGCCCGCGCGGCGGCCGTGTCCGCCGCCCACGACAGCGCCGTGGCGATGGCCTCGGCCGCCCACGTCACGCTCGGCGCGGTCGTCTCCATCGCCGATGCCGGCGCGTCCACCCCCATCTTCTATGGATCCGCCTCGGCCGCGGTCCCCATGGCTGACGTCAAGACTCCGGTCCAGCCCGGCACGCAGGACGTCTCCGCGCAGGTGACCGTGGTCTACGAGCTCGACTGAGGCATCGAACCGCGACCGCCGGAGGAGCGCGTTCGGGCGCGGTCGACGTCGCTGAGGGTACCCTCGGGCGATGCGCCCGAACCCGTCCTCGAGCCACGTATCGGAATACCGGATCGGGATGATCGCCGCCGCCGGGGCGGCGATCGTCTACGGGGCCGCCTATCCGGCGACCGCTGTGGCGCTTCGGTCGTTCTCGCCGCTCGAGATCGCCGGGTGGTCGTGCTCGATCGCGCTGATCCTGGTGGCCGGGCTGGCGGTCGCCGGGATCGTGCCACGGCCCCTGATCGCCCCGCTGAGCGGGCCTCGCCTCGCCAGGCTGGTCGCGCTCGGGTTTCTCGGTGGCGCGGGATTCATCGCGGCGGTCAACGTGGCGGTCGCGCTGAGCGGACCGACGATCACCGGCTTCATTGCGCCGCTCTACGCGGTGGCGGCCACGCTCCTCGCCGTCCCGATTCTGGGCGAGCCGGTCCGCGCCGTGACGATTGGGGCGTTCGTGCTCGCCCTGGCGGGCACTGCCCTGCTCGCCGGGGCAGCTCCCGTCGGAGCGCCGATCACGGGAATCCTCATGGCCCTCGGGTCGGCGGCGATGTTCGGGCTGTACCTCGTGCTCGCCCGCCGCTGGGCCACGGCCTATCGACTTGATGGCACCCTGGTCACGATCGCGAGCCTGATCGCCCGAGGCCCGCTCCTGCTGGCCGTCGCGGCCGCGATCGAACCGCGGCCACTGCTCCCGGCGAGCTTCGATCCAGCCGCGGTCATCGCGCTGGCATCGATCGTCGTCGGCTCGAGCAGCACCGGGAGCCTGCTGGTGATGGCCAGCGTGCGGCGCGTGCCGGCCGGGCGGACCTCGGCGGCGCTGTTCCTGACCCCTGTCTCGTCAGCCGTGATCGCCGCCATCGTCCTGGACGAGCGGCTGCCACCCACCGGACTGGCCGGGGCGGCCCTCATCCTGGCCGGGATCGCCGGAGCCAGTGGGCTCGTTCGGTGGCGCGCCCGGGCGGCCTGAGCGTCAGGCTCGGGCGGCGCCCTCCGCACCCCATCGGCGCAGCTCGGCATCGAGGTCCAGCGGCATCACGGCGCCGTGCCTCTCGAACTCGCCCCAGGCCGCACGTGGGACCCGCCACATGATCTCGAACTCGTTCCCGTCGGGATCCGACCCGTACAGCGACTTCGAGACGCCATGGTCCGAGGCGCCGCCGAGCGCCCCGGCTTCGGACAGGATCCTGGCGGCGGTCGCCAGATCGTCGATCGTCGGGACCTCCCAGGCCAGGTGATAGAGCCCGACAGAGCCGCGGCCCGGTCGCGGAGCCTCCGGACCGACGGAGAAAAGGCCCAGGTCGTGGTGGTTGTCACCGCCGGCGGCCCGCATGAAGACGGCCTGGCCGCCCATCTCCGTACCGACAACCTCGAACCCGAAGACGCGCCCGTAGAATTCGGCCGCCTTCGTGGCGTCGCGAACGAACAGGACGGCGTGGTTGAGGCGACTGACCGGGATGCTCACCCGATCAGTCTGCCCCGAGGTCGCCCCGCTGTCGACCTCCGTCATGCCGCGACCGGCATCGTCGAGGGCGCACCGACCAGCTTCCATCCGGAGCGCCACGCGCCGTGGTTGGCCAGCTGGAGGGCGATGTTCAGGAAGGCCAGGGCTTCGAGCTGGCGGGCGCGAACGAGCGGCCCCACATCGATCGGGTTGAGTCCGATCGATTCGACGAGCTCGATCACCTTGCCCTTCGCGGCGGCATCGTCGCCGGCGACAAAGCCATCGAGCTGAACGCCGTCGAGGATCGTGTCCGATTGGCTGGAAGCGAACAGTGTGTTGAACGCCTTGACGACGTTCGCCTCCGGCAGCTGCGCCGCGATCTCCTCGGCATTCGACGAGCTGGTGTCCGTCTCCACGCCATTCGGGCCGAAGGCCATCCGGTTGGTGACGTCGACGACGGGCTTGCCGGCGACCACGTCGCGAATCTCCGCGGCGACCTCATGGGCGCTGGCGAACGGGATGGCCAGGACCACGACCTCCGCCTGTTCCGCCGCGACGGCCGGCGAGGCGGCGGACCGGGAGCCCGTCGCGGCAGCGACGGCGCCGGCATCCTCGGGATCCCGCGACGCGATGACGACCTGGTGGCCGGCTCGCGTGAACGAGGCGGAGAGGGCACTGCCGACGTTGCCGGCACCGATGATGGCGATCTTCATGTAACTGATGCTCCTCAGGTTGGCTTGACGAGTTGGCTCACGTCAAGCAGACTTTGTTGTGACAACAACATACCGGACGATGATGCCCATGTCAATAGTTGTTGTTGGAGGACAAACATGGTGACAGAGGAGCGACGTCGACCCGCGATCGGCGCGCAGGTCAGGCGCTGGCGGCACGAGCGTGGCCTGACCCTGGCCGCGGTCGCCGAGCGGAGCGGCCTGAACGTCGGCTACCTGTCGCAGATCGAGAACGACAAGGCCTCACCATCGCTTGCCTGCCTGGCGTCGATCGGCGACGCGCTGGAGGTGCCGATCGCCTGGTTCCTCATCGATGAGGTCCCCCCGCCGCAGGTTGTGCGCGCGTCGGAACGGACGTCACGCGAAACGGAGCTCGGTCGGATCGAGCGGGTCGACGGTGGCCTGTCGCGTGATGTGCGTGTGGTCGAAGCGATCGCGGCGCCGGGGGCCCGGACCGGCGCCCATTCGCACGCGGGCGACGAGCATCACCTCGTCCTGCGCGGCCGCTTCAGGATGACCCAAGGCGACCACGTCGTCGAGGTGGGACCGGGCGACTACATCCAGTGGGACGGGACCATCCCGCACGACGCCGAGACGATCGGCGACGAAGAGGGCCACCTGCTCGTGGTGACCCTCCTCGCGAAATCGTAAGCGCCCGCCCCGGCGGAGACGTCCGGGTCAGGCGGCCCCCTCGGGCGCGTCGGTCACGGCCGGCCGTGGGTCGCGCAACTGGAGCACCGACCGGACGAACATGGCACCGGCGGTGATCGCGAACAGCCCCAGGCTCAGCCAGAAGAGCGGCCGGGAGACGGCCAGGTTGGTGCTGCTGGTCAGCGCGCTCGGCAGGTCGCCGAGGTACGCCTGGTCGGCGGCCTCGAGGCCGTAGATCTGCGGAACGATGTACAGGACCGATGCGATCACCAGCAGGACGCTCAGCAGGCGGAAGGCGGCCGGGTCCTCGTCCGGGTCGCGGATGATCTTGACGCACAGCGCCCAGAACAGGACCAGGACCGAGAGGGGCGCGGTGATCGGCAGGCCCTCCACGAAGTACAGGTTCGGCATGAAGAAGAGCATGCCCAGCCCCAGGGTGATGACGAGCAGTGCGTCGCGAAACAGGACGTAGGACAGCCACCACACGTCGCCACCGAACCGGAGGGTCAACGACTGGAGGAACCGGATGACCGCCGGGCGGGCGAAATGCATGACGAGGGTGAAGGTCCAGATCATCGGCAGGACGGCGGCGACCGACAGGACGAGCCAGCCGGATGCGCCGTGGGTCATGGCCTGGGCAAGATCGTCGGCACTCATCGGGCGGCCTCCGGTGTGGACCCGGCCGGTCGCCGACCGGTCGAGCGAAGGTTGAAGGCGACCGCGACCAGGCCCAGCAGGCCGACCAGCGCCGAGGACAGGTAGCACAGCGGGAGGGCAACGTCGAGGTTCCTGGAGCTGACCAGGAGCGGCATGATCTGGTCGACGCGCTGGCCGTGGAGCTCGGTCATCTGGACCCCCAGGAAGTACGGCACGATGTAGAGCGTCGCGCCGAGCCCGAGCAGGAGGACCTGCCAGCGGAAGGCGGCCGTCTCGTCACCGTGACGAACGAGCTTGATCAGCAGGACCGCGAACGCGCAGACCGCGGCGAGGCCCCCGGTGATCGGCAGGTCCTGGCCGGCCACGACGTCCGGGTAGAAGAAGATGAAGCTGCCCAGGAAGACCTGGACGACGATGAGGTCGCGCAGCCCGACGTAGATGATCCACCACAGGTCGGCACCCAGCCGAAGCGTGAACTTGCCGGTCGTCCGGACCATGTACGGACGTCCGAGGTGGAGCGCCAGGGCCATCAACCACAGCACGACGAGCGCCGCGCCGATCGTCCCCTCGATGAAGCTCTCACCGGCATCGAAGAAGCCGGATACCTGATCAGGTGTCATAGCGTGCCTCCAGCGATGTCGTGGGTGGCCGGGGAAAGGTTCGGGATCGGGGTGGGGACATCCGGGTTGCGACCGGCCAGGACGTCGACGACTGGCCCGCCATAGACGGCGTCGCAGCGGAAGCAGCGGCCGGCTTCCGCCCTGGCGGTCGATTCGTCGAACCCGACCTGGGTCGCCTCGAATGAACCGGGTTGGATCATCGGCAACGGCGCGTGGGCGCGTGGCCGCCTCGACAGGTCAAGGCTGAGCATGCCCTCCGGGGCCGTCGCATAGCGGACCGTGGCGAGGATGGCGCGCTCGCCATCGGTGACGCCGGCCAGGTACTCGTGGATGGAGGCGGCAGCTCGCCGTCCCGAGGCGACGGCGTCGATGATCGTCTTGGGACCGGACACGACGTCGCCGCCGGCGAAGAAGCCGGCTCGGCCGGTGGCGAGCGTTCGCGGGTCGGCCACGATGCCGGCCCAGCCGCTCACCTCGATCCCCGCGCCTTCGGGCAGGATGGACGGATCGGGCTCCTCGCCGACGGCGACGAGGATCGTGGTGGCCGGGATCTCCTGCTCCGTGCCGGGGACCGGTTCCCACGGCGCCCGCGCCGCGCCGGCCGCGCCGCTGGCCGGTCGGGTCTGGATGCAGCGCATGCCGATGACCGCGCCATCGCGGCTCACGACCTCGACCGGAGCGAGTCCGGTCCGCACGACGATGCCCTCGCGCTCGGCCGCCTCGATCTCCTCGACCTGGGCCGGCATCTCCGCGCGACCGCGCCGGTAGACGATGGTGACCGGGGACGCGCCGCTGCGCCAGGCCGACCGCGCGGCGTCCATGGCGGTGCTGCCTCCGCCGACGACGACGGCCGGACCGTTCAGGCGCGGCTCCTCGCCGAGGTTGACCCGCTTGAGGAAGAGCGTCGCCGGGACGACTCCCGGCACGTTGTCACCGGGAACGCCGAGCTTCCGACTCTTCGAGGCGCCCGTCGCGAGGAAGACGGCTCGGTAGCCCTCCTTCTCGAGGTCGCCCAGGGTGAAGTCGCGACCCATCGCGGCATTCAGCCGGAGGTCCACGCCGAGACCGACGATCCGGGCGATCTCGGCCTGGAGGACGTCGCGCGGCAGCCGGTACGACGGGATGCCGATGGCCATCATGCCGCCCGGCACGGGCATCGCCTCGAACACGGTGACCGGGTAGCCCAGCCGAGCGAGGTAGTAGGCGGCGGACATTCCGGCCGGCCCGCCACCCACGATCCCGACCTTCTCGGGACGCCGCACGGCCGGGGGGTCGACCGGTGGCAGCTGGCCGTGCTCGGCGGCGAAGCGCTTGAGCGTCCGGATCGCAATCGGTTCGTCGAGCACGCCACGGCGGCAGGCGCTCTCGCACGGCGCCGTGCAGATCCAGCCGCACACCGAGGGGAACGGATTGACCTCGGCGGCGACCGCGTACGCCTCGTCGTAGCGCTTCGCCCCGATCAGGCCCACGTAGCGGCCGGCGTCCGTCCCAGCCGGACAGGCGACCTGGCAGGGCGCCAGCGGAACGGCGGGTCGGCTCTCCTTCATCGTGCGCCAGACCTGCCAGGCCTCGGATCGGACGCCGGTCTGCCAGCGGAGCAGATCGCCCCACGGCGACGGATGTTCGCGCTTGAGCGCCTCGCGGGTGACGCTCGCCAGGGGGAGCCATGGCTCCGGGCCGGCAGCCGCCGCTACGGGACGTTCGATCGGCCCCTGGCGCGGCGCAAGCGCCGTCTGGCCCTGTTCCGCCACCAGGGTCATGACGATGACCGGACATTCGCCGATGCAGATCCCGCAGCCGATGCACTCGCCGACCTGGATCGGGTGCTCCATCATCCAGGGCTGGGGGCGGCCGAGCCCGGCGGTCTCGATGCCGGGCACCAGGGGCCGCGACATGTCGAGAGCCTCGACCGGGCAGGTGTCCATGCAGATGCCGCAGTTGATGCAGCCCGCGTGATCGATGTCGATGCGGTAGCCCATGAGCCCGCCTCCAGGTGGTGACGGCGCGAGCATCCGCTACGCTCGACTCACGCGCCACGCCCACCCGAACGGGCGGGGACACCCGGATGGGTAGGCCCACCGGGCCATTCGGCCCGGGCCATTGGTCAGTCCGGGTCGAGGAGTCCCTCGCGCAGGGCGCGCGTCGCGACCTCCGTCCGACTCTCGGCGTGCAGCTTCTCGAGGATGTTGCGGAGGTGGTACTTGACGGTGTTCTCGGTGATCCCGAGCTCGCCCCCGATCTCCTTGTTGCGTCGCCCGGCCGTCACCAGGCGGAGGACCTGGAGCTCGCGAGCCGTCAGCGCGTCCGACGCGGGCTCGTCCGCGGCGGCGCCCAGGGTGGTGAGGTGGCGGATGATCCGGGCCGCGGTGGCCGGCGTGATCGCGGCGTCGCCCCGGGCCACCGCCTCGATCATGGATCGAAGCTGGGCCGCCTCGAGATTCTTCAGGAGGTACCCGCGGGCGCCCGCCCGGATGGCGGCGAACAGGTCCTCCTCGTCCTCGCTGACCGTCAGCATCACGATCGGCGTCTCGGGTCGGACGGCGGCGATCGCCTGGGTCGCCTGGACGCCGGACATCCCGGGCATCCGAACGTCCATCAGCACGAGGTCCGGCTCGAGGCGGATGACCAGGTCGACCGCTTCCTGGCCGCCGGCCGCGAGCCCGACCACGTCATGCCCCCAGGCCCGCAGCAGCGACGACACCCCATCACGGAAGAGGGCGTGGTCGTCGGCCAGGACGATCCGCATCAGGCGACGCTCGTCCCGGCAGGGATGGGAGCCCCGACCGGCACCGAGAGGTAAACGTGGCAGCCGCCGGAGGTCGGGCTCGTCCAGTCGAGGCTAGCGTCGATGCTGTCGGCGCGCTCGCGCATCGTCCGAAGGCCGTACTGCGGGCGATCGGCCGGCGCCGACGGCGTCGCGGCGATCCCGTGGCCGTCGTCCGCGACCACCACGTCGAGCCGTCCGTCACCGACGGAGAAGGCGACCTCGGCCCGCCCCGCCCCGCTGTGCTTTCGGACATTGGTCAGGGCCTCCTGCACGATCCGGAAGACCTGGGTTTCCACGTTCGGCGCGAGCTCGAGCCGTCGCGCCGCGTCCGACGCTTCCACCCGCACGGCGATCTTCGAGGCCTCGGCGAACCGTTCCGAGTAGTCCTCCACCGTGGCCACCAGTCCGATCCCCGGAACGACCGGGCTGCGGAGTCCGAGGATCGCTTCGCGTACGTCCACGTAGATCGACCGGGCGGCCGCCGCGAGCTCCGCCAGCAGGCCGCGTGCCTCCTCGCTCCGACCGGCGACCAGCAGCTCCTCGATGGCCTGCGACTTGGTGTTCACGTAGCCGAGCACCTGGGCCAGCCCGTCATGCATCTCGCGCGCGATGCGCTCCCGTTCGGCGACGACGGCCAGCTCCCGCAGACGCGCCTGGAGCCGGGCGTTCTCGATGGCGATGGCTGCCTGGTTGGCGAGTGACGAGAGCGTCTCGACTTCGTCCACCTCGAAGCCCCGCTCGAGGCGCGAGCCCACCATCAGCAACCCAATCGTCTCGCCGGCGCGCTGGAGGGGCGCCTCGAGCCGGGCGAGGGCGAGGTCCGGCCGGACGAAGCGGGCGACGTCACCGCCCGGAAGTCCCGCGGCTCCCGGGAACCTCCCGGCGCGGTCGATCCCATCGTCCGGCCCGCTCGCGGCAACGACGTACGGCTCACCATCCGGGCCGTTGGTGAGCAGGATCGCCACATCCGCCCCGAGCTGCGCCCGGGCCTGGTCGACGATCGCCCTCAGGATCTCCTCGACGTCGGCCAGGGCGGCAATCGCCACACTGACGCGGTGGAGGGCACGAGCGGAAGCCGCGCGGCGTTCGAGGTCGGCGTTGCGGGCGCGAAGCTCCGCCGACAGGAGGTCGATCCGCTGGAACGCGACCCTGGAGAACCCCCAGGCGAGGACCGCGACGAGGAGCACCACGACGACGATGTCGACCGGGAATGGGAAGAGGCTGTCGAGCAGCCCGTCGCTCACCAGCTCGATGATCGCCACGGCCACGACCGGGACGATGATGCTGAGCCAGCGGAGTGGTCGCATCCTTCCAGCATAGCGATGGAGCTCATGCGTTCGACCGGGGCTCGATCCCCATTCGCAACCCGCCGATTGGCACGACCGGCCGCGCGAGCGGGTATTCTGTCGCTCGACCCCATGTGTGCTCCGTGGACCTGTCCCGTCCGCGGCCCCGCTACCCAAGTCAGGTGGTGCCCATGAAGATCGGTGTTGCCAAGGAGGCGGCGCCCGGCGAACGTCGCGTCGCCCTGGTACCCGAAGTCCTCGGCAAACTCACTGCCGCGGGACTCGAGATCCTCGTCGAACAGGGCGCCGGTGCCGGCGCCGCGATCCCCGACCAGGCGTACGCCGACGCCGGCGCAACGATCGTCAGTGCCGTCGAGCTCTACGCGCAATCGGACGCCATCCTGCGCGTGCAGAAGCCGAGCGGGTCCGAGGTCAAGGTGATGCGCTCCGGCCAGGCGGTGATGGGGCTGCTGACCCCGCTCATCGACCCGGCGACCGCCGCCGCCCTGGCGGCGCAGGGCGTGACGGCGATCAGCCTGGACGCCATTCCACGGACCCTGTCGCGAGCCCAGACGATGGATGCGCTGAGCTCGCAGGCCAACGTCGGCGGGTACAAGGCCGTGCTCATCGCGGCCAACGCCTACGGCCGCTACTTCCCGTTGCTGACCACCGCGGCCGGAACGGCCAAGCCGGCCAACGTGCTCATCCTGGGGATCGGTGTGGCCGGACTCCAGGCCATCGGCACGGCGCGGCGGCTGGGTGCCGTGGTCAAGGCCTACGACGTCCGGCCGGAGACGCGCGAGCAGGCGGAATCGCTCGGCGCCCAGTTCGTCAAGCTCAAGACGACGATCGATGCGACCGGGGCCGGTGGCTACGCCCGCGAGCTCACGGCCGACGAGCGCGCCGCCCAGCAGGGCGAGCTCAACGAGGTCATCGCCGGGATGGACGTGGTCATCACCACCGCCCAGGTCCCGGGCCGCAAGCCACCGCTCCTGGTCACGGCGGACGCGGTCGCCGGCATGAAGTCCGGCTCCGTGATCGTGGACATGGCGGCGTCTGCCCTGGGTGGCAACTGCGAGCTGAGCCAGGCGGGCGAGACCGTGGAATCGCCGAATGGGGTGACGATCATCTCCCCGGACAACCTGCCCGCGTCGATGCCCGCGGGGTCGTCCGCGTTCTACGCCCGGAACATCTCGGCGCTGCTGCTCGGGATGGTCAAGGACGGCAACCTGAACCTCGATTTCGAGGACGAGGTCACGAAGGCGACGGTCATCACCCACGACGGCGCCGTGGTCTCGGACGAGGTCAGGAAGCTGCTCGAGCCGGCCCCCGCGGCCGGAGCCGGAGGTCCCGCGTGAGCCCCGAACTGCTGTCCGCGCTGACGGTCTTCGTCCTCGCGATCCTGGTCGGGTTCGCTGTCATCAGCAAGGTGCCGGCGACCCTCCACACGCCGCTGATGTCGGGCGCGAATTCCATCCACGGGATCGTCCTTGTCGGCTCGATGTTCATTGCGATCGAGGCGACGGATCCCGCCAGCCAGCTCCTCTCCCTGGTGGCCGTGGCCTTCGCCACGATGAACGTGGTCGGCGGCTACGTCGTCACCGATCGGATGCTCCAGATGTTCAGGAAGAAGCCCGTCGCGCCGAAGCCGGCCGAACCGGCTGAGGGCTGACCGATGGACTTCAACACGATCTCGGACATCGTGCACCTGGCCTGGCTGGCCGGCGCTGCCTGCTTCGTCATCGGCCTGATGCGGATGAACTCGCCGGCCACGGCCCGCAACGGCAACCTGCTGTCGGCGGGTGGCATGGCGGTCGCCGTCGCAGCCACGGCCATCCTGCTCTTCGCTCGCCCAACGGCCGACGGCAGCATCAATGGAACCGGCTGGGTCATCATCGTCGTGGGCGTCCTCGCCGGCGGTGGGGCGGGCCTGTACAGCGCAAGGACCGTGAAGATGACCGCGATGCCGCAGCTGGTGTCGCTGTTCAACGCGGTCGGCGGCGGCGCGGCGGCGCTCATCGCCATCGACGACTACCTTGGACTGAAGGCCGCACCGGATCCTCAGATCAACGTGGCGACCGTCCTCGACATCGTCATCGGCAGCATCACCTTCTCGGGCTCGCTGATCGCGTCGGGCAAGCTGCAAGGGCTGATCGCCGGCAAGCCGATCATGATCCCGGGCGGGCGCATCGTGACCGCGGCGCTGGCGGTGATCACGGTCCTCGGCGCCATCTTCCTGTGGGCCGGCAACCTCAGCGTGCCGGTCATGCTGGTCATCCTGGCCGCGGCCCTGATCTTCGGCGTGACCATGGTCCTGCCGATCGGTGGGGCCGACATGCCGGTCGTGATCTCGCTGCTCAACTCGTTCACCGGGACGGCCGTCGCGATGGCCGGATTCGTGCTCGGCAATGACGTGCTGATCATCGCCGGCGCTCTCGTCGGCGCGTCCGGCGCGATCCTGAC
>JBGPIH010000059.1:0-16322 GCA_041484785.1 Candidatus Limnocylindria bacterium
CTGATCTGGAATCCGGACACGCCGGGCAGCGACCCGGCCGGGGCCCGGATCTCTGCCGGGAAGTCGGGCAGGGTGCTGATGTCGTTGCCGAACACGGCGGCGGTCCGCGTGAACTGCGTGCCGGTCAGCTGCATGCCGTCGCCGGAATCGCCGGCAAACCGGATCGTGACTCGCTCGAGCTCCTGGACGTCCGGGCCGAGCTCAGCTGGCGTGCTGGTCGTCATCCGCCTTCGGCTGCCTTCATGCGCTGGTGCAGCCGCGGCGGGAGGTTGAGCAGCTCCTCGGGGAACGACTCGGCCAGGTACTTGATGATGTCCGCCTGGCGGACGACTCCGACGAGGTGGCCGGCGGCGTCGACCAGCGGAACGTTCCGATAGCGACCCGTCTGCATCAGCACGATCGCGTCGCGGATCGTGTCATCCAGGTCGAGCGTGTGCGGCTCGGTGGTCATCAGCGCCTCGACCGGTTGGGTCAGGTCGACCCGGCCACCGACGATCCGGCCGAAGATGTCGCGTTCGGTCAACACCCCGAGCAGGAGGCCGCGGGCATCGCAGACGAACACCGAATCGCCCGTTCCGGTGCGCTGGATCGAGCGCACGCACTCGGCCAGCAGGGTCCCCGGCAGGACCGTGACCGGTTGGCGTCGGCTCAGGACGCGCAGCCGCTCCTCGGTGAGGGAGGGGACCCGGCGCGCCACGGCGGCTTCGGTGATGTCACTCACCTCGCCAGTGTAGTGCGTCGCCGTCGGGGAGCGACATCCGGCCCTCCTGGCACGGGTCCCTCGCCGGTACCGTCGGGCTGCTAGCCTCCCGCGGATGGATCGTCGACGCGCCACCGGGATCGCGCTCGTGCTCACCGCCGCGGTCGGCTTCGGTTTGGCGTCTGTCCTGGCGCGCCCCGTCTACGACACGGGGATGGGCTGGCTGGGCCTGGTCAGCTGGCGCTTCCTCATCGGCGCCGGACTCGCCTGGATCTGGGTCGCGACGTCCGCCCACCGGAGGACGGCCGTGCGCCGCTTGAATCGGCGACAGGTCGCCGCGACGATCGCGCTGGGCGCCCTGTTCACGGGCAACGCCGGGACGTACTACGCGGCGCTCGAGTCCGTCCCGGTCGCGCTGGCGGGTGTGCTGGTGTACACCTACCCAGTCATCGTCGCGGTCCTGTCCATCCGGTTCGCGACGCGCCTCCCCGGTCGTCGGCCCTGGGCAGCCCTGGCGCTCGCCCTGGTCGGCGTCGTCCTGGCGCTGGGTGGCATCGACCTGACGACGGCGCCGCCGATCGACGGGATTGTTCTCGTGATGCTGTCGTCGGTGATCTACTCGATCTGGATCATCGCCTCCGCCCGCTTGTCCGGTGAGCGCCACGATCGTCTCGGCCACGAGGCCGGTGGCCCCGCCGGATGGACCGGCGACGCCGCAGCCACGACCGCGATCATGATCACGTCGTCGGCCGTCGTCTTCTCCGTCGGATCCGTTGTCACCGGTGGATCCGTGAACCCCATGGACGTGCCCGAAGCTGCATGGCCCGCCATCGTCGCCATCGGCTTTCTCGCGTCGTTCCTGGCCATCCAGGCGTTCTATGCCGGCGCGCGCCGGATCGGGGCCGCCCAAGCCGCGCTGCTGAGCACCGTCGAGCCGCTCACGATCGTAGCCCTCGCCTGGATCGTCCTGGCGCAGCGCCTCGAGCCGATCCAGCTCGCCGGGGCTGTGCTGATCATGATCAGCGTGGTCGTGGCCCAGACGACGCCGCGCCCGCGCGGGGCGCCGGAGCCGGCCATGCCACTCGATGCCGAGGCGCCGGCCGAGGGCGATCGCGTCTGATGCCTCGGGGTCAGACCCGGCCCGCCTCGCGCAGGACCGCCCGGGCGCCGTCGGCGATGAACGCGCCGTCGGATCCCAGCCCCACGAACCGGAACCCAAGCTCCAGGTGACGGGGCACGGCCTGCGCATCGCGCAGCAGGATCCCGGTCGCCTTGCCGGCACCTTCGGCGGCCGCCACGACGCGCTCCAGGGCCGACAGGTAGCGCTCGTCATCGAAGCGCCCGGGGATCCCCATGCTGTGGGTCAGGTCAGCCGGGCCGACGAACAGGACGTCGACGCCGTCGATCGCCGCGATCTCGGCGGCGTGCTCCACGGCGCTCGGCGATTCGACCTGGATGATCCCAACGATCCGCTGGTTGATCGCGCGGACGTCGCCGTGACCGAGCTCGCCGAGTCCGGCGCCGCGGGTCGAGAGCGCGAGACCGCGGGCGCCGTCCGGCGGGTAGCGCATGAACGACACGGCATCTCGGGCCTGCTCAGGAAGATCGATCCGCGGGATCATCACGCCGTGGGCCCCGAGATCGAGCACGCGCCCGATCCGCAGGCGATCGGCCGATCGAGGCCGCACGAGCGCCGTGGTCGCGGTCGCCGCCACGGCGTGGAGATTGGCGAGGAGGTCGGCCTCGCTCGCGGCGCCGTGCTCGAGGTCGATGATCACCCAGTCGAACCCCGCCCGGCCGCAGATCTCGGCCGCGGTCGGCGAGCCGAGGCCCAGGAACGTGCCAAGGAGCGTCTCGCCCGCCAGGATCCCGGCGCGCAGGTTGGTGAAGCCGGGAACCGGCGCGAGAGGGGTTGGATCTGTCATGGGCGAATGATGCCCCGTCGAGGCGCGGAGAACCGGGTCGTTTTGACCCATTGACCCGTCCGCGTTCGCACCGTCAGTCGACGCCGACCACCGCACTCCGTCGCTCGAGCAGTACCACGTCGCGCCACCGACCGCTGGGGTCCATGCCGAGACCCCGCTCGACGCCCACCCGTCGGAACCCGACCCGCTCATGGAGCGCCAGGCTCGAGCCGTTCTCGGCAAGCACCGCGGCCAGCAGGGTCCAGAGGCCGGCGGCCTCGGAGGCCGGAATGACCGCCTCGAGCAATGCCCGCCCGACGCCGCGTCCCCGCGCCGCCGCGCCGACGTAGACGCTCTCCCAGGCCACGCCGGCGTAGACGCGCCTCGACGAGTAGGCGGTCAGGGCCGTCCAGCCGGCCACGGAACCCCCGGCCCGTTCCCGCGCCACGAGCCGGCAGTCATGCCGGTGAGAGTGGTCGAAGTGACTCCAGTCGGGGACGTCGCCCTCGAGGGTCGCGTAGGTGGTGGCGATCCCTTCGGCGTAGATCCGCCGGACCTCCGGCCAGTCGTCCGCCGTCATCGCCTCGATCAGGACGGGTTTGCCCATGCCCCGAACCGTAGCCAACTTCCGCACGGCTTGCAGGTGGGGCGCGCCACCGGGAACGGCGATCCTCGAGGCCACGCGGCCCATCCGGACATGTCGGGGGTCGGCCGCACATGCCACACTGGCGTCCATGAGCGACGACGACGTCGAGGCGCGGCTCGCGGCCGCCAGCGATCGCCTGGGCGGCTTGCGGCCCGCGCTGCGAGAAGGTGAGCCGTGGGCGCTGGCCGCTCGCTTCGACCACGCGCCTGAGGCTTCGTGGGGCCCGCCCGAAGTCCTGGCTCACCTGGGCGAGATGCTGCCCTACTGGCTGGGAGAAGCCGAGCGCATCCTGGACGCCACCGGCGGACCCCCCGCGTTCGGGCGAACGGCGACGGACGGCGTCCGGCTCGCCATCATCGAACGCGACCGATCGCTCCCCGCGCACGAGCTCGAGGCGCGCGTCCAGGTGGCCATCGAGCGCTGGCGACGACGCTGGGCCGAGCTCGACGACGCGAGCCGGGCCCGGTCCGGGATGCATCCCGTGCGCGGCACGCTGACGGTGGCCGACGTCGCGACCCGCCTTGTCGCGGGTCACCTCGAGGACCACCTGGACCAGTTGGCCGATGCACTGGGTGGCGACGCGGCCGCAGGCTGAGGGTCGCGCGGTGTTCATCCTCTACGCCATCCCGATCGGGATCGTGGCCGGGCTCCTGCTCGGGGGGAAGCTGGATCGGCTGGCCGAGCTCCGGCTTCGCTGGGCTCCGCTGGCGCTCGTCGGCCTGCTCGTCCAGGTCGCGCTCTTCGCCGATCCGATCGGCGCAGCCGTCGGCGATGCGGCTCCGCCCATCTACCTCGCCTCAACGGCCGCCGTCCTGGCCGCCGTGCTGCGCAACGTCAGGATCGGGGGCATGGCGCCGATCGCGATCGGTGCGGGAAGCAACCTCGTGGCCCTCCTGGCCAACGGCGGCTCGATGCCGGCCGACCCGGCGGCGCTCGCCTCGGTCGTCCGGCTGTCGCCCGGCTACTCGAACAGCGTCGTCGTGGCCGATCCGGCGCTCCGCCCGCTGACGGACATCTTCGCCTTGCCGGCCGCCGTTCCCCTCGCCAACGTCTTCAGTGTCGGCGATGTCCTGATCGGGATCGGCGTGGCCGCCACGATCGCCATGGCCATGCGCGCCCGGGCGTCGAGCAACGCCACTCCGGCCGGGTAGCCACCGCCCGCCCAGCTCGCGCCGGCTCGCGGCGGGTCAGATCGGTCGACGGTAGCGGCGCCGTCGGCGCGTGGCGGCGGCGCCGTCGGCGGTCTCGGTGGCGACGATGCTGATCGAGCCGTCGGCCTCGAGGGTCGCGAGCTTCATCTGCTCGACCGCGTCGAGTCCGTGCTCACGGAGCGCGGCCTCCACGTCGACGAGATCGAGGCCCTGGCGGACGAGCTCCGGCAGGAGCCAGGCACCGTCCCGGCCGATGACCGTCGGCCCGAATTCGAGGATCCGGCGGACGAGCGGACTGCGCACCCGCAGCAGGGCGATCCCTCGATTGAGCGTGAAGATCGTGACGATCACGATGAGCCCGCCGGTCAGCGAGTCGTCGGGCCCGGTGATCGCCGGCTGCAGGGCGTTCGCGGCAAGCAGCACGAGGGCGAGATCGAAGATCGTGAACTGGCCGATCTCGCGCTTGCCGAACAGGCGGAGAGCGGCGAAGAAGACCGCGTAGATGAGCGCTGCCCGGACCACGAGTTCGAGCGGCGGCGTCCCAAGTGTCCACATGCGGGGGGTCCTCGCGGATCGTGGCTATCGGGCGAGGCGGGTCAGGCCCGCGCCTCGGGCCTGGCGGGCACGAGCGTGCGCTGCAGGATGTCGAGGACCTTGTTCTGGCCGTCGAGGATCTCGACCTGCTTCTTGCCGAGCTCGTGGAGCGCGACCAGCGTCGCGTGGTCGGCCATCGCTCGCGCGTCGCTGGCAGCCTGGGCGCGGTTGGCGCTCACCTGCAGCGAGATCATGATCGAGAGTTGCGGCAGGTTGAGGATCGTGAGCAGGAGCGGCCAGGGGGTCTTGTCGAAGCCGACGATGTTGCCGGTGAACAGCCAGGCCACGATCCCCACGGTGATCCCGACGAACAGCCACATGGAGCCGACGAGGCGATTCACGACGTCGGCGATTCGATCGAGAACGCGCTCGCCTCTCACGTCGCGCGAGACGACCAGCCTCGGCTCGTGGAGATGGGGCGTCTCCTTCGCACGCGCCATCTCGGCGGTGGGCGCGGAAGACGTTCGGTCGGCCATGGCTGCCACCTCGTGCGCTCGCTCGTCGGTCACTTGGGTGCCTTGTCGAGGACGTTCACCTGAAGGAAGGCCAGGATCCGCTCGAACGCATCGCGGCGGTTCTCCCGGCGCTCCCAGCCGTGACCCTCGTCGTCGTACCAATGGACCTCGTGGCGCTTCCCCTCGATCTCCAGCGCCTCCACCATGCGCTCGGTCATGAGCGGAACGACCCGCTTGTCCTTGCGGCCATGGAGGATCAGCAGCGGCGCCTGGATCCGCTCGGCGCGATAGACCGGCGAGCCACGGCGGTACAGGTCGGCCCGGTTCGGATCGTCCGGCGAGCCCATCATCTTGTGCAGGTCGAGCCGGCCGGGTCGGTCACCGTGGCGATAGCTCTCGCCGATCTCGGAGTCTCCGAACAGGTCGATCCCCGCGCGCCACAGGCCAGGCTCCTCGACCAGGGCACCCAGCACCAGGTAGCCGCCGTACGAGCCGCCGTAGATCGCCAGGCGGCCGTCCGCCCAGGGTTGCTCGGCTGCCCAGCGTGCGGCATCGATCAGGTCGTGGAGATCGGCATGGCCCCATTCGCCCTCGTTGGCCTGGCGGAACGCCCGGCCGTATCCGGCCGACCCGCGAAAGTCGACGTCGAGGATGGCGAAACCGTCGGCAACCAGGCGCTGCTTGAATGGCGCGAACCCGCGGAAGGTCTGGGCGGTCGGACCGCCGTGGACATACAGGATGGTGGGCACGCGTTGTCCGCCGCGCTTCCCGGTGGTCTCCGGCGGGCGCGAGACGGTGCCCTCGATCCGCAGTCCGTCGCGAGCAGTGAAGACGATCCGCTCGACCACGGACGTTCGGCCCGACGCGAGCACGGTGCGGAGGGCCACCGGCAGTGAATCGGTCACCTGGCGTGCGCGCGAGCCGGCCGGGGCGACGCCCGGGACGGGGAGCAGCCAGAGATCCTGCGGGTGCGCCTGGTTCTCACCGATCGCCACGACCCAGGCGCCGTCCGCCAGCCATCCAACCGAACGCCAAACGCCGTCCCACGGGTTGATCCGCCGCCCGTCCGTCGCCCGATCGATGGTCCGAGGCGACTTGGGAGGGCGTCCGCGACCGCGCTTCCGGACGACGCCGACGTCCAGATCCCCGACGAGCAGGTCCTGCAGCCCGTCGTGCACCTCGATGTAGACGAACCGACCACCGTCGGGCGACGGGAGCGGGGCGTAGCCGACGCCGCCGCCCGGCTCGCCGTGCTCGCGGGCGCCTCCGGTCAGCACGATCCGGTCCCGCCCGTCCGCGGCGAGCCTGACGACCTGGAACCAGCCGTCGGCGTCCGACACGAAGAGCAGGGAGCCGTCCGGAAGCCAGCGCGCCCCGGTGTCGATGCTGTGCTCGCCGGCCACGACCGTCGTCGCCCCGGTTGCCACGTCGACCAGGGCGATCTGCGAGGCCTCGCGCGGTTCCGGGTCGAATTGGGCCATCACCGCGATCCTCGTCCCATCCGGCGCCCACTCGAGGTCGTCGATGTCGATCCCCGGCTCGGTCAGGACCGACGGCTCTGGCGGTTTCGGGTCCGCCGCGGGACGGCCCCGCCGCGGGACGGGCGCGTCGATCAGCCAGACCTGCGACCAGCCCCGTCGCCTTGAGATGAAGGCCAGCCGGCGCCCGTCGGGCGACCAGCGCGCCTGGCGGCCACCGGCCGGCTTGGCCACGACCCGCGACTGGCGGGACCCGTCGGCCTCCATGACCCAGATCTCGTCGTCGCGGAGATAGGCGATCCGGCGACCATCGGGTGACCACTGCGGGTCCGAGACGGGCTTCTCCGACGCGGTCAGCTGGGTCGGGTACCCGCCGCGCAGCGACAAGGTGAACAACTGGCGCGCGCCGGCCGCCTCCGCCGTGTACGCGACGAGGCGATCGCGCGGATGCAGCCGGAACTCTCGCGGACTGTCGACCGCCACGAGAGCCTCGACCGACAGGATGGCCGAGGCGGCAGACGGGTTGGCCATTAGTGGGCGCTGGCCGGCGGGTTCACCGTGGCGCACCAGGGCGCCGGTCGTCCACGAAGGAATCGCCGTCGGTCTGGCGTCGGCGCAGCACGTCCGCCCAGGGTTCGATGACCGCGAGGTGATCGAGGTAGTGGCCACCCAGGGCCATGTGGATCCAGCTCCATGGCTCGTCTTCACGAAGCTGGCGGGCGGGGAACCGCCTGGCGACGGCCAGCAGGCGCGGCCGGGCCGCCGTGAGCCGGGCGAGGGTCGCGTCACGCGACAGCGACGCCCACGGCTCGCGACGATCTTCGTTGAAGCGATCGAAGTCGCCGTTGGCGAAGTCCTCAGCGGCCGGCCACCGGCCGGTCTCGATGGCCCGGGTCGCGTACTCGATCGCCAGCTCCTGCCAGTCCGCGACGTGGCCGACGTGCTCGGCGAGGGACCAATCGGGGCCGCCGGCGTCGGACGGCGCGGCCCCGGGCGCGTGCCAGGCGGCCTCGTCGAGGCCGGCCCAGGTCGCTTCGAACCGATCCCAGAGGGCGGATTCATCGGCCCACAGATCGCACTCGGGCGCCCGCAGGTCCATCGCCCGGACGTCGGCGAGCGGGGCACGCCGGAGGTCGGTCAGGAGCGAGGTCACCGCCCCCCGGCCCGCCGTTCGATCTCGGGCGCGACCGTCGCCTCGAGCTGGTCTCCCAGCTCCACCGTCCGGCGGTACGCCGCCCAGACGGCTTCCGAGAGGACCGTCCGCAGCCGTCCGGATTCGAGCTCGTGGAGGGCGGCCGCGGAGGTGCCGCCGGGCGAGGTGACCATGTTGCGCAACTCCGCCGGATGCATCCCCGACTGCTTGGCGAAGAGGGTCGACCCTTCCAGCGTCTCGATCACGAGGTCGTGGGCGATGTGGCGCGGGAAGCCGAGGTGCACGGCCGCGTCGATGAGCGCCTCCATCACCAGAAAGACGTAGGTCGGGCCGGTTCCCGACACGGCCGTGGCCATGGCGACCATCTTCTCGTCGTCGACCTCGAGCTGGTGGCCGAGCGCGCCAAGCAGGGCGGCTGCCTGGGCACGGTGCTCGGGCGTGCACTCGGGCGTGGCGTACCAGACGGTCATGCCCTTGCCGAGCCGGGCCGGGGTGTTGGGCATGCTGCGCACGACCTGGTCGTGACCCAGGATTCCGGTCAGGGCGGCGGTCGTAGCCCCGGCCAGCACGCTCAGGACGAGCTGGCCACGACGCAGATGCGGTCCGATCTCGCGGCCGACCTTGCCCAGCATCTGTGGCTTGATCCCGAACAGGATGACGTCGGCGCCGTTGACCGCGTCCACGTTGCTCGAGACGGTCTGGATCCCGTACTCGCGCGCGAGCTGCTCCCGGCGCTCCGCCCGCGGATGGCTGGCGACGACCTGGCCTGGTTCCACGAGCTTGCCGCGGAGGATGCCCGCGATCATCGCCTCGGCCATGACGCCGGAGCCCACGGTCGCGATCTTGGACTTCGCCAGGGGGGACATCGGCGGAGTATAGCCGCGCTCAGCAGACGTTCTGTTGGCCGTGCCCGACCCGTCTTCCCGGCCCGCGAGCCTGGCCCTATTTCGCGAGCGCCCTGCCGGTCAGGAAGAACCGACCCGTGCTCGTGACGCGCCCCGCCTCGAACCCCGCGCGCTCGAGGGCAGCCTCGAGATCCGCGGGCTCGTAGTAGACCTTGACCACGCTGAACGTACGGCCGTCGTCGAGTCGGCGGACGGAGGAATCGCCGGACGGCAGGGGATGATCGGTGGCGCTCGATTGCGGGTCGAGTTGCGAGTCGATGAAGGCGAAGATGCCGCCCGGCTTGAGCCAGCGGCGGACGATGCCGAGGAAGGTGCCAAGCCGATCGCGAGGCACGTGACTCAGCCAGAAGCCCGTGAACAGCGCGTCCACGGCACGATCCGGCTCGAGCCACGCGTCGCGCAGGTGCAGATGGGCGCGCAGACCGTGGGCGACGAGGCGCTCGCGCGCTCGCTCGAGCGGAGCCGGGGCGGCGTCGTACAGCGAGAGCTCGCCCTTCGAGGCCAGGAGCGGCGACCACCAGCCCGTGCCCGCCGCCAGCTCGACGATCTCGCCGTGGATCGACAGGCCGTCGAGCCAGCGCCCGGCCGCGTCGAGCTCGGCATTCCATGCCGCATCGTGGATCGGTCCGCGGGCATAGCGCCCCCGGCGCAGATACCAGTCGTCGTACTCGGGGGCCCGGGCCTCGTAGTAGGCGAGCATCTCCGCGTCCCGGTCCACGCGAGGTGGCGGCACCGGGGCGGTGGTCGGCCCGGCGGGAATCGCCTCCCCGGAGGTCGCCGCCGCATGGGTCCCCACCCGGGCCGCCGCGCTGCGCTCGGCCAGCGCGTCGCGCAGGCGGAACCGCAGGAACCCGTTGTCGCCGGCCTTGCCGATGCAGGCCGGGCAGAGCTGGGCCCACCCTTCGAGGTCGTCGGGGCCTCGAGGGGCATGCGCGCTGCCGCACCACAGGCAGGCGAAGGTCGCTCGAAACGGCATCGGGTTCGGCTAGGGCGTGACCGGTGTCCACGAGCCGGGCGGCGAAACCTCGACGAACGCCTCCGGGTCGAAGATCTCGGCCAGGAGCTCGATGCCGTCGATCACGCGCGGCCCCGGGCGACTGAAATAGGCCGACCCGTCCAGGGCAAAGACCTGGTCGCGGCGAACCGCGGCAAGCTCGTCGTACTGGGGAGGACGGCCGATTCGAGCCCACGCCTCGACGGTCTCCGCGAGGTGGAACCCGCAGGGCATGAGGAGGAGCATCTCCGGGTCCACGTCGCCGATGGCTCCCCAGGTCGTCTGCTGGCTCTTCTCCCCGTCGGATCCCAGGAGGTCCCAGCCTCCCGCCCGTCGGATCTGTTCAGGCACCCAGTGGCCGACGGCGAACGGTGGATCCAGCCATTCGAGCGCGACGACCCGGGGCGACCGCTGGCCCGTATCGCGGCGGGCCTGGACCTTCTGCTCGATCGCCCCGAGTCGCTCGCGCAGCGATTCCACGAGATCGACCGCGGCATCTTCCGCCTCGGTCATCGCGCCGACCGTGGTGATCGTGTTGAGAATCCCCTCGATCGACGTCGGCTCGAGCGAGACGACCGAAATGTCCGCGTCGATCGCCCGAGCGACCTCGTTGACCTCGCGATAGCTGACCGCGCAGACCCGGCACAGCTCCTGGGTGATGATCAGGTCCGGCTTGGCGTCGGTCAGGGCCTCCTCGTCGAGGACGTAGAGCGACGATCCGCCGTGCACGGCGGCGGTCACCAGCCGGTGGATGTCGCGCGACGACGTCGCCGTGAGGTCCTGGGCGCTCCGGGTCATGATCGGCTTGCCGATCGCCTCAGGCGGGAAGTCGCACTCGTGGGTGACCCCCACCAGCTCGTCGCCGAGGCCCAAGGCGCAGACGATCTCCGTCGCCGATGGCAGGAGCGAAACGATGCGCATCGCTGGTCCCGGTCAGGCCGTTCCGCCCGGGCTCCAGGGGACGGGCTGCCGGCTAGGCCGGTTTGGCCGCGTCGACGGCGGCGCGGGCGGCGGCCTTGTCCGTGTACCAGGTGGCGTCCATGACCGTGTACGCAGCCCACTCGGGCGGCAGCGATTCCTCCGGGAAGATCGCCGTGACCGGGCACTCCGGCTCGCACGCGCCGCAGTCGATGCACTCGTTCGGATCGATGAACAGCTTGCGATCCGTGCCCTCGTCGTAGTGGATGCAGTCGACCGGGCAGACGGAGACGCACGCCAGATCGAGCACATCGATGCACGGCTCCGCGATCACATAGGTCATCCAGGTCCTCCTCGAGGCTCACCGCCACCGCGGGTCACGAGCGGGCGGGAACAGAGCGTACCACCGGGGCACCTACGGCGCGGCGCCGGCCACCCAGCGGATGGGGACCTGCATCCCCTTCGCCCAATGCCCGGGAATGTGACAGCCGACGATCCAGGGCAGCGCGCCGGACGCCGCTCGCGCCGGCACCGTCCATGCCAGGTCGGCGCGCTCGCCCGAGCGGACGACGATCCGAACGCCGGCGACGTCCGCCGGCACGTGCACGACGGGCGTCGGTCCGGGCGGGGCTCCGATGGTCGCGGCCTCGGCAACCTCCCAGGCATCCTGGACGGACGCGTCGCCGATCACCGCTTCGTGGATCTCGAGGCCCGCGTTGATGACGTGCAGCAGGATGACCTCGCCGGGCACCAGGTCGAGCGTGCTCGGCACGAACGCGTAGTCGCGCGCGATCAGGTTGACCTCGCGTGGGGCGCCGGCGACGCCGGCGACGATCGGCGGTGTCCCGGTGGCTCCGCCGGTGCCACATCCGGCGGTCGCGAGGACCAGAGGCAGGACCCACGCAGCCGCGGCGATCGGCACGGTGCGCAAGCGCGCGAACGGGCGGGACATCCGGCGAAGTCTAGGGCGGTCGCGACACTCCACGACGCGCCACGTGGAACCCGGGCTGTCCGGCTTGACACGCCCACGAGCGCGGGGCAGAGTGCGGCCCACCCGACGACCGCCCGGCTCGGCGCGACATCCCGTTTCCCGAGGTCCTGCTTGGCGTTCCCGACCCATCCAGCTGGGGCTCCCGCCATCGGAACAGAGACCGCAGGCATTGCCGTCCGCCTCGAGGGCGTGGTCAAGCGCTTCGGCGACGACGAGGTCGGGCGCCGGGTCGCCAAGTTCGTGGCGACCGACGGGATCTTCCCGGTCACCGCGGTCGATGGGATCGACCTCGACGTCCGCGACGGCGAGTTCTTCTCCATGCTCGGGCCGTCCGGCTCGGGCAAGACGACGACGCTGCGGATGATCGCGGGCTTCGAGTCGCCGACCGAGGGGCGGATCCTCCTGCAGGGCGTCGACGTGACGAACGTCCCGCCCTTCGACCGCGACGTGAACACGGTCTTCCAGGACTACGCCCTCTTCCCGCACATGACGGTCGGCGACAACGTGGGCTACGGCCTGGTCGTTCGCAAGATCGCTCGGTCCGAGCGTGAGACGCGGGTGCGGGATGCCCTGCGGATGGTCCGGCTCGAGGGCTACGAGGGGCGCCGGCCGAGTCAGCTCTCGGGTGGCCAGCGCCAGCGCGTTGCGCTGGCCCGGGCGTTGGTGAACCGTCCACGGGTCCTGCTCCTCGACGAGCCGCTCGGGGCCCTCGATCTCAAGCTGCGCGAGGAGATGCAGATCGAGCTCAAGGCCATCCAGCAGCAGGTCGGCATCACCTTCATCTACGTGACCCACGACCAGGAGGAGGCGCTCACCATGAGCGACCGCCTGGCCGTCTTCAACAAGGGTCGCATCGAGCAGGTTGGCGCACCGGCCGAGGTCTACGAGCATCCGGCGACCCGGTTCGTCGCCGGTTTCGTAGGAACCTCCAACCTGCTCCGCGACGACGTCGCCGAGCGAATCGTCGGTGTGCGTGGCACGTTCACGATCCGGCCCGAGAAGATCCACCTGGCGGCTCCCGACGCGGTGGTCGGTGCGGACGAGTCATCGGCCTCGGGCGTGATTCGCGATGTCGTCTATCTCGGGCCCGACACTCGCTATATCGTCGCGCTCGACGCGGGGGCTGAGCTCGTGGTCACACAGCAGAACCTGGCGACGACCTCGACCGAGGCACTCGCCCAGCAAGGCAAGGCTGTCCGCCTCGTCTGGAAGCGACAGCATCAGCTCCCCATCGCGGATGGGGCGTGAACGGATGAGGAGGAGGAGTTCATGCGCATGCGAGGACTGACGGCGCTGGTCGCCACGGCGGCGATTGCCGTGGCTGCCTGTTCGAGCTCTGGGACGAGTGCGGGGCCAAGCCTGCCGACATCCCTGGGCAACGGCGAGGGGGCGCTCAACCTGGTCGCCTGGGCCGGCTACGTCGTGGGCGGAACCGGCGGCGAGCAGGTCCAGGGCTATGACTGGGTCACCCCGTTCGAAACGGCCACTGGCTGCAAGGTCACGGTCAAGGTCGGGCTCGATTCCGCGAACATGGTCCAGCTGATGAAGACCGGCGAGTACGACGGCGTCTCGGCGTCGGGTGACGCCACCCTTCGACTGATCGCCGGCGGCGATGTCGCTCCCGTCAACTTCGAGCTGATCCCGAACTACAAGGATGTCTTCGCCGGGCTCAAGAACCAGCCCTACAACACGGTCAACGGCGTGGGTTACGGCGTGCCCCACGGCCGCGGGGCCAACGTCCTGATGTACGACCCATCCGTCGTGACCACCGCCCCGGACAGCTGGAGCGCCGTCTTCGACGCGAACTCGCCGTACAAGGGCAAGGTCACCGCCTACAACTACGCGATCTACATCGCCGACGCCGCGTTGTACCTGATGAAGACCAAGCCCGAGCTCAAGATCACCAATCCGTACGCGCTCGACAAGGACCAGCTCGCGGCCGCAGTCGACCTGCTCAAGGTCCAGAAGACGCTGATCGGCAAGTACTGGGGAACCGCCCAGGAGGAGATCGACGGATTCGCCAACGGCGACATGGCGATCGGCACGGCCTGGCTGTACCAGCAGAACACGATCAACGCCGCCGGCGGCAAGCAGGTCGCGAGCGTCACTCCCAAGGAGGGCGCGACCGGCTGGTCGGATACCTGGATGATCTCGGCGAAGGCCAAGCATCCGAACTGCATGTACAAGTGGATGGACTACATCATCTCGCCCAAGGCGAACGCCGATGTGACCGTCTACTTCGGTGAGGCGCCGGTCAGCACCGCGGCGTGCGCCGAGGCCGAGAAGCAGTCCGCCGGCTTCTGCGACCAGTTCCACGCCGCCGATGAGCAGTATTTCAAGAACATCTGGTACTGGAACACTCCGACCACGACCTGTCTCGACGGCCGGGGCGACATCTGCACCGACTTCGACGCGTGGACCAAGGCCTGGACGGAGATCACCGGCGCGTGAGCGCCGCTCCGGCCTGACCCGAGCCAGCGCGGCATGGCGATGCCGACGTCATGACTGGCAGCGTCTCGCCCGCCGCCGCTCCGCCCGCCTCATTGGCGAGGCGGGCGGCGGCGGCCCTGTATCGCCATCCGCGGGCGCAGCTCGCCGGCCTGCTGGCCGCCCCGCTCGGATGGCTGCTGCTCGCCTACCTCGGCTCGCTGGCGCTCTTCCTCGTCACCTCGTTCTGGCGTGTCGATTCGTTCAGCGGCAACCTGATCACCGAACCGACCCTCGGGAACTACCAGGAGATCGCGACCCAGGAGATCTACCGGACGATCGCGATCCGAACGGTCGGCATGGCCGCCCTGGTCACGGTCACCGATATCGTCCTGGCCCTCCCGATCGCGTTCTACATGGCAAAACTGGCGTCCACTCGAACCCGCGGCATCATGGTCGTCTCGATCCTGCTGCCGCTCTGGTCGGGGTATCTCGTCAAGGTCTATGCCTGGCGCCTGATCCTCAGCGAGGGCGGCATCCTCAATGCCGCCCTCCAGCCGGTCGGCCTGAAGGGCCCTGGGTACAGCGAGGCGGCGGTCTGGCTGGTCGAGAGCTACCTGTGGCTCCCGTACATGATCATTCCGGTCTTCGCCGGCCTCGAGCGGATCCCTGGATCGCTGCTCGAGGCCTCGGCCGACCTGGGCGGGCGTGCCGGGATGACGGCCCGCAGGGTCATCCTGCCGCTGGCCCTGCCGGCCATCGCGGCCGGCTCCATCTTCACGTTCAGCCTGACCCTTGGCGACTACATCACGCCGACCCTGGTCTCGAACACCCGGTTCATCGGCAACGTGGTCTACGACTTCGTGGGCATTGCCGGCAACCAGCCGCTGGCGGCCGCCTATGCCATGGTGCCGGTGACGATCATGCTGGTCTTCCTGCTGGTCGCCCGCCGGCTCGGCGCCTTCGAGGCGCTCTGATGACGCTGCCGCGCGGCATCCGCATCGCGTTGCGGATCGCGTCCGGTCTGCTGCTCGCGTTCATCTACGTCCCGATCGGGATCATCGTCCTCTATTCGTTCAATGCGGCCCGGGTCGCGACCTGGCCGATCACCTCGTTCACGCTCGACTGGTACGGTCGAGCGATCGGCGACGGCGGCGTGCGCGCGGCCCTGCTCGCCTCGCTCCAGGCGGCCATCGGGGCGACCGTCGTGTCGCTGCTGCTCGGCTCGCTGATCGCGTTGGCGGTGCAGCGCTACCGCTTCTTCGGACGCGAGGCGATCTCGTTCGTGGTCGTCCTCCCGCTCGCCCTGCCGGGCATCGTCACGGGCATCGCCCTGAACACGGCGTTCCGCGCGATCGGCCTCGAGTTCGGGCTCCTGACGATCATCGTCGGCCACGCCACGTTCTGCGTGGTCGTGATCTACAACAACGTGGTCGCCCGCCTTCGGCGCACGTCGCGATCGTTCGAAGAGGCATCGGCCGACCTCGGTGCCGATACCTTCGCGACCTTCCGGCGGGTGACCTTCCCGGCCGTGCGGACGGCGTTGATCGCGGGCGCCCTGCTTGCCTTCGCCCTGTCGTTCGACGAGATCATCGTCACGAACTTCACGTCCGGCGCCAGCATCCAGACGCTGCCGCTCTGGATCTTCAGCAACTACCAGCGCCCGAACCAGCTGCCCCTGGTCAACGTGGCGGCAGTCCTCGTGCTCCTGCTCTCGATCGTGCCGGTCTACCTGGCGTCGCGCCTCACGGCGGATCCGGCAGCCGTCGCAGGGGCGCGGACCTGACCGGTCAGGTCCACTTGTGGCCGTTCGCCAAGGCGGCTCCGACGGCGGCCAACATGAGCAGGACTCGTGCGAGTGGGACCATGCGTCCACCGATCCGCTGGATCATGAGGCACCTCTCCGGCACGACAGCCGGTGGTTGAGCGGCGATGAGCCCCTCCGAGGAGTGCCCGGCTCAGGAGCGCCGCAGACAGTGTCGCCGGAGGCGCTTAGCTGCGACTTA
>JBGPIH010000060.1:0-16235 GCA_041484785.1 Candidatus Limnocylindria bacterium
GTACGCGACGAACGAGGAGCGGATCGTCGCGTTCGGCCCGTGGCTGGACCACTACAACCATCACCGACCCCACACTGCGTTGGGAGGGCTCACTCCGATGGAAGTCCTTGTCAACAACGTGTCCGTGAATCACATCTAGCGCATGCAAGACGCGTTGCGGATGGCAACCGCCACAACGGCGGGCGCCCGCGAGCGAGCGCACTGCGGAGTGCGTGAGCGAGCGGCGCAGCCGGCAACGCAGGCCTGCGCGCGCCCGACGGCGTCAGTCGAGGCGCTCGATAATCGTGGCGATGCCCTGCCCAACCCCGATGCACATCGTGGCCAGGCCGTATCGCCCGCCGGTCCGGCACAGCTCGTGCGCCAGCATCGTGATCAGCCGACCGCCACTCATGCCGAGCGGATGGCCGAGGGCAATCGCGCCGCCGTTGACGTTGACCCGGTCCGGATCCAGGCCCAGCTCGTTGATGCAGACGATCGACTGCGAGGCGAACGCCTCGTTGAGCTCGATGAGATCGAGGTCGGCGGCGGCGATCCCCGCCCGGTGCAGGGCCTTCCGCGTCGCCGGGATCGGCCCGATCCCCATGACCGCTGGATCAACTCCCGCGACCGCCGTCGAGACGACCCGCGCCATCGGCTTGAGGCCGAGCGCTCGCGCGCGTTCCGCCTCCACGAGCAGGACGGCCGAGGCTCCATCGTTGATGCCCGATGCGTTCCCGGCGGTGACCGTCCCACCCTCGCGGAAGACCGGCCGCAGCCGGGCGAGCGCCTCGGCCGAGGTATCGGCCCGGGGATGCTCGTCGCGCACCACGAGGACCGGCTCTCCCTTCCGCTGCGGAACCGGGATCGGGACGATCTGGCCATCGAAGCGGCCCGCCTCGATCGCCGCGATCGCCTTCTGCTGCGACGCCAGGGCAAAGGCGTCCTGGAGGGCGCGCCCGACCTCCCATCGCTCGGCGACGTTCTCGGCCGTCTCGCCCATGGAGTACGGGTAGTGCTTCTCGGCCAGCTTCGGGTTGAGGAAGCGCCAGCCCAGGGTGGTGTCCTGGAGCTCGCGCGCCCCGCGATCCCAGGCGGCATCGGGCTTGGCCATCACGTAGGGCGCCCGGGTCATCGACTCGACGCCGCCGCCGATGAAGACGTCGCCGTCCCCGACGGCGATCGCATGGGCGGCCGAATTGACCGCCTGGAGGCCACTCCCGCACAGTCGATTGACGGTCAGGCCGGCCACCTCGACCGGGAGCCCGGCCAGCAGCACGGCCATCCGCGCCACGTCACGGTTGTCCTCGCCGGCCTGGTTCGCGCAGCCGAGGATGACGTCCTCGATGAGGGCCTGATCGATCCCCGAACGCTCGATGACCGCGCGGATCACCGCGGCGGCGAGGTCGTCAGGCCGGACGTTCGCGAGGGCGCCGCCATAGCGACCGATCGGCGTGCGGACGGCCTCGATGATCCGGGCCTCGCGAAGCGGGCGCTGCGGGTCTCGAGTCATGGCTCGATTGTAGGCGCGGTCGCCCGTTCGAACGGCCCCGACGGGTGGCCGGCGCCGAGACGCAAGGCGAGGTCGATGTCGGACTCGGTCGCCACGCCGTCGCTCATCGCGAGCCGCGCCTCGGCGTCGATCGCGGTCAGGATCCGGGCACGAATCGCGTCTGCGTCCAGTGTCGCCCGGCCGCGGTCAGGCCCGGGCACCACCGGGCCACGACGTCCGCCCTCGTAGCGGTAGAAGCCCAGGCCCGCCTTGCGCCCGAGCCGTCCCTCGCCGATCAGCCGCGTGAGGACCGGGCTTGGCCGGAGCCGGCCCGGCTGGCCGAGCCCGTCCCAGATCGAGCGCGAGGCGGCGAGGTTGACGTCGACGCCGACGAGGTCGATCAGCTCGAACGGGCCAAGCGGAAACCCGGCGGCTCGCATCGCACCGTCGATCGCCTCGACCGAGGCGGCCCCGGCTTCGAGCATCCGGAGGGCCTCGAGGGTGAATGGGCGATTGACCCGATTGACGATGAACCCCGGGCTGTCGGAGCAGCGGACCGGCGTCTTGCCCCATCCGCGCATCAGCGCCGCCGCCCGATCGAGGACCCCCGGATCGGTGGCCGGCGCGGCGACGACCTCGACGAGCGCCATGACCGGCGCCGGGTTGAAGAAGTGCAGGCCGAGGACGCGGCCGGGGCGGGTCGTGGCGGCCGCGATCGAGGCCACGGACAGCGCGCTGGTGTTCGTCGCCAGGATGACGTCACGCTTCGCGGCCGCGTCGAGCGCGCGGAAGACCGCGCGTTTCAGGTCCAGGTCCTCGAGGGCGGCTTCGATCACGATGTCCGACTCGGATCCGAGTGCGTCGAGGGTACGGGCGTCCCGGAGGCGGGCCAGGCGACCGGAGACCCAGGCGTCGACGCTGTCGCCGTCGAGCTCCAGGCGTGCGGCTCGACGGGCGAGGCCAACTTCGATTCGCGTCCGGCCGCGTTCGATCGCGGCCTCGTCGACATCGTGGAGCGCAACGTCGTGGCCGGCTTCGAGTGCGACCTGGGCGATCCCGGAGCCCATCGTCCCGGCCCCCACCACCCCGACCACACGAATGGTCGAGCCGCTCGGCCGCCAAGCGCCTGGCACGGTCAAACCGGCTTGATCGCTTCGAACGGCTGTCGGCAGTCGGCGCAGTGGCGGATGGTCCGGCACTGGGTCGGGCCGAACGCGTTCTCGAGCGCGGTGCGGTTCGAGCCGCAGTGCGGGCAGGGCACCCGCGGTTCGAGCGAGATGAGACCGCCCGGGGGCCCGTCGGCGAGCGGCCCCGGCGGCGCGATCCCGGCCTCGCGGAGTCGACGGCGCCCGTCCGTGCTGATCCGTTCCGTGGTCCAGGGCACGGCGAACGTGACGTCAACGCGGACCGGACGACCCAGAACGGCCAGCCGATCGACGATCGACGCCCGGATCAGCTCGAGCGCCGGGCAACCCACGAAGGTCGGCAGGATCTCGACTCGGATGGGGCTCCCGTCCGCCGGGCCGATCTCGACCCGGTGGACGATCCCGAGGTCGATGACGGAGAGCATCGGGAGCTCCGGATCCATGACCTCGGCGAGTGCGGCACGGACGGTCGATTTGTCGGCCGCGGCCGCGGTCCTCGGCAGGGCCGCCATCACCAGGTCACCCCGGGCTCCGAGTAGCGGACGGAGGTGAATGCCCCCCACAGCAGGTGAAAGGTGTCGCCGTGATCGAGCCTGCCACGAGCAGGGTCGCTCGCCGGTGGCGGCATCGGCAGGTCCAGCTCGGCGAAGACCGGGCCGATCGACTCGCGCCAGCGTCCCTCAAGCACGGTCATCGGGGCGGCCAGGATCCCGGCCCCGATGAGCGCCGGTTCGTTGGGGAGCGGCGTGAAGACGGTCGCCGCATCGCCTCCGAGCTCGCCCAGCGCCGCGAGCAGCCGGGCGCGGGCCTCGCCGTCGTTGCGGGCCAGGCGATCCAGCCACGCCCCGACGTGCATCAGGTGATAGCGCTCCTCGCGGACCAGCTTCCCGACGAGCTCGGCGAGTGGCGCCCACGAGCCGCCGGCGAGCGCCGCCAGCCGAACGGCGTCGGCGCTGTCGTAGAGATAGCGCCGGGCGATCGTCATCGCCCAGTCGCCGCGTCCGTGGTCGAGCAGCCGGCAGTGGCGGTACGCCTCTGGCTCGCGGTCATAGGCAAGCGCGTCCGGGTCCGTTCCGGTCGGCTCCCCGAGCAGACCGTAGAGCGCCGACGCGTGGCCCAGCTCGTCCTGGGCAAGCGAGCTCATCGCGACGTCCTCCTCGAGCAGCGGCGCGATGCCGGTCCACTCGGAGTCGCTGAAGCCGATGACGAATTCATCATCGGCCATCGACCGGAGCAGCTCGCCGAGGGCGACGGTGGGCGCGCTGACCACGCTCATTTCGAGCGCGCCTTCGGCTTCGCCTGGCCGGAGATCTCGCGGGCGGCCGCCAGCTTGTCGCGCATCGGATAGCCGCCCGGCTTCTTGAACGAGCGGTCGAGCGGCGGCTGGAGCAGGTCCGGGTCCGCGACGTCCACGATGTCGGTACGGCGGACCACCCACAGCCTGACGCTCTCCTGGCGCCGGCCGTACAGCTCGCGCGCGTAGTGGCTCGCCAGCTCCGCGTCGGGCGCCATCACGCTGCCGCCGTGGCGCATCGGGTCGCCAGCCTTCTCCTGGCGGAAGACCTCCCAGGCCTCGAGCTCGGGCGGGGACGACACGATCGAGCCGCCTCAGGCCGCGCGAGGCGCCACGAGAATCGTCTCGCGGACCCAGCGGTTCTCCTCACGAGCCAGCCGCCGGAACGCCAGCCGGGCCTGCGACATGGGCCCGTGGTTGGTGACCACGGCGCGCAGCTCGTCCCAGTCTGGCTCGGCGTAGCGCCAGGTCCCGGCCCGCTCGTCCCACTCGAGGTCGGGGTCCGGAATGACCAGGCCGAGCTCGCGGATGCGCGGCACGTAGATCGTCAGGAATTCCTGGCGCAGCTCCTCCGACGTCTTCGCCTTGATCCGCCAGTGCAGGTCGCGATCCTTCTCGCGCACCGATCGCGGCCCGTGCATCTGCATGAGCGGTCCCCACCAGCGCTCGAGCGCGTCCTGGATGGCGGCATGCTGGGCCGCGGAACCCGTGGCCATGGTCACGACCACGTCTCGCCCATGCATGATGTGGACGGACTCCTCCCAGCAGATCTTGCGCATCGTCCGTGCGTACGGCGCATAGCTGCTGTCGCGCAGGGCCTGCTGGGCGACGATGGCCGCGGCGTCCACGAGCCAGGCGATCATCCCGACGTCCGCCCAGCCAACCGTGGGGTAATGAAAGACGTTGTGGAACTTGGTTCTGCCCGCGAGCAGGTCGTCGAACATCGCCTCGCGCGACTTGCCGAGATCCTCGGCCACGCGGTAGAGCAGCTGGGCGTGGCCGACCTCGTCCTGCACCTTGGCAGTCAGCGCGAGCTTCCGGCGCAGGGTCGGCGCCCGCATCAGCCACTCGCGCTCCGGCAGGACGCCCATCAACTCGCTGTTGGCGTGCATCTCGACGAAGCGCAGGACGGCGGTCCGGTATTCGTCCGGCATCCAGTCCGTGGCCTCGACCTTGCCGCCGCGGGTCACGTGCGCCTCGAACAGCGCGAACCGCTCGTCGTGCGGGAGCTCATCGTTGAACGCCGGGCGCAATCGCTCGCGGGGCCCCAGGATCGGCTCGAGCGCCAGTGGGTCGGTCACCTCGACCGTCTCGCGGATTGGACGGTTCGCAACGAGAGGTCGGCGTAGCTGTCCGCGATGTCCCGGGGCGAGAGGCGGCCGTCGGGTCGATACCAGGTGACCAGGCCATTGAGCGCGGTCAGGATGTAGCCCGCAGCCACGAGCGGATCCGGCCCCTGGAAGGTGCCGGATCGGATGCCATCGGCGATGACCGCGCGGAACCTGGCCTCGTAGGCGTCGCGCCGCCCCGCGATCTCGGCGCGGCGATCGCCCTGCAGGGCTCGCCATTCGTGCACGAAGACGCTGGCGCGCTCGATGTCGTCGGTGATGACGCCGACGTGCGCGCGCACTAGATCGATCAGGTAGACGCCGGGACCGAAGGTCGCCCCGCCCGGATCCGCCGCCTCGATCGCGTCGGCGGCGGCTTCGAACCGTCCCGCCATGCGCTCGACGATCGACCACAGCACCTCCTGCTTGGAGGTGACGTGGGCGTACAGGCTGGCACCCTGGATGTCGACGGCCCGGGCGATGTCGCGCACGCTCGTTCCCGAATAGCCACGCTCGCGAAACAGCGAGCTGGCGGCATCCTCGATGGCCTGGCGCCGAGTGATCTCGACCACGCCGCGGAACCCCTAACTAACGCTCGTTAGGAGGCGGAGCCTACGGCGACACCGATGACGGCGTCAAGGGTTTGGCCAGGCGCTTGCGCCGAATCTGGTCCGGCGGTCAATCGCCTCGAAAGCGGGGCGGACGCTTCTCGAGAAACGCCGCGATCCCCTCGCGGTGGTCGTTGGTTGCGCCGGCGATCCCCTGCCGGTACGCCTCGTCGTCCAGGGCGGCGTCGAGGCTCAACGCCCAGCTCCGTTCGAGCGCCCGCTTGGTCAGCGCGAGCGCTCGCGGCGCGAGCGCGGCCAGCCGAGCGGCCACGGCTCGGGCCTCGACTGCCAGGGCATCGGCCGGGACGACCTTCATGACCAGCCCGAACCGCTCGGCGTCGGCGGCCGACAGGGCCTCGTCGAGCAGGGCGAGTTCGGCCGCCTTGGCCGGGCCGACGAGCCGAGGCAGGAACCAGGTGGCGCCGCTGTCTGGGACCAGGCCGATCCGCCCGAAGGCGAGCCGGAAGCTCGCAAGCTCCGAGGCCAGGCGGATGTCGCAGGCGAAGGCGAGCGCGGCGCCGGCCCCCGCCGCAACCCCGTTGATCGCCCCAACGATCGGCTGATCCAGGCGCCGCATGGCGCGAACGATCGGGTTGTACCGGTCGCGCAGCTCGCGCGCGAGGGGTGCCGCAGATGGATCCAGCCGCTCTCGGAGATCCTGACCGGCGCAGAACGCCCGTCCGGCACCGGTCAGCACGACCGCCCGGATCGCCGGGTCCCGGGCGACCGCCCGGATGGCGGCCAGCAACTCCTCCTTGAGCGTGACCGTCAGGGCGTTGAGCGAGTCCGGCCGGTCGAGGGTGATCGTGGCGATCGCGTCCGCAACGTCATAACGGACCGTCTCGAACGACGGGCTCGATCGCGCCTCGACCATCAGGCGGCGGCGTCGGGCCCGTTGAACTCGGCCAGGCGGCCTTCGCTCAGCTCGAAGACGCGTCGATCGATCGGTTCGTCCGCGCCGCCGGAGTGCTCGACGATGAAGTCCGCGAACAGGCCGGCGAACTCGTCATCACCCGGATGCAGGGAGCCAGCGATCAGCAGATGGCGTTCCGGCAGGCCGACCATGATCCGGCCGTACGGCGCGAGCTCTTGAGCGAGGTACGAGACCACCTCGGGGAGGAGGAGCCGGGCGGCATCGAAGCCGTCGCCCGTCTGCGAGCTGACCAGGTGCCGGTCCCCGGAGACCTCGATCGACCAGGGAGCGGAGGCGGACCAGGCGGAGAGGTTGCGGATCGCCGCGTCCTGGACCTGGGCCGGCTCCACGCCCCACGACAGCAGGTGGTCGCCGTTGACCACGATGTCGAAACCGCCCGCCACGATCGTATACACGACCGGCAGGCCCACGAGGCCTTGATCGATCAGTGGTTGGGCGTGGCTCTGCGTGGCGTGGGCGAGCAGCGACTCCCGATCGATCGAGTCGATAGCCAGCCCGTGCGTCCCGACGGGGCGAAAGGCCGGGTAGATCAGCACCCTGGCGCGCTCCCAGTCGTGCTCCGGGGAATCGGCGACCGCCGTCGTCGGCTCCGCAGGCCGGGCATGGCCGCTGACCGGCGCGCTGGCATCGATCGGGCTCAGATAATCGGGCGCGCTGTCGCGCATCGCCGCGGGCGGCGAGTCGCTCAGGTCGCGTTCGAGATCGAGCCCGACGTCACTCCCGCCGGGCAGGTCCAGCTCCATCGGTCCTCTCCTCCTTCATGTGGCGCGTCAGCGACCCGTCCAGGCCGGCGGGCGCTTCTCGACGAAGGCTGCCATCCCTTCGGCCTGATCGTGGGTGTCGAACAAGCGGAAGAACGCGTCCCGCTCGCGTGCGAGGCCGTCGGCGAGTCCTCGCCTGTCGGCATCGCGTACCGCGGCCACCGCCGCTCGAACCGCGACTGGTGGCAGCGCGGCGATCCGGGCGGCGAGCTCCAGGGCGGCGTCCACGGTTGCCTCGGCCGGCACGACCGCCGTGACCAGTCCGAGGGCCTCGGCTTCGATCGCCCCGATCGACCGGCCGGTCAGGATCAGCTCCATCGCCTTGGCCTTGCCGATCGCCCTCGTCAGCCGTTGGGTGCCGCCGGCTCCCGGCATCACGCCGAGCCGGATCTCGGGCTGGCCGAAGCTCGCATCGTCGGCCGCGACGATCATGTCACAGGCCATGGCCAGCTCGCATCCACCCCCGAGCGCAACGCCGCGGACGGCCGCGATCAGCGGAAGCCCCACCGCGGCGAGTCGATCCCAGGCCAGGAAGCGGCCGCCATCGCGGAGCGTGGCGGACGTCTGGGGGGCCAGCTCGCGGATGTCGGCGCCCGCGGCAAAGGCATGGGTTCCAGCGCCGGTGATCACGACGGCCCGGACTGCCGGATCGGCATCGAGTGACTCGAGCGCTCCGGCCAGCGCGTCGAGCAGGTCGAAGCTGAGCGCGTTGAGCGCCTCGGGCCGATCGAGGGTCACCAGGGCCACGCCGGCCGTGGCGGGCGCCGGAGCCACCGACGCCGGGGCCGGCGCCGGGAACGCGACCCGCACGAGGTCCCGGGGGCGCGCTGGCAACGAGCCGACCGGTGCGTCGCGCTGTGTTGCGGCGTTGGTCACGGGCGATCCTCAATTGCGCTAGCGACAGTATCCACGGGTTGGGAAGCGGCGGCCACCGATTCCGAGGCGTCCTCCACGATCAGCAGCGGTCGCCCGCATCGAGGTGGCCGGGCCTAGCCCTCCGGCTTGCCCTCCACCTCGGCCGTTGCCGCGTGCTCGATGCGCAGGTAGCGCCGCCGGTAGTAGAGAAGCGGCATGGGCTGGTGCGGATCGCTGCCGAGCGTGTCGACCTGCCCGATGAACAGGTCGTGATCGCCGGCCGAGAAGGTCTCGACGACGGTGCACTCGAGTGTGGCGATCGCCCCGTCGAGGAGCGGCAGGCCGGTCGGACCGCGGTGCCAAGCGGCGCCGCAGAAGGCGTCACGGCCCGGTTCCACCGGGGCTCCGGCGAAGCAGTCGGAGAGGGCCTGCTGGTCCTCCGACAGGACGTTGACCGCGTAGCGACCGGCCGCCTGCACGATCGGGGTCAGGAACCTGCGCCGATCGAGTGCCACCATGACCAGCCGCGGATCGAGCGAGACGGAGCTCAGCGCGTTGACCGTGATCCCGAAGGGCCGCTCGCCGTCGAGCGCGGTGACAACGGTCACCCCGGTCACGAAGTGGCCCATGACCCGGCGGAAGACCTCGGACTCGGTCTCCGCACTTGCGTTCATTGGCGGCGAGTGTAGAGGCGATCCTCGCCGAGCGAACTCCGGGCCGCGGCCACCGCAGGCCTACAATCACGTGATGACCGATCCGTCGCGCCCCGCAACCAGGATCGAGCGCGATTCGATGGGCGAGATGGAGGTGCCGGCCGGCGCGCTGTACGGAGCGTCGACCCAGCGGGCGGTCCTGAACTTCCCCATCTCGGGTCAGGGCTTCCCGCGCGGCTTCATCCGGGCGCTCGCGCTCATCAAGCTCGCCGCGGCCGAGACCAACGCGGAGCTCGGCCTGCTCGACGCCGAGGTCGCGGAGGCGATCGCCGCGGCGGCCCGCGACATCGCCGAGGGGGCCTACGACGAGCAGTTCCCGATCGACATCTACCAGACCGGATCCGGCACCTCGACCAATACCAACATGAACGAGGTGGTCGCCCACCTCGCCGCGGCCCGCCTCGGCGGTGGCCGGAAGGTCCATCCCAACGACGACGTCAATCGCTGCCAGAGCTCGAACGACGCGATTCCGACGGCCCTGCAGCTCTCTGCGGCCGTGGCGATCGAGGACGCGCTCCTCCCGGCGCTCGAGCGGCTCCACACCGCTCTGGTCGCCAAGGAGCAGGAGCTCTGGCCGGTCGTCAAGACCGGCCGGACCCATCTCCAGGATGCGACACCCATTCGCCTGGGCCAGGAATTCCGGGGGTACGCCGGCCAGGTCGAGGAGTCGCTCAGGCGGGCGCGCGCCGCCCAGGGTGAGCTCCTGGTGGTGCCGCTGGGCGGAACCGCCGTCGGGACCGGGATCAACGCCCATTCCGAGTTTGCCTTCCGGACCTGCGCTCGCCTGTCCGGCCTGACCGGCCTGAACGTGCGCGAGACCGATAACCATTTCCACGCTCAGGCCACGCTGGACGCCGCCATCGCGGCCCACGGCGCGATCCGGACCATTGCGCTGAGCCTCTGGAAGATCGCCTCCGACATCCGGCTGATGGGGATGGGCCCGCGCGCCGGCCTCGCGGAGCTGGCCCTGCCGGAGACGCAACCGGGCTCGAGCATCATGCCCGGCAAGGTGAACCCGGTGATCGTCGAGAGCCTGACCATGGTGGTCGCCCGCGTGGTCGGCAACGACGCGACGATCGCCTTCGGCCAAACGGGCTCGTTCCTGGAGCTGAACGTGATGCTGCCGGTCAGCACCGCCGCCCTGCTCGAGTCGATCTCGCTCCTCGCGGCAGCCGCCGACAACTTCAGCGCGCGCTGCATCGAGGGCCTGGCCGCGACCGACCGGGGCCCCCACCTCGTGGAGCAGGGCCTGATGCTCGCCACAGCCCTGGCGCCGGTCATCGGCTACGACGAGGCAGCCAAGCTGGCGAAGGCGGCCCTCGCGTCGGGTCGAACGATCCGCGAACTCGCCCTGGAGCGCGGCATGGACCCGGCCGAGCTGGACCGATTGCTGGATCCGGCGGCGATGACCGAGCCGGGCCTGGCCGGGGAGGGCGGCGGCAGCTGACCCCGGAGCCGCGCGCCAATATGCCGGTGCTCGCTCCCCGGTCCTACACCTAGGCCGTGATCCGGGGAGGCGCGACCCGGGCGTCTCGATCCAGCCACATCACAATCCCGATCGCCGTCCATCCCGCACCGAAGAGCAGCCAGGTCACGGTCCATGGCACCAGCATCGCCACTGGCGCGGCGATCAGGAGGAGTCCGATTGGCTGGTCGCCGGCGCGAACCAGGATCAGGCCGACAGCGATCGTACCGATCATCGCCAGCGTCTGTGATGCCGCAAGCGGAGCCCCGCCGACCAGACCGAAATGCGTTGCTCCAAGCATGACCATCCAGGCCAGGTGTCCGACGAGAACCAAAACTGCAGCCAACCCGATCGCGCGGCTCCTGGCCTCGCCTGCGCGCAGGAGGCAGGCCGTCGCCGCAACGAGGAGGCAGAAGGCGGCGACGAGCGCGAGCGGGATGATGTCCGCGAGATAGCCCGGCCAGTCGAGGGGCACGGGCTGGACCAGGACGGCCGTGGCAACGATGGTCCACAACCCGCCACCGGACAGTGCGGCGAGCACGGGTACCACTGAGGGTGTGGCCGGATGGGTCCAGGCGTCGAGCGCTCCCCGGATGAGATCCAGGCGTTCCCGGCGACCCAGCCGTCGTTCCTCGAGCAGGGCCGCCATCTCGTCGCCGTAGCGTGCCCGCCAGGCGCGCGGATAGAGCCGCAGCAGATGACTCACACGCATCCGTTTTCGACCCGTGGCGGAATCAGCCCAGGCTGGCCAAGCGCCACCGGAAGCGGCCCAAGCGTGACCCGCGAGGTATCGATGATCAGGACGCCGTCGTCCTCCACCTCGATCGCCAGCCGATCCATGCCACGCGGCGCCGGTCCGTATCGCTCCCCGGCCGCCTTGATCCCGAGCCGATCGTAACGCGACTGGTGACACGGGCAGTGGAACCAGAAGTCGTCCAGGCATGGGTTCGGACGGCAGCCCAGGTGCGGACAGACCTGCGACAGCGCCAGAACGTTCAGGATCGAGCCGTCGCCCGTGGCGTCGACGCCCGGTTGCCACGCGCCTCGCGACGGGTCGACGAGGATGACGAACGCGCGAGCGGCCGGGACATACGTCGGGAACCCATCCGCAACGGGCAGGCCCGGATTGGCGGCCTCGAGGTCCGCCAGCGTGCCAACCCTGACCTTCGGCGTCGCCAGGCTCGCGGCGGACCACGCGAACGCGATCGTGCCGCCGACGACCTCCATCAACCAAAGACCCATCCCCGCGCCGATCGCGCGACGGAGGAGCGTCCGGCGCGAGAGCCCCTCGACCGGCTCGCTGCGACGAGCCCGCAGCGCCGGCCCGGTCAGCGCTTCAATCGGTCCATGTGGCTGGACATCGCGAACCACGGGTCTCGCCCCGGGTCAGATGGGAGCCCCGCCTGCGATGAGTCGGGTCATCGGGTCATGCCTCCCAGTCGCTCGAGGCCGGTTCGAGCGAACCCGGCGAGGCCGTCGAGTTGGATCTTCAAGGTCGTCGAACCCAGGCCTGTCAAACGGTACGGGCGACGTCGTTCCTCCGGCTCGAGCGCCTCGATGAGGCCGCGACGCTCGAGCCGTGCCAACGCACCGTAGAGCGTGCCGGGGCCGAGCGGCACCCCGGAGATCTCCTCGACGTCGGTCATGATCGCGTAGCCGTGCTTGGGGCCCTCGCTCAGCGAAACGAGGATGTACAGCGACGGTTCCGCGAACCGTCCGAGTTCGAGCATGTCTCCGCTCATCCCTGACATCCTCCCGTGGCCGCGATGTCGCCGTACTCATGCGCCCAATACAACGTGCCGTGATATATCGTGTCTCGATATATAAATACGCCTGCCGGCGCGCCACGTCAAGGGGTAGGTACAATCGCCGGCGATGACCTCCCCTCGTGCCTGGGACCGGGCTGCCGCTCTGCCTGCCTTGCGGGATGGCCGGCGGCTGCCGGCGCTGGCCGCGCTGCCGGCCGGACTGCCAACGGTGCCCGAGCTGTTCGACTTCATGCGCGACGCCGAGCTGCGCTTCGCCACCCTTCGGTTGCGGATCGAGGAGCGCGCCCAGACCTCACGCGGCGAGGAGACGAGTGCGATCGAGGTCGCGCTCCGGCATCCGGGTGAGGCGAAGGTGACGACGACACGCTCGGCCCATGCGGGCAAGGCGGACTACGACATCTGGATCTCCAACGGCGACCTGGTTCGAACCTACGCGGCCGTCCACAAGCTGGGGACCCAGCGCCCGATCCGGAATCGGCCCCGTGGCCTCCACGATCGCGACTTTCCGGGCGCCGCTCGGGTCTACGAGCCGGTCACGGGGCTGCCGAGCGAGACCCTCGCGGACACGTTCATTCATCCGGCCGGGTTCTGCCAGAACGTGCTCGCCACCGGGCGGTGCAGCGTGGTCGGGGCGGAGGTCGTAGGCGGTCGCGAGGCGGTCGTGCTGCAATGCGATCACCCTCGCACCACGGAGATGGTCGGCGACCGGCCGGACTTTCGGATCTCGATCGCCGCCGACCGTGAGACCGGCGTCGTCCTCCGGCTGATCGAATCGATGGGCGAGGTCGTGACCCGCCATGCCGAGGTGATCGAGCTCGCACCGGACGCGCCGCTCGCGCCGAGCACCTTCCGGTTCGTCTTCCCCACCGGGACGACGATGCTCTACTGACCGAAAGGTCTTCCGACCCTCCGGTCCGGCGCGTATAGTGCCGCCCATCGTGCAGGCTCTCGAGCGACGCGGTCGAGCGTGCTCGGGAAGTCTCCACGTCAACGACGCTCGGGAAGGAGGGCAGCGACCCCACAGCCGCATGACTGTGCGGTGCCTCGCGCTTACCGACAGCGCGCCCTCAGCCACGCGTCACTCGCACGTCCCCGCGTTTCGCGCGGCGCCCCCGCCAAGGTTGCAGCCGCGGTCAGGATCGAACCTCGTCGCTGGGTTCGGTCCACCGGTCGCCACACGGCGATCCGGATCCTGAGTGAGGGAGGAACCGATGACCCAGGGTCGATCTCGCGAAGACACGATCAAGCAGGACGTTGCCGACCTGCACCGGCTCGGATACGCGCAGGAGCTCTTCCGCTCGATGGGCGGGTTCAGCAACTTCGCGATCAGCTTCAGCATCATCTCCATCCTGACCGGCGCCGTGATCCTGTACGACTACGGCCTCGCCTGGGCTGGCACCGCGGCGGTCATGATCGGCTGGCCGCTGGTCACGGTCTTCGTCCTGGCGATCGCCGCGTCCATGGCGGAGCTCGCCTCGGCCTACCCGACGGCCGGCGGGCTCTATTACTGGGCCTCCAAGATGAAGAACAAGAACTGGGGGTGGTGGACGGCCTGGTTGAACCTGATCGGCCAGTTCGCGATCGTGGCCGGCATCGATTACGCCGCCGCGGGCTTCCTCAATGCCACGATCCTCGATCGGATCACGGGTGGGGTCTTCAACACCGCCGAGATCATCCCGGGCATCCTCAACGGTCAGCTCGTGACGATGGGCGTGATCCTCGCCATCCAGCTCGCGCTCAACATCGCCGGCATCAACCTGGTGGCGCTGCTCAACCAGGTCAGCGTGTGGTGGCACATCGTCATCGTCGCGGTCGTGGTCGTGTTCATCTTCGGGACCGGCAAGCCCGATCAGTCCGGCCTGAACCTGTTCCAGATCCAGCCGCTCGACACTGCCGGGAGCTGGAACAACAACCTCGGGTTCATCAACCTCCAGTACGGGCCGGCATCGAGTTACCCGGTGATCCTGGCCTTCTTCTTCTCGCTCCTCCTGGCCAACTGGACCTACACCGGCTACGACGCATCAGCCCACGTTGCCGAGGAGACCGTTGGGGCCCGCATGTCGAGCGCCTGGGGGGTCTTCCTGTCGGTCGCCGTGAGCGCGGTCGTGGGCTACATCTTCCTGGTCGCCTTGACCACCCACCTGCCGGACCTCGCGACGCTCTTCCCCGCGACCCTGGACGACACCACGCTGCCGGCATCCAGCCAGTACTACTTCGGCGGCGGGGTCGCAGTCATCGCCATCCTCAACTACAACCTTGGCCAGCTCGGGGACCTTCTCGCGGCCGGGATCGCGATCGCGATGTGGTTCTGTGGACTCTCATCGGTCGCTGCCGCCGGGCGGATGCTGTTCGCGTTCAGTCGCGATGATGGAATCCCCGGTTCGAGGTGGCTCAAGGTCGTCAGCCACCGCTACCGGACACCGGCGAACTCGCTCGGGGTGGTGGCGGTCGTGGCCTGGCTGTTCACGGTGGCAGCGTTCATCGTCGGCACAGGCACCGCGATCATCATCATCACCGCGATCAGCACGATCTTCCTCTATGCGGCGTATGGGCTCGTCATCTTCCTGGGGGCCACCACCTCGGAGTGGACCAGCCACCGCGTCTGGAGCCTCGGACGCTGGTCCAAGCCGATCGCGTATGTGGCGATCTTCTGGGTGGTCGTCCTCATGATCCTGTTCTCGTTCCCGACGTCGGGCAACATCTCGTGGCCGTTCATGGCCGGAGCAGTCGTCCTGCTGCTCGTCTACTACTTCGGCTGGGCGCGGACCCGGTTCCAGGGCCCGAAGATCATGGGTGCCGAGGCGCATCTGACCGAGCTCGAGCGCGAGTTCGAGCACGCGGCCGAGGAGCTGGGAGGGCCCACCCCAGCCTGATCCGTCATTCCCCCAGCTCATTCGAGGGCCGGCCGGCTCGACCGGCCGGCCCTCATCCATCCCACGCAGCGGCAAGCCGGAGCGGAGACCACCATGAGCGCTCGCCATCAGGCACACCCCGCCAAGCACCCTCGACTCGAAGAGCTGGAGGGGATGGTCCGCGACGGGCGGATCGACACGCTCATCGTGGCGATCACGGACATGCAGGGCCGGTTGATGGGCAAGCGCGTCCAGGCCCAGGCCTTCCTCAACGGCGTGATCGACCACGGCGCGCATTTCTGCACGTACCTGCTCGGCACAGACATGGAGATGAACACGCCCGATGGGTTCGCCCTCATGAACTGGGAGACCGGCTACGGCGACTGGATCGCCGATCCGGTGTGGGACACCCTGCGGGTCCTGCCGTGGCTCGAGAAGACCGCGCTGGTCCTGGGCGACGCGACGGACGAGGAGACGCACGCCGAGATTCCGATCGCACCGCGGACCATCCTCAAGAAGCAGGTGGAGCTGGCCGCCGGCGCCGGCTACGCGGTCAAGGCGGGATCGGAATTCGAGTACTACGTGCTCAAGGAATCGTGGGAGGAATCGAACCGGCGAGGCTGGGCGATCCCGGAGCGATTCGGCTACTACAACGAGGACTACCACCTCCTCCAGGCGACCAAGGCGGAGCCGCTCCACCGGTTGCTGCGCAACCAGATGACCGAGGCACGGATCCCGGTCGAGTTCAGCAAGGGCGAGGCGGCACCGGGCCAGCACGAGGTCAACATCCGCTACGACCACGTCCTGGAGTCGGCCGACCGGAGCGTGATCTTCAAGCACGGCGCCAAGGAGATCGCGTACCTGAACGGCTGGGGGATCACGTTCATGGCCAAGCCCGACGCGTCGTGGACAGGCTCGTCCGGCCATCTCCACATGAGCATCTGGAACGTCGACGGCGATCGATCGCTGACCCACGATCCGGCGGCCGGCCTGCCCTACGGCATGAGCGAGCTGTTCAGCCACTTCGTGGCCGGGATGATGCA
>JBGPIH010000061.1:0-16205 GCA_041484785.1 Candidatus Limnocylindria bacterium
GCCCTTGCGAAGATGGAAGGAGCGCTGGCGATCGCCATTTCCGACGGCGCAGCCTTGCTCGCGGTCTGTGGCGGCTTCCAGAACCTCGGAGACGGATATCGCTCGTCGCTGGTCGGCAACCTGCCGGGGCCCGGCCTGTTCGACGCCCGGACGACGTCGACAACCGGGACCCCTCGGCTCGTGGGCGGCGTGGTCGCCGAGCTCGAGGCGGGCTCCCCCATCGCCGCTCAAGGTCGGGCGTCGGCCGCGGCCGCCGGGTTCGCAGGACAGGAAGAGACGATCGTCGGATTCGAGAACCACAGTGGGCGTACATTCCTGGGCCACCGCGCCCGCGCGCTCGGGCGGGTCGGACTGGGTCACGGCAACAATGGGGTCGACGGGGGCGAAGGGGTCATCGCCCTGCCGGGCGAGGCCGGGCTCGGCGGGCTGCGAGTCGGGACGTACCTCCACGGACCCCTGCTCCCGCGGAACCCGCACCTCGCCGACTTCATCCTGGCATCCGTGCTGGCACAGCGCGGCATCACGGAGTTGCCGGCGTTGCCGGACGACGCGGAGTGGGCGGCACACGCGGCGTTCGCCGATCGATGGCACCCAGTTCCAGGCGCGCTCGCCCGGTTGCGGGCCAGCCGACGGCGAGATCGGGCCCTGGCGGCCGATCCGGGCGCATGAAGGCTCGCGTGACAGCGAGCGCTGGCGTTCTGGCGTTGACCGTTCGTGGAACCGCGTTGGGCCGAACACCCGGTCCGTCGATCATCATCAGGCCGATCCGAGGGAATGCGGCTACGATCGAGCGCGTTGCGCCCGGCGCTGTCTTGGGGCCCGGCCGGAGGAACCACACCTGCGGATCCTGATCGTTGAGGACGAGGCCGCGATCGCCAACGCAATCAAGAACGCGTTGACGGCCGATGGCCATGCCGTGGACATCGTGGGCGACGGTCGGCACGCGCTTGAGTGGGCCGACGCCTACACCTACGACCTCGTGATCCTCGACATCGTGCTACCGGGGCTCGACGGCTTCGAGGTCTGCTCGGCGATGCGCAAGGCGGGTGTCGCGGCGTCCATCGTGATGCTCACCGCGCTCGACGACGTTCGAGATCGAATCGCCGGTCTCGATCGGGGCGCCGACGACTACCTTGCCAAGCCATTCAGCATGGACGAGCTACGCGCGAGGGTCCGGGCGCTGGGCCGGCGCCGGCTCGAGGACCGGACGCCCCGGATCGAGGTCGGCGACCTCGAGCTCGATCCGGTGACGCTCGGTGTGCGGCGCGGCGAGCGCGAGATTCACCTCACGGCCCGCGAATTCGCCCTCCTCGAGCTCCTGGCCCGCCATCCCGACCAGGTCTTCAGCCGCGGCCGGCTGATCGATGCCCTCTGGAACGCCGATTTCGCGGCGGAATCGAATGTCGTCGAGGTATACATCCGCAGCCTTCGTCGGAAGGTCGACGAGGGGCGACGCGACGGCCTGATCGAAACGGTCCGCGGCTCGGGGTACAGGCTTCGAGCAAGCGGCCCGACGTGATGTTCAGGCGTGCTCGCATCCGGCTGACGGTCCTGTACATCGTGCTCTTCGCACTGGTCCTGGGTGTGTTCAGCCTCGTCTTCTACGTCGGCTTCGTGACCGTCCTTGCGCCGGCATTCGACATCGGCCCTGAGCTCACCAGCGAGGAAGTCGCGCAGGTGGCCTACCAGACCACGGTCGAGCGGATCGGTCTCGCCCTTCTGGCCGCCAATCTGGTGGTGGTCGCGCTCGTCGGCGTTGCCGCCTGGGTCCTCGCCGCGCGCACGCTCCGGCCGATACGCGAGGCACACGCCCGCCAGCGTCGATTCGTCGCGGACGCGTCGCACGAGATACGAACGCCGTTGGCGGCCATGCGGTCATCCGCGGAGAGCGCTCTCGCAGTGGCGGATTCTGCAGACGAGTTGCGCCGTGCGCTCGCGTCGGTCGCGCGCTCGGCGGAGCGATTGACGCGGATCACCAACGATCTGCTCATGCTCGCCCGGGCTGATGAGCTACCGAACGACCACCTCGAACCGATCGATCTGTCCGTTGCTGTCGCCGAAGCGGTCGAGACGTTCGCTACGGCGAATCCGGAGCTTCCGCGTGCCCGGGTGGGGCTCGACGCAGACATCCGGGTGTCCGCCGATCCGACCGAGATCGGTCGGATCGTGGCCAACCTCCTCGACAACGCATTCCGATACGGCGGTGGCCCGAGCGCGAAGCCAGCCCGGATCACGACGAAGGCCGCCGAGGGCGAAGCCCTCGTCGACGTTAGCGATGATGGGCCTGGCATTGCCGCGGCCGACCTGGAGCGCATCTTCGAGCCTTTCTACCGGGTGCGTTCCGATGCCAGCACACCGGAGGGCAATGGTCTCGGCCTCGCTATTGCGCGCAGCCTCGCCGAGCACAACGGAGGCCGCCTGACGGTAACGAGTCAGCCCGGATCCGGAGCAACATTCCGGCTCTCGCTGCCGCGCTTCAGGTGAGGTTCATCATCGGAGGCGACAACTCGCAATAGGCGGTCGTGAACCGACGGTTGCACCTGTCGCCGACGACTGTCATACGGCGCCCCAGAGATGAGGTGTAGGCTGGCGAGGCGTCGGTGCGGCGCTTGCTGGCCGTTGGCCCACCGATAGAAGGGGTTGCGCGCGATGACTCGATCGGCACTCCCCCGCCTGTCCCGGACGCTTCTGCCTATCCTCGTCGCGAGCCTCGCCCTCGCGACCGCGCCAGCGGTCCACGTCGAGGCCAAGGGGCCTGTTCGGGTCGCTGCTGCCGAGCTCCACGGTTCGCTCGAGGGGGAGCGGACCTTCGCGCTGCCAATCGCCGCCTCACATCTCGCCCTGCACTGGGTGGGCCAGGCGACCGCGCAGGTGACGGTCGCCCTCAGCCTTGACGGGCGGACGTTCGGGCTGCCGATCGCGGTCGAGCGCGACGAGGTCGGCGAGGGCCGCGCCAGCGGAGAGACCTACGGCAACCTCCTCCTCGCTGGCGGTGCCCGCTTCGCGCGGGTGAGCTCCGACCGGCCGCTGGCGCATCTCTCGGTCCTCGATCTCGATGCCCGCGCGTCGGGACAGGGCGCCATCGCCCTGAGCTCGGTCGCCGCGGCCGCCACCGCCCAGCCAGCGGTGATCTCTCGCGCGGGGTGGGGCGCCGACGAGTCGCTTCGTTTCGATACGACCGGACACGTGCTCTGGGCGCCTGTGTTCCAGTCGATCCAGAAGCTCATCGTCCATCACACCGCGACCCAGAACAACGACCCTGATCCGGCCGCCACGGTCCGGGCCATCTACTACTACGACGCGGTCACCCAGGGCTGGGGCGACATGGGCTACAACTTCCTGATCGACGAAGCGGGCCACGTCTACGAGGGTCGTTACACGCGGGCCTACGCGGCCGGCGAGATCCCGACCGAGGAAGATACGTCCGGCAAGGGCGTCACCGGCGCCCACGCCGTGGGCTTCAACTCGGGCACCGTCGGCGTCGCGCTCCTCGGAACCCTGACCAACCAGGACGCGACACCGGCTGCGCGTGACGCTCTTACGCGCCTCCTTGCCTGGATCGCTGGAGGCCACGGGATCGACCCCCACGGCAGCGCGCTCTACACCAACCCTGTGAGCGGGACCCAGGCGACGTTCCCCAATATCGCCGGTCACCGTGATGTCGCCGCGACCGAGTGCCCCGGCGGCGTCTTCTACACGAGAATGCCGGCGCTGCGCGACGCGGTCACCGGCCTCATAACGCCGACGCCGACGCCGACACCGACACCGACACCGACACCGACACCGACACCGACACCGACGCCGACACCGACACCGACGCCGACACCGACGCCGACGCCGACCTTCACGCTGACGCTTAGTCCGACCAGCCAGTCCGTGCGCGGCGGGGGCTCTGTGGGCTACACGGTCACCGTGACAGGGCTGAACGGATTCGGAGGAGCGGTGTCACTGTCCGTGAGTGGACTGCCATCAGGATCTTCGGGCTCGTTCTCTCCGACCTCGGTGACGCCGGCCGCCACGTCCGTCCTGACGATCAAGACGGCGCCAAACCCGCGGGGCACGTTCACGTTCACCGTGAGGGGCACGAGCGGCAGCCTGTCGAGGACGACGATCGGTACCCTGCAGGTCTCCAAGCATTAGCCGTAACGGGGCAACTTCGCACACGAGGCGGAGATCCTGCCGGGACACCACACCGGCCGGCCGCATGGGCGGTTACGGAAGCGTCCAGAACGGACCCGTAATGCCGAGCCGATCGAGGATGGCCTGATTGTGGTCGCGGGTATGCGGTCGCCAGTCGGGCGCCAGACGGTCGCCCCACCATGCCTGCGCGAGCTCGCACAGCTTGGTCACGGAGATCGTTGCCCCTGGCGTTCGGCCCGCGAGCCATGCGGCGACGTGCTCTTCCGACCGGAAGAGAAGCATGGTTCCTCAGGTAAAGCCGATATCGCGCCACCAGTCCAGCGCCGGAACCAGGACATGGAAGACGGGACCGTCGTCGTCCGGCCGCTGGTCGCGGACGGACACGCGGATCGGCGTCTGGCAGTCGGGACACTCGGTCCGGATTTCGCCATCCGCGTGGAGGGCCGCGCAGATCCCGAACGCATCCCAGGCGCAGTTCGCGTACCAGGACCGGCCGGCCGCCTCGACGCGGTGCGGCGTGGGCCGCGCAGCGAAGGGGTTGGCCATGCGCAGCTCCGCCATATCGCGATCCAGCACGAGGGCATGGGCGTCGTGAAGCCGTCGCCAGCCATCGCGAACGAGCTCAACCGAGTTGCCTGTCGCCGCGGCGATCTCGGCGGCCGATGGAGCACCACCCGACTCGACGAAACGGCGATACGTCAGATTTCGGAGGTCGATGTCGGCCGCATCCACGTGACCATCGTAGCCGCAATCGGGTGGTCCTCGGCAACCCGAGGCTCGAAACCGCCAAAGAGGCCCGGCATCGCGACCCGATCGTCCAGATCGGCCCGGGCCACAACAACGCCGTTGACGGCCGCGGAGCCGTCGTCAAGGCGAGCGTGGACGTGACCTCGCCAGAAGATGGTGATACCCGTACCCGTCGAGCGGTTCGTCGGCCTCGTCAACGACCTCAAAACCCGCGCGATCGATCCACGACCGGACCCGGTCCCGATCCGGGTAGTAGTGGTAGCCGCCGGTCTCCGCTCCGACGTGTTCACCACGGACGGCCGGCAGGCCGCACATCAAGGCCTCGGCGAGCGCCGCGTCGTGCTCGCCTTCGTCGACCTCCTCGACCGTGAGGTAGAGCAAACCGCCGACCCGAACCGCACGGTGGAGGTTGGCGAGAACGGTGGGCCACTCTTCGGGCGGCACGTGCTCCATCGCGTCGATGCACATCACCGCGTCGAACTCGCGCTCGAACGCCAGCTCCTGGAGTCCAACGTGCTCGAGGGGAACGTTGGGGTGCTTCTCGCGGGCTACCGCGAGCATCCCGGCTGACTGATCAGCCCCCACTACCCGCCGGCCGGCGGCCTCGATTGCGGCAAAGTACGGTCCTGTCCCGCACGCCGCGTCGAGGAGCGACCCGGAAGGCGCAACCGACGCGATCACCCGGTCAACCAAGCGCCCGTGGACCGGCGTGACCGGGTCGTACCCGGCGTCGTAGGTCGGGGCGTCCCCGGCGTAGTCACGCTCGACGACCGCCCGCCGTTCGGCCAACCACGCTCGCCTGTCCACGGCATCGTCCTCCTCGCCACAGCTGCGTGGGCACCAGACTTGCAGGATACCCAGCCAATCGAAGGCGAGGACGTCCCGCCCGGAGACACGATCCACCCGTCGTGTGGACTGGGATACCCTCCGATCAATGGACGAAGTCGAGCTCCGCCTGGCCCGGCCCGATGACTCGGCCGCGATCGCCGACGTGTACCTGGCGTCCTTCCGGGCAACGTATGACTTCCCGCTCGCGCACGGCGACGACGAGGTCCGACGGTGGATCGTGGAGGTCCTCCTGCCGACCCGCGAGGTCTGGGTGGCAGCCGCGCCCCGGGGAGGTGTCGTCGCGGTGATGGCGCTGACCCCCGACATGGTGGACCAGCTCTATGTCGCGCCTGGCTGGACCGGCCGAGGGATCGGGGGTCGTCTCATCGCGCTGGAGAAGACCCGCCGGCCGGGCGGGGTGGACCTCTACACTTTCCAGGTCAACAGCGGCGCGCGGCGGTTCTATGAGCGCCACGGCTTTGACGAAGTCGAGCGCGGCGACGGATCCGGCAACGAGGAGCGCGAGCCGGACGTGCGGTACGCCTGGCGACCTTCGGTCGGGTCGGGATAGGATTGGCGCCGGGGCGGCCGGGAGTGGCCGCCGCCGGCGACCGGATGACGGCGGCTGCCCGACCGTCGCACCACGAAAGGGAGCTCGCCATGCTCGGGGACCACCTCGTCTTCCCGATCCTGCTGTCGACGGACCTGGAGAAGAGCCGCGAGTTCTACCACGACACGCTTGGTCTCGAGATCCTCCGGCAGGACGAGGAGCGGATCATCTTCCACTGCGGGTCCGGCTCGCAGCTCAGCGTCACGCGCAGCACGACGGGAACCTCAGACACGCAGACCCAGCTGGCCTGGCGGGTGCCCGACCTCCGGGCGGAGCTCGCCGACCTCCGCGCTCGCGGGGTCCGGATCGAGGCCTACGATGCGCCTGATCCGAAGACGGACGCCGAGGGGATCGCCGACATGGGGTTCGCCTGGGCGGCCTGGATCCTCGATCCGAGCGGGAATGCCCTCGCAGTCATCCAGCCAAAGGCAACGGCGTCGGATCCGCGAACGTGACCTAGCCTTCAAGCGATCGGTCGGCCGCCCGTGGGCCGCCGGGATGGCCGCCTACAGGCCGACGACCTGGTTACGGCCGGCCCGCTTGGCCTGCGACAACCAGACGTCGGCGCGGGTGAGCGCGGAGGACACCTGACCGTCCGCGTCAAGTTGCGAGCAACCGGCGGACACGGTGACCCGGATGGGCGTGTCGGTTCCGATGTCGATCGGTGCCTGTTGGAACGCTACCCGCACCTCCTCGGCGATCTCGATCGCCATGTCGGAGGTGACGTCTTCCAGCACGGCGACGAACTCCTCGCCGCCGTAGCGCACGACCAGGTCCCGCCCGCGGAAACGCTGCTCGAGCAAGGCCGAGAACAATCGCAGAACGCGGTCACCGGCCTGGTGGCCGTAGTCCTTGTTGACCCGGCCGAAATGGTCGAGGTCGAAGATGATCACCGCAGCCGGGGGCCGTCGATGGGCGGGAACGCGATGCCAGCGACGTTCCAGTCGTGAGACCGCTCGATCGAAGAAACGACGGTTGTGGAGCCCGGTCAGGGAATCGCGGAGCGCACGCTCGCTGAGCTCCTCGTTTCGGCTTTCCAACCCCTGTTCACGCTTCGCCCGGCGGTCCTCGAGGCGCTTTCGCTCCGTGACGTCGCGAGCGACGGAGAATGCGATCGATCCGTCCGGCGACATCGTCGACATCCACTCGAGCCAGCGATAGCTGCCGTCGTGGTGCCGGATGCGGTTCTGGAAGGCCACGATCGGTGCTCCGCCGACGAAGTGGCGCTCGGACTCGGCGATCGTCCGCTCGATGTCGTCGGGGTGGACGAGCTCGAAGAGCGGTCGCCCGATGAGCTCGTCGGTCGGGTAGCCGAGCGTGCGCTCCCACGCGTGATTGGCCCGCCGGAACCGCCCGTCCGGGCCGAACACGGCCAGCATGTCGAGCGATAGCTCGAAGAACCGATCTCGCTCGACCTCCAGGGCCTCGCGTTTCGTCTCCAGCTCGTTCGACCAGCGAGCCCATCGAAGAATGCCGATGATGCCGAGCAGCAGGATCACCACGAGCCTGAGGCCGATGCCGTAGCTCGCGTCGTAGAGGCCGATTCGTTGTCCGAGCTGGGTCAGCCAGGCCAGCGCCAGCGGAACCACGAGCAACGCCACAAGCAACCGGCGCAGCAGTGTCGCCGTCGGCGATCGTCCGGCGAGCAGGGCGAATGGGCTGGCCCGGCCGAGCAGGCCGATGACACCGACCGCGAGGATCCCCATCGCGACCGCCGTGTTCAGGGCCATCTGTGAATAGCCGGCCAGGAAGGTCGGGACGGCTGCGTCGAACACGAAGCTGAAGACGTTCAGAGCGGACACCGCCAGCGCGGCTCCGCACAAGAGGAGAACGACCGGCGCCCTGGTCGCCGACGCCGCGGCAATGCCGATCAGCACGAAACAGATCGTCGTCAGCGGCGCCATCCGTCCGGCTCCCACCGTCCCGGCCTGGCCCGGCAGCTCGCGGAACAACGCCTGGTCGAGGCCGAGATCGGTTCCCGTGACGTATTGCGACAAGGTCAGGACCGCAATCGACCCGCAGATGGCGATCAGGGCGATACCGACCCACCGCTTGCGCGTGGACGTCGGTGGGACCAGCAAAGCCACGCCCACGCCCATCAGCAGGAAGCAGACCGCCGTGTTGGCCTTCATGACCAGCGGTCCGAGCAGCATCGACTTGAGTGGGTCGGCGGCGAGGACCCATCCGAGGAGGACGACGATTCCCACGGCGGCAGCGGCCGCGCCGGCCATCGTCGGTATGCTGGCCAGGCTTGGCCGCCGGGGCCACATGATGTTCGACGCAGTGCTTTGCGCAGCCGCGAGCGGGTGAATGGTCATGTTGGGGAGGTCTGGGCCCTGAGCGGATTCGGGACGTTGGCGTCCGCTCTGAGACTCGCACGCTTCGAAGGCGGGATCTAATCCCCCGAAGGTCCCATCGCGGCTCGGCGATCACGCTGGGACGGTGCGTCGGGATATGATCATTCGATGAGTGATGAGGAGCTGCGCCTGCCAACCGGGGTCGAGCTCCGGCGCACTGTCCACATGGTCCGGCGCCTCAACGCGCCGCCCGAGCGCGTGTTCCGCGCGTGGTCTGACCCGGAAGAGCTTGCGCGCTGGTTCCCGGAGCGGATCGAGGGAGGACTGGCGGTCGGGGCGCGCTCCATGCTCGTCTGGCCGGACCGCCGCGTGTGGTGGGACGTCATCGAGGCGCATCCGAGCCGCACATTCGTCTTCCGCTGGCCGTGGCTCGCGGACGAGCGGTTGATCACGACGGTCGAGGTCACGATCGACCCGGCCGGATACGGCAGCCGACTCGAGCTCGTCGACGGTCCGTTCCCGCTCGACGAACCAGGGGCGATCGACGCCTGGGCGGCGGCGCTCGAGACGTGGGGCGAGGCCCTCGCGATGCTTCGCGCGCACCTCGACTTCAGCGTGGATCTGCGGCCGCGGGGGTAAGCGACCAGCCAGGCCCGCGACGGCGGGCTCATGGTGGTCGGCCGATTGGAGTGACCGTGGTGCGCATCGCGGCATGACGGCGGCGTCCGGTGGCGACATGCCCGTAGCCCAACGCCATACTCAGGCGGTCAATGGAGCGCAAGTGGCTGATCCTCACGAGCGTCTCGCTCGGTTCACTCATGGCGACGCTCGATGGCAGCATCGTCAATATCGCTCTGCCGGCCATGCAGAGCGATTTCGGGATCGATCTGACATCGATCGAATGGGTGGTCGTCGCCTACCTGTTGGTCGTCGGCTGCCTGCTGCTGCCCGTCGGCCGGCTCGGGGAGGTCCTGACTTTCAAGCGGGTCTACCTGGTCGGCTTCGCGGTCTTCACGCTGGCGAGCGTCTGCTGCGGTGCCTCCCCGAACGTCGCCGGGTTGGTCGGCTTCCGCATCATCCAGGCGGTGGGCGCGGCGATGATCATGGCCATGGGCCCGGCGATCGTGGCCCGGACGTTCCCCGCCGGTGAGCGCGGACGAGCCCTCGGCCTCAACGGCATCAGCGTCTCGATCGGCCTCAGCCTGGGACCCGCCCTGGGCGGGGTCCTCACCCAGGTCGCGACCTGGCGGGCGATCTTCCTGATCAACGCGCCGATCGGCCTGCTGGCGATCGCCTGGGCGGCCCGCGTGCTCCCGGCCGAGAGGTCAGGAAAGGGCCAGTCGTTCGACGTCACCGGAGCCACCCTGTCGGGCGTCGCCCTCCTCGCCCTCCTGCTCGCCCTCAGCGAAGGCCAGCGCTGGGGCTGGACCAGTCCGGCGATCATCGGCCTGCTCGTCGCCTTCGTCATCCTGGGCGCGACGTTCATCGCCGTCGAGCGCGGCTCGCTCCAGCCGATGATCGATCTCGCCCTGTTCCGGATCCGCCCGTTCTCGGCCGGCCTGGCGAGTGTCGTCGTGGCGTTCCTGGGGTTGTTCACGGCGACGTTCCTGCTGCCCTTCCTGCTCGAGCAGGGATCCGGCTTCTCGCCCATCGAGGCCGGCCTGCTGCTCACACCGGTGCCGATCACGATGGCGCTGGTCGCTCCCTTCAGCGGGGCGGCTTCGGACCGTTTCGGCCCGCGCATTCCGGCCAGCGCCGGGATGGCGATCATGGTCCTGGGGCTCCTGAGCCTGACCGAGCTCCCGGTGGACTTCGCCCTACCGGACCTCATCTGGCGGCTCGTTCTTCTCGGCCTGGGCCAGGGCCTGTTCATGAGTCCCAACAGCAGCGCCGTGCTCGGTTCCGTGCCGCGGCCGCGGGTGGGCACCGCATCGGGAACGCTGGCCCTGATGCGCGTCAACGGCCAGACCCTGGGGATCGCGCTGGGCGGGGCGATCGTGGCCACGCGGCTGCCGGTCCACCTGGCGGAGCTGGGCAGCGGCACGCCTGCCGCCGCCGTGCAACCCGCGGCGCTCGCGGGGGCGATCCACGACGCGTTCGTGGTGGCGGCGATCGTCTCCTGTGTTGGGGTCATCACCAGCCTGGTACGGGGTTCGAGCCGGCCGGGTCACGCGGAGCGAGCTGCCCCGGCACGACCGTAGATGCCGCGACACGGCCCGGAACCGAGCGAAGACGGCACGGAACAAGGAGGGTCAACCGAATGCGCTACGTGGAAGCCGGCGGCCTGCGCCTCTCGGTGATCGGCCTCGGGACCTGGCAGTTCGGGTCGCGCGAGTGGGGGTATGGAGCCAGCTACGCGAGGAACACCGCCCCTACCATCGTCCGGCGGGCGATCGAGCTCGGGGTCACCCTCGTCGACACGGCCGAGATCTACGGCTTCGGACGGTCGGAGCGGATCGTGGGTGAGGCGATTCGCGGGCGGCGGGACGGGCTCGTCGTCGCTTCCAAGCTCGTGCCGCTGCTGCCCTTCCCGACGGTCGTCGACTGGCAGGTGCACGGCAGCCTGCGGCGACTCGGGGTGGAGGTGATCGACCTGTACCAGGTGCACGTCCCCAACCCGCTCGTCTCGCCGCGCTCGACGGCGGCACCCCTGCGGACGCTCCTCGACCGGGGCCTTGTCCGTGAGATCGGCGTCAGCAACCACTCGCTCGGGCGCTGGCGCGCGACGGAACGCGGCCTCGGCCGGCCCATCGCCACGAACCAGGTCCGCTTCAGCCTGGCCGCGCCCCTGCCCCGCTGGGAGCTGGTGCCGTACGCGCGGGAAGAGGGGCGCGTCGTCATCGCCTACAGCCCGCTCGGGCAGGGCCTCCTGGGCGGTGGCCACACCCCGGGCAGTGCGGCGCCGGCCGACGTGCGCCGCCGGAGTGCGCTGTTCCGGCCGCGGACGCTGCGTCTCGCGGAGCCGCTCGTCACCGCCCTGCGCGAGGTGGCCGCCAACCATGGCGCGACGCCCGCCCAGGTGGCGCTCGCGTGGCTCATCGCACACGGCAACGTCGTGGCCATCCCGGGCGCGCGCACCGTGGCGCAGCTCGAGGAGAACGTCGCCGCGGCGGAACTCGAACTGGGCGAGACAGATCTCGACCGGCTCACGGCCGAGGCCGAGCGATTCGAGCTGACCATCCGTCGCTGACACGCAGGGGCATCCGGCCGCGGTCCGGCGTGGCCGCTCAGGAAGTTGGGTCAGGTCCGGGCAAACGGCACTGTGCAACCACAGCAACAACGCCTAGGATTCCGGTGTCAGGGTCGCGCGATCGAGGGACCGTGCGGCTCCAGCGCGATCCCGCGAAAGGAGTGCGGGTATGCGCAGGCTTGCTGTTGTTGGGAGCTTGGCCATCTCGTTGGCCCTCATCGCCCCGGCCTCGGCAGCCTCGGGTTCCTCCTGGAATGCGTCGCTGGCAGGGGCCGGCATCAGCGGCACCGTCACGGTCACGATCATGAGCTCGACGAGCGCCACGCTCATAGAGAACATCACTGGCCTGACGCCGCGGACCCTCTCCGTGCTGTGGCTCCAGGCTGGGAGCTGCTCGTCGACGAGCTTCGGGGTCGCCCGCGTCCGCTGGTGGGTCCCGGCGAGCGGCCACCTCGTTCGGGCCGTCAGCCTCAGCCCCAGCATGATCGGGTTCTTCAGGTTCGACATGAGTCATCGGGGCGGGGTCCACGCCAGGATGACCGACGGCTCGGCGACGACCTGCAGCCCGTTGAGACTGGGCAGCTAGCGGCATCTATTCGAAGCGAGAGGAACGGCGACCCGCGAGGTGCCGTTCCTCTCGAGCATCGACGACCGCCGCGACCGATCGCGCTTCTGCGTGAATGGGCGGCGCCGAGCGGTCAGCCGGTGAGGGCAGCCGTCGGTATCGTCGGCAGCAGGTACAGGGCCATCACGAGCGGCGTGCGCGCCGTGATGCTGTGCCGGCACGCGGCCGGCATTCGGACCCACGTGCCTGGGCGGGCGACGTGCGCGTCACCGCCGACGGTGAGCTCGCCTTCTCCCGCGAGCACGTGGATGATCGCCGGGCGCGACGAGGTGTGCTCCGCGAGCGCCTCGCCGGCGGCGAATGCGAAGAGCACGAGGTCGACGCCGTCGGCGTTCGAGAGGGTCTGGCTCAGGATGCCGCGCGGCGGAACCGCGGTTTCGGCCAGCAGGTCCGGGTAGACAGTGATCGACGGTGTGTCCATACCCGAAGGGTAGCGAACAACCGGAGGGGGCGAAGGGCGACCGCCTGACCGCCCGCGCTGGAACGTCAGGTACCGAGCGCGGCCTTCGGAGTCGGCGTGGTGGTTCGCTCCGTACTCGAACGAGGATCCGGCAGGGCCGTCGACGCCGCCTCGAAGCCGAACGAGACTCCGCCCTGCGAGACGATTTCCTGGAGCTTCAGGACGTGGCCTTCGAATGCGTCGCGGCCCGTCGCGCTGAGCTTCGCCCACGTGCGCGGTCGCTTGCCGACGAATCCCTGGCGGATCGTGACATGGCCGACCCCCTCGAGGACGATCAGCTGCTGGACAGCGCCGAGTCGGTCAGGCCGAGGGCCTCACGAATGAACTTGAACTCGGCCCAGTCCGACGCCCCAGCAGTGACACGATCGACAGCCGCGTCGGCGAGTGAATGAGTTCGTCGATCGGGGCGCCGTCATCAAACTTGCCTGATGCAAATGTCCGATCGAGAGAGCTGGCCTCGTGAAGCCGAACCGGGCAGCGATCAGGCGCGCGGTTCGAACCGACGCTTGGCCAGCTCCACGAGCGCCAGGTACGCGGCCACGATGACGACGAGGAGCAGCCAGAACGCGAGCGGCAGGGCGGTGAACCCGAGCACGTCGCCGAGCGGGCTGAGCGGGACGATCACGGCCATCGCGAGGGCGGCGGCGATCGCTCCCAGGAGTGGGCGGCTCGGACGGCTCAGCCAGAACGGGCTGCGACGGGTCCGGATGACGAGCACCACGAGGACCTGGGTGAAGAGCGACTCGATGAACCAGCCGGTATGGAAGGCCCGCGCGTTGGCCCCGAGGACGAGGAGCAGCAGCCCGAACGTGACGAAGTCGAAGAGCGACGAGATCGGCCCGAAGATCAGCATGAACCGACGGATCGCATGGACGTCCCAGCGCGCCGGTTGGGCCTCGACGGCCGGGTCGACCGTATCGGTTGGGATCGCGACCTGCGAGGCGTCGTAGATGAGGTTGTTGAGGAGGATCTGGCCGGGCGTCATCGGCAGGAACGGCAGCAGCAATGCCGCCCCGGTCATGCTCAGCATGTTCCCGAAGTTCGAGCTCGTGCCCATGCGGATGTACTTCAGCGTGTTGGCGAAGGTGCGCCGGCCCTCGATCACGCCCCGGCTGATCGCCTCCAGGCTCGGTTCGAGCAGGATGATGTCGGCCGCCGAGCGCGCCACGTCGGTGGCGTTGTCGACGCTGATGCCGACATCGGCCGTGTGGAGTGCCGGCGCGTCGTTGATGCCGTCGCCGAGGTAGCCCACGACCGCGCCCGAGTCGTGCAGCGCGCGGATCACCTGGAGCTTCTGATCCGGGTCGACGCGGGCGAAGATCGTCGTCCGCTTCGCCCGGGCGACGAGCGCCGGGTGCGTGAGCGTGTGCATCTCCTCGCCGGTGAGCATGCCCTCGACCACCAGGCCGACCTGCTCCGCGACGTGGCGAGCCACCAGCTCGTTGTCGCCGGTCACGACCTTGAGCGCCACGCCCTGGCGGGCCAGCTCAGCGATGGTGTCACCGACTCCGGCCTTGGGCGGATCGCTGAAGAGGATCACCCCCTCGAAGACGAGGTCGCGCTCGAGCCGTGCCGCGTCGTCGAGGCTTGCCGCCGCACCCCCTGCGCTGGGAGCGCGGAGCTCCTTGGCAGCCAGGGCCCGTGACCCCACGGCCACCAATCGGAAGCCTTCGGCGGAGGCCGTGTCGACGAGCTTCGCGAGACGCTTGTGCTCGGCGGCCTTGATCGGTCGCGTCGAGTCATCCCGGCGAACCTGGCTGGCGCGCACGATCACGGCCTCGGGCGCGCCTTTCGTCACGAGCAGCGGCTGTTCACCCTCACGTTGGACCACCACGCTCAGGAGCCGCCGGGAGAAGTCGTACGGGAGCTCGGCGAGCTTGCGATACGTCGCGAGGTCTGTCGGCTCCGGTGTGCCCGCCAGGAGGGCCGCGTCGAGGGGGTTGGTGAAGCCGGTCTGGAAATGGCTGTTGAGAAAGGCGAACTCGAGCGCCCGGGCTGCCTCGCCGAGGTCGTCGCCGTCGATCCCGACCGCGCGGACGAACGCCAGCCGTCCTTCGGTCAGGGTCCCCGTCTTGTCGGTGGCGAGCACGGTGACGCTGCCGAGGTTCTGGATTGCGGGGAGGCGCTTCACCAGCACCCCGTGCGAGACGAGGGCGTGCGCGCCCTGGGTGAGGTTGAGGGTGACGATCGCCGGCAGCAGCTCAGGCGTGAGGCCCACTGCCAGGGCGATGGCGAACAGGAGCGAATCGAGGACCGGGCGGTGCAGCCCTACGTTGATGGCCAGAACCGCGATAACCAGGATCGCGGTGACCCGAAAAACGAGGAACCCGAAGGCCCGCACGCCACGCTGGAAGTCGTTCTCCGGGGCGCGCTCGGCCAGCCGCTGCGCAATCTCGCCGTAGCTCGTCCGGGTGCCGGTGGCCGTGATGACCGCGCGACCGGTGCCGCTGACGACGCTCGTGCCGAAGAACAGGAGGCCGTCACGGTCCTCGTCGCGAGCGGGATCAAGGACGCCTTCCCGAGGCGACTTCGTGGCCGCTGCCGACTCGCCGGTGAGTGAGGCTTCATCCACGTAGAGGTGGTTGGCTTCGATGACCCGACCGTCGGCCGGCACGATATCGCCAGCGTCCAGGACCGCGAGATCACCCCGGACCACGTCGTGGATCGGGATCTCTCGCTGCTCCCCGTCGCGCACGACGGTCGCCCGAAGCGTGAGGCGCGCCTGGAGCGCGGCGACCGCGGCTTCCGAGCGAGCCTCCTGGACGAACCCGAGGGCCGCGCTCATGACGACGATGGCGAGGATGATCGAGGCGTTGATCTCGTCACCGACGACGAGGCTCACCAGGCTCGCGCCGACGAGGATCAGGACGAGTGGGCTCGCCACCTGGGCGGCCAGGATCGCGAGTCTCGTCCGCCTCCCGCTGCCGCCGATCGCGTTCGGGCCGTCTTCGCGGAGGCGCTGCGCAGCCTCCCTGGCCGTCAGCCCGGCCGGCGCAGCAGGCCCGGATTCTTCATTGGTCGCGATGGCCACGGATGAGCACCATACTCCGGCGTTGAGGGGCGATCGGGCGAGGCGACGCCTTCACGGACGCTCAACCGCCCGGCTCCGCCGGCCTTGGCAACGCCTTCGTCAGCGGAGCGCGACCGCCCGCGTGGCCGAGACAGCTGGCTTGTCGACGGCTCGAGCGAATTGCAGGACGGACCCCCCGAGCGCCGAATCGGCCTTGCCGAACATGAACGGCGCGCCGGTGTTCAGGGCGCTGATCGCGCCGCGGTACTCGTTGACGACCTGGTGGTCGATCGTGCGC
>JBGPIH010000062.1:0-16131 GCA_041484785.1 Candidatus Limnocylindria bacterium
CGCCGACCGCGTCGGGCAAGACGCTCTGCTACGCCCTGCCGATCCTCCAGGCGATCGCCGAGGACCCGGCGGCCCGAGCCCTTCTGCTCTTCCCGACGAAGGCCCTCAGCCAGGACCAGGTCGCCGAGTTCGCCGAGCTCTCGCGAGCGGCCGGCCTGCAGGTCTCGGCGTCCACCTATGACGGCGATACGCCGGCACCAATCCGGTCGGCGATCCGAACGGCCGGTCGGGTCGTGGCGACGAACCCGGACATGCTCCATTCGGCGATCCTCCCCCATCACACGAAGTGGTTCCAGCTCTTCGAGCAGCTCCGCTACATCGTCATCGACGAGCTGCACACCTACCGCGGCGTCTTCGGCGGGCATGTCGCCAACGTCCTGCGCCGGCTGCTCCGAATCTGTGCGCATTACGGCAGCCACCCCGTGATCATCTGCTGCTCGGCCACCATCGGGAACCCGGGCGAGCTCGCCGAGGCGCTGATCGGGCGGCCCATCCAGGTCGTGACCCGGAACGGCGCACCGGCGGGCGAGCGCCATGTCCTGCTCGTCGATCCTCCCCTGCTGGATTCATCCACCGGGGCACGCGGGTCATCGGTGACGCTGGCCCAACGCTGGGCCCTGCCATTCCTGCGGGCCGGGCGCCAGACGATCGTCTTCGGTCGGTCCCGGGTCGCGGTGGAGCTCCTGCTGACCGGGCTGCGCGAATCTCTGCGCGAGGGGTTCGGGCCGCGAACGCGCGTCCGCGGCTACCGCGGCGGCTACCTGCCAACGGAACGACGCGCGATCGAGCGCGGCCTGCGCGACGGCGAGATCCTCGGGGTGGTCGCCACCAATGCGCTCGAGCTCGGCGTGGACATCGGGCGGCTCGACGCCTCGATCCTTGCCGGCTACCCGGGCTCGATCGCCGCGACCTGGCAGCAGTTCGGGCGCGCGGGGCGACGGGCCGGAACCAGCGTCGCCGTGCTCGTCGCCTCCGGCGCTCCGGTCGACCAATACGTCGTCCACCACCCGGAGTTCCTGCTCGAAGGCACGCCCGAGGAAGCGCGGGCGGACCCGGACAACCTCCACGTCCTGCTGGCCCATCTGCGCGCGGCCACCTTCGAGTTGCCGTTCGAGCCTGGCGAGGTCTTCGGTCCCGGCCCCGTCGACGACCTTCTCGCGTTCCTTGGCGAGGAGGGCCATGTCCGGCAGGCCGGCGACGGCCGCTGGTACTGGTCGAGCGAGAACTTCCCCGCCTCGGAGATCTCGCTGCGAACCGCCGCGCCGGAGAACGTCGTGATCATCGACACGACGCCGAACCGCCCGCGCGTGCTCGGTGAGGTTGATCTCTTCTCGGCGCAGGTTCTCGTCCACGAGCACGCGATCTACATCCACGAATCGGTCCAGTACCACGTCGACAGGCTCGACTGGGGCGAGCGCAAGGCCTACGTCCACAAGATCGACGTCGACCATTACACGTACGCCAACCGGGCGGTCACGCTCAAGCCGCTCGACGTCTTCGCGGAGGCGCCGGCGACCGGCGGACGGCGGGTCCACGGCGAGGTGATGGTCGCCAGCCTCGTCACGCTCTACAAGAAGCTCAAGTTCCTGACCGACGAGAACGTCGGCTGGGGACCGATCGATCTGCCCGAGCTCGAGCTCCAGACGACCGCCTACTGGCTCACGGCAGAGGGCGTCGCCGGTCGCTGGCGGCGGGACGAGCTCGATGTCGCCCTGCCGGGTACGGGCCGAGCGATCCAGACGGTCGCCAGCGTCCTGCTGATGGTCGACCCGCGGGACCTGGGCCTGGTGAGCCAGATCCGCTCGCCGCACCATGAGGCGCCCACGATCTACCTGTACGAGGCCGTCCCGGGCGGCGTCGGGCTCTCCGAACGGCTGTGGGCGCGCCACCATGAGTTGCTCGCCGGCGCCGCGGACCTCGTCGCTGGTTGCGCCTGCGAGGCAGGCTGCCCTGCCTGCACCGGCCCACGGCTGGAGCCGCACGTGAACGCCAAGGCGCTCGCCCTGCGCCTGCTCGGAGATCTGGGCGCTCCGCTCGCCGCGACCGAGGCGTCAACGGCGTCAACGGCGGCCGCGGCGGCGCGATGATCGACAGCGGGGCGACACTCGCACGCCGCCTGGAGCGCTACCGGTCGGCCACGCACGCTGCCTCGCGAGACACCTGCCCGCCCATTGCGCACGGTCGGGAGCTCGCCGAGGGCATGGCGGCGGCCGTGGACGGTGAGATCCTCGTCACGTCAGAGGGCACCATCGTCCGCTGCGAGGTGCCGACGCGGCCGATCCCGGTCGATCGTGAGCGTCTCGCCACCCTGCCCGGGCAACCGCCGCCGGGCGCCCCGCTCGTCTGCCTCGACACCGAGACCACCGGACTCGCGACGGCCGCCGGCACCCTCGCCTTCCTGATCGGGCTGGGCTGGTGGGAGGCCGAGCGATTTCGCCAGGTCCAGCTGCTGCTCCCGGATCACGCCGACGAGCGCGCGCTGCTGACCGCGCTCGCGTCCACGATTGCGCCTGACGCCTGGCTGGTCACCTACAACGGGCGAGGCTTCGATTGGCCGCTGCTCGTCGCCCGCTACCGGCTCGCCCGCCGGTCCGCCCCGCAGCACGACGGTCACCTCGACCTGCTGCCCGTGGTCCGGCGCCTGTTCCGGCACCGGATGGTGGACGCCAGGCTGCGGACCGCGGAGGCCCAGCTGCTTGGGTTGCACCGCATCGGCGACGTGGAGGGTTGGGAGATCCCGGGCCGGTATCTGCGCTTCCTGCGGACCGGCTCGGCGGATGAGCTCGTCGAGGTCGTCAAGCACAACGACCAGGACGTTCGCTCGCTCGCGCGGCTGCTCGTTCACCTCGAGGTCCGGCTCGGCGACCCGGAACGGCGGGCGGCGGCCGAGCCCGGCGACCTCGCCGGCCTCGCTCGGGCCTTCGCACGTGAGCACGGCCTGGCCGAGGCGTTGGCGTGCCTTGACGCCGCCACGAGCCGGGCAGCTGAAGATGCGCCTTCACCGGCAGCCCGGCCATCGCCAGCTCGAGCGGCGATCGATCCGGACCCGTGGTGGTCGCCTCGACGCGCGCCGGACTTCGGCGGGACCCCCCATCGGCGCCCGGAGCCACTCGGCCCGCCCAGGACGGCGGAGCTGAACGTGCCATGGACCGCAGAACGGATCGTGTCAGATCGGGCCCACCTGCTTCGTCGTCTCGGCCGGTATGCCGAGGCGACGAGCACGTGGGAATCGCTGGCCGTGGGCACGGGCCGGACCGCGATCATCGCGACCATCGAGCTGGCCAAGCTCCAGGAGCATCGACTGCGCGACCGGACGTCGGCGCTCGGCACGGTCATGCACGGCCTGTCCATCGTCGAACGGCGGCGGCGGCTCGGACGGCCCGAGGCCCGGCTCGAGGCCGATCTGCTCAGGCGCGCGATCCGCCTTCGCCGGCGTGGGCGGGACGCGGGCCACCGTTCGCTCGCCTAGCCCTCGCCTGGCCGGCGATGGGGACGGCGGGCTGTGGCGAGGCGTGCCCTGACCCCAGCGAGGTCCGGGACCCCGAGCAAGCCAGGGCCCTCGATCTCGAGCGACGCCGCGGCGGCCGCGAATCCCAGCTCCGCCGCCGCGTCCGGCCGGTCTGCCGGCAGGACCGGCGGATGGATGGTGGCCGCGACGAGGGCGGCCAGGAAGACGTCGCCCGCCCCGGTCGGATCCACCTCGCGGCCCGACGCGATGGCCTCGTACCGCACCACCTCGGCCGTGCCGCGCGGCCCGGTTCGGAGCAGCCTCCCGCCGCGCTTGCCCTCCGTGATCAGGAGGCTGGCGTCGGGGCGGACGAGCCGCCGCAGGTGGGCCGGCCGCGTTCCGGCCACGAGGTCGTGGCGGCTGACCCCGACCAGGTCGGCCCGACGAAGGAGTGACGATGGCTCGGGTGCCCGACGCGCGACGACCTGCCCGGCCGCGAGCACACGCAGGAGGCCCTGCCAGCCGAGGCTCACCCACGCGCCCGGGGGGACCACGCTCGCCCACGCCTCCCCGACCTCATCGGCGACCGGCACGAACGACCAGGCCGTCGCCGCCAGCCAGGCCTCGGGCAGCTCGACGGGCCCCAGGCGTCGACCGGGGGCCAGGCATGTCTGGATCCGCCCGTCCGGTGTCTCGACGTTGCGAAAGACCGGGCTTTCCGCGAGCGTGACCACGATCAGCTCGACGCCGGCAGCTCGAAGCCAATCCAGCTCCATCGCGGTCGCGGCCTCGGCGTCCACCCCGACGACAGCCGCCGTCCTGAGCCCGAGCCGGGCGCTGGTCAGCGCCGCGTAGGCGACGCCGCCACCGAGCCGCCAGCCGCGCGCGTCGTCGTCGGAGAGGTCCCGGCTCGCCGAGCCGATGTGCAGCACCTCGATCGCCGGATCGGTCATGGGCTCCTCGTCGTCGGGTCGGTCGAGACCCGGTCGTATACTGCCCGCCCGGCCCCGACCAAGACGAGGGAATTGACGTGTTCTTCTACGAGCTGCACGAGGGTGACAACGAGGTCTACTCGGACGTGCTCGTCGTCAGCGAGTCCGAATGGGAGCCCGATGAGTTCTTCCAGCTCGTCCAGACCATCCGCCGCCGGATCCAGGACGGCTATGCCCAAGATACCCTCGTCGAGGCGATCGCCGTCGAGCTGGAGCGCGACCACGGCTTCATCTACGTGAGCGACGATGCGCTGACGGCCGCCGTAAATGTCTCGACCGAGGAGGGCGAGAACTACCTGACTCGGCTCGAGGTGGAGCTCGCCGAAGCCGAGGACGACGAGGACGACGAGGGCGGCGCGGACTACCGGGCGATCCTGGCCGATTTCGACGCCAGCGGAGATCGCCTGAACTGACCCGACCGCCGGCGAACCGGCCACCCGGCCGGCCCGCGGCTCAGTCCGCCGGATCAGCGGCTGAAGAGAATCTCGACGACATCGCCATCGCGCACGTGGTAGGTCTTGCCCTCGGAGCGGAGCCGCCCGGCCTTGCGCGCCTCGGCCATGGAGCCGAGCTTGACGAGATCGTCGTAGGCGACGGTCTCGGCCCGGATGAACCCCTTCGCGAGGTCCGTGTGGATCGCCGCCGCCGCGTCGACCGCCGTCGCGCCGTCGTGGATCGGCCAGGCACGAACCTCGTCCGGTCCGGCGGTCAGGAACGAGATCAGGCCGAGCAGCCGATACGACAGGGCGATCACCCGATCCAATCCGGACTCGGCGATCCCGAGCTCCGCCATGAAGACTCCCGCCTCGTCCGGCTCCAGCTCGCCGAGCTCCATCTCGATCCGGGCGGAGAGCGCCTCGACCATCACGTGCCGGTGGCCGTAGCCCTCCGCGACCCGGGCGACCAGCGCCGGCGCCGACGAGATCTCGTTCTCGCCCACGTTGAGCAGGACCAGCACGGGCTTCTGCGTCAGGAACCGGAAGCCGCGAACCTGCTTCTCCTCGTCGGCATCGAGGCCCAGGTCGCGGATCGGCGAGCCGGCCTGCAACCCCTCGTGGATCCGGCGGACGACGACCTCCTCTCGTTCGGCGGCCTCGCGCTCGGCCGGCGTGCCATGGCGCCCGCTGCCCTGCAATCGCTCGAGACGACGCTCGGCCATTGCCAGGTCCGCCAGGAGGAACTCGAGATCGAGCCGCTCGAGGTCTCGACCCGGATCGACACTCCCCTCGGGATGCGGGTTGGCCGGATCCTCGAAGGCGCGAACGACGTGGAGCAGCGCATCGGAATCGCGCAGCCGCGCGAGGTGGTCGGCCGGCAGCTCCTCGGTCCCGATGTGCCCCTCGGTCGACGGCGGTGGGGCGGGCATGTCGACGTAGGTGACGTCGGCGTGCACGATCTTCCTAGGCTTGAAGATCGCGGCCAGGATGACCAGTCGCGGGTCCGGAACCTTGACGACGCCGACGTTGAGCGTGACCCCGCCGTATCCGCCGGTCTCGGCATGCCCGCGGGTCAGGGTATTGAACACGGTGGTCTTGCCCGATCCGGCAAGACCCACGATCGCAGTCTGCATGGCCCGATTGTGGCGGGGATCAGTACCCGGCGCTTGGATCGACGACGTTGAGCAGCGGCTCGCCGGCTGCGAAGCGACGGAGGTTGTCGCAGAACAGCTCCACGCTGCGGTCCAGGACCCGGCCACTGGACCACGCGGTGTGCGGCGTGACGATCACGTTGGGCAGGTCATAGAACGACGACATCGGTGGCAGGGGTTCGTCGCGGAAGGTGTCGAGCACCGCACCCCCGAGCTGGCCGTCGCGAAGCGCGCGCAGGAGCGCGCGCTCGTCGATCAACCGGCCGCGCGCGACATTGATCAGCCAGGCGCCGGGCTTGACCATCGCCAGCGTTTCGGCGTTGATGAGGTCCTCGGTCTGCGGGGTCAGCGGCGCGGCGAGCACGATGAAATCGGACTCGCCGAGCAGTTCCGGAAGGGTTTCCGGGCCGCCGACCCGATCGAGCCTGACCGGCCCGAACAATCGGTCCTCGTCGTCGGAGCCCTCGGGCGCCGTCCCGCCATCGGCCCGCCGCCGGACGGCAATGACCCGGCAGCCGAAGCCGGTAGCGAGCGCGCCGACGGCCCGCCCGATCGACCCGAGGCCGACGATCCCGACGGTCACGTCGCGCAGCTCGGTCCCCTCGAGCGGCTGCCAGGTCCGCTCGCGCTGCAGCTCGAGCAGCTGGGGCAGGCGGCGGCTGACCGCCAGGATCATCATCAGGACGTACTCGGCGATTGGCCGGCTGAAGACGCCCCGGGCATTGGTCACGACCAGTCCCCGCTCCAGCGCCGCCGGAGTCAATGCCCGTTCGACGCCCGAGGTGGCCGAGTGGACCCAGGACATCCGGGGCGCCCTGGACAGCAGGCGATCGAACGCCTCCGAGCTCAGCCAGCCTCGAAGCATCACCTCGACCTCGTCGACAGGGCCATCGGCGAGGCCCTCGACCGAAACCATCACGATTCGGGCACCGGGCGCCGCCGCGCGGATGCGCTCCAGGTCGCGGATGCGGTAGCGAGCCGACAGGATCGGGCTCAGGGCGATCGCGCTCGGCGCGCCACCTGGGCCGCTGCCGGGACCGGCCCGCCGGTTTCGCTCGCCGGATCCGGTCATTCGCCCCGCCCGTCCATGACCCGCCCGATCCAGCGAGCGGGTTCGGCGATCTCGTCGGCGAGCGGCAGCGTCTCGGGTCCCTCCCAGAGGCGAGCCAGCGCGGACGCGCCCCGCTGCTGGGCGACGGCCCGGACGAAGCGCTCGCCCTTCCTGTACTGCTCGAGCTTCAGATCCATCCCCGTCAGGCGGAGGATCGCCCGCTCGAACGCGGTCCGGTTGGTCCGCCGTTCGTGGAAGCGCACGCTGATCCGCTCGACGTCGGGGACCAGGTCTCGCCCGACCTCGTCCATCACGTAATCACTGAACCCCTCGAGCAGGCTCATCACCGCCTGGGTCTCGCGGAAGATGGCCTGCTGTTCCGGTCCCATCATCCGTTCCAGCCAGTGCTCCCCGTCGCCTTCCCCGCGGATCGCCCGGCCAAACCCGCGCAACGCCTCCTGGCCAAGGCCCCGGGCGTCACCCCCGAACAGGGTGAGCTGCCGTTCGAGTCGCTCGGCCAGATACGGCCGGAGCCACGGGTGCGCCTCGAACTCGAAGGCATGGGTCGTCTCGTGCAACGCAATCCAGGTCCGGAACGGGCCGATCGGCACGCCCAGCGATCGCGCGGTCGCCCGGACGTTCTCCTCGACGAAGAGCAGCCGGCCGGGCGTTCCCTCCATGGACAGCAGGGCCAGGTCGTACTGGCCGAGGACCCGCGTCCCCATGAACCCGAGCAGAAAGCCGAGCTGGCGGTTCGTCACCCAGCGATTGGCCAGGGCCATCGCCGCCTTCGCCAGCCCGCCGCCCGGCGGGATCACCTGGTCGAGGAGGTCGGCCTCCAGCTTGCCGATCAGCGAGGCGAACGACCCGATGTTGGCGCGCACCCAGCCGGAGCGATCGACCACGGCCGAACGCTCAACGACGCCGGGGAGCGGGGTCCCGAGGGCGCTCGTGAGCGCCGGAACGATCCGCGCCATCGCCTCCGCATAGAGCGGTTCCGTGGCCCGCAGCTCGGCGGCGTCCAGGAAGCCGGGCGCCCCGGCCAGCCGCCGAACGGCGATACGCTCGACCTCGCGCCAGTCCACGAGGCCGCGGCGCGCCGCGCGTTCGGCACGGCGCCCGAACACCGTCGCGGCGGCGCCGAGTGCCGAGCCGATCAGGAAGCCCGCCTGCCAGACCCGGTCGTCACGCCACGACAGACCCTGATCGTCGCGACCGGATCGGCTCGTCCGTCGCGTCATCGTGCCGGGACCGCCAGCTCGACCCGCTCGACGCCGGGGAACACCGAGCCGAACAACCGGCTGGCCACTGCGTGGAACTGGTCGGGATCGCCGGTTGTGAGCTGCAGGTGGACCGGCGGGCGGTTCCGCCCTGTCGGTCGATCGTGACCGAGCGAGCCGGGATCCGCGGCGGTTCCCCGGGTCGTGCCCGGCGTCTCGAGGCCATTGACGCTCAGCAGCTCGGCCAGCGCCGAGGCCGTCGCGGTCGCGGAATCGACGATTGCGACCCGCTCGCCGACCAGGGCCGCGATCACCGCGCGAAGCAGTGGATAGTGGGTGCAGCCCAGCAAGAGCGTGTCGATGGAGGCGCCCGGTGGCTTGGGAAAGATGAATTCGCCGGACGCGTCCCGCTCACCGAGCAAGGGTGCCAGTGACTCCGCGACCGCCAGCTCGGCCGCCGGACCGGACAGGTGTCCCGCCTCCACGAGCGGTACCAGGGCGGGCGTCGCGTGCTCGTACACCTCGATCGCCGGGTTCTCGTCCTTGATCGCACTGAAGTAGGCGTGCGACCGGATGGTGGCCGGGGTCGCGATGACCCCGACCCGCCGGTTCCTCGAGGCCAGGGCGGCAGCCGACGCGCCGGGCCGGATGACGCCGAGGATCGGCAGGTCGTAGCGGCGCCGGAGCGACCCGATCGCGACCGCCGTCGAGGTGTTGCAGGCGACCACGATGGCCTTCACGTCGCGCTCGGCGAGCGCGTCGAGCGACTGCGCGGAGAAGGCCAGGACCTCCTCGTCCGATCGGACGCCGTACGGCGCGCGGGCGTTGTCGCCGAGATAGATGGTCGACTCGGCCGGCGAGCGCTGGAGGATCTGGCGGAGGACGGTCAGCCCGCCCACGCCGGAGTCGAAGACCCCGATGGGTCGCGGGTCGGGCATGGCGGCGGTCAGTTCCGCCCGGCGAGGGCCGCGACCCGCCCCGCGTCGAGGATCTCCACGGCGGTCCGGGCCACGTCCTGGCTGATCTGGGCACCCGGGCTGGCGAGGACGAACGGGACACCCTCGTTGTTGGATTGAACGACGAGACGTCCGTCCGAGACGACGCGATGCTCGGGAACCCGGCCCAGGGCACGCTGCAGGTCGGCCGGATCGGTCCCGCCGGACGAATCGGCCCGGTTGACCAGGTAGCGAACCTTGGAGGCCGGGTAGCCGATCGCCCGGAAGGTGTCGGCGATGGCGATCGCGCTGTGGATCGAGGTCGAGTCGTAGGTCACGATCTCCAGGATCGCGTCGCTCGCGTCGAGGAAGGCCAGGTTGATGTCGTTGAGCTGGCTGGACATGTCGATCACGATCACGGCATAGACCCGGCGCAGGAGCGACAGGATCTTCTCGACATCACGCGCGGTCAGCATCTCGGCCATCTCGATCCGAGGCGGTGCCAGCAGGATGTCGATGCCGGAGGGATCCCGCCACAGGACGTCGCCGAGGTCGGACTCGGCGATCCGATCGGTCGGCAGGTCGAGGATCGACGGGGCGTCGGCCGGCACCTTGAGCAGGGCGCGCAGATCGCCGAACTGGAGGCTGCCGTCGACCAGCACGGTCCGCTGCTCGAGGGTGGCGAAGGCGACCGCGAGGTTGAAGGCAATCGTCGTCTTGCCCACGCCTCCCTTGGGCGAGAAAACGCTCATGATCCGGGTCGAGCCCGTGGCCTGCTGGGCCTCGAAGTCCTTGCGCGCCTGCGCGATCCGGGTCATCAAGTCGAAACCGGAGAACGGCATCGTCAGGACACCCTGGATCCCCAGGGCGGGATTGGGCTCCACCGGGTTCTGAGGCACCGTCAGAACGATGACCGGAATGCCCAGCTTCGCTTCATGGATCTGCTCGACCAGCTTGAGTCCCTTGACCCGGCCCTGGAGCAGCGCATCGACCAGGACGACGTCCGGGCGGACCTCGTTGATCGTCGCGATCGCCCGGGCGCCCTCGGTCAGGACCTCGAGCAGCTTGACCCGGGCCTGGGCGTTGAGCAGCCCGCGAATGTACTGGGCGACCTGCGGCACATCCTCGACGATCAGAAGGCGCGTCTGGTCACTCGGTGGCATCGCCTCGACGATACCACGAGGGTCGCGTTCCGGACGGCTCCGAACGTCCCGCCCCTGAGCGGGGCACCGGGCACGACGAGTCGCTCAGCTCTTGACCGCCACGAGGATGCCACGCTCGCTGCCGGGACCCAGGCCGCCCAGACTGTAGTCGCCGGCGACGAGCTCGACCGTGAGCCGGGCATCCTCCGCGAACCCGCGCAGCTCATCGGCCGATACGAGGCGCAACCGATCCCGCCGGACCCAACGGCGCGGGGGTTGACCCTGTCCGCCCTCCTCGAAGATCGTGGTCATGGTGATGGCGGCCGCGGATGCGTCGTGCTGGGCCGAGCCCACCTTGGTGACGATCGCCCCGCTCTCCGGATCGAGTCGCGGCCACTCGAGCATGATCCGACCATCGAACCGGGCAAGATCCTCCGCGTCGGGGATCCAGATGTCCGCGACGGCCAGCCCGCCCGGCGCCAGGTGGTCGGCCATGGTCCTTAGGGCGGCCCGCTGCGCCGCCCGGGTCGGCAACACGAGGAGCGAGTTGAGCGCGATGAACGCGAGCCCATAGGTGCCGGCGTCGGGCAGGCGCAGGCTGACCAGGTCGGCTTCGACCAGGGTCAATCGATCCGCGGTGCCGGCTCGCGCGCCTGCCGCTCGCACCCGGGCACGACCGAGCATCGCCGGGTCGAAGTCCACGCCGGTGACGGTGTAGCCGGCCTCTGCCAGCGGCACCGCCAGCCGCCCCGTCCCGACCGCCAGCTCGAGAATCGGGCCGTCGGCACGGGCCGCGAGGGCCAGGTAGAGGTCCAGGTCACCGGGATCGTCGGTCAGGTCCAGGTCGTACAGGCGGGCGAGGGCGGCCGCGGTCGCCGGATCACGGTCGTGGAGCATCCCCGATCAGCCCGGGTGGCCGTGATGCTCGGGTGGACCCGCCGGGAACCGCCCGGCCGGGAACGGCCGGCCGGCCCAGCGGACGGCCTTGCCAGCCGTGCGTCGCACGGCCAGCGCACTGATCGCCTCGAGCGCGGCGCGGTTGGCGACCATCGCGGTCATCTCCGACTGATCGTAGGGTGGCGAGACCTCGACGATGTCCATCCCCGCCAGGTCCACCGCGGCGACGATCTGGCGGATCGCCCGGAGCACCTCCCGGGTGAGCATCCCGCCGGGTTCCGGCGTGCCCGTCCCGGGCGCCATGCCCGGGTCCACCACGTCGATGTCGAGGCTCAGGTAGACGAAGTCCGGGCCGTCCAGCGCCTCCTCGATCGCCTGGGCGACGACAGCCTCGGCCCCGCGCTCCTCGATCTCGCGCATGAAGTGCCAGCGCAGGCCCTGCGCCTGCATCCATTGGAACGTCTCGACCGGCGGCCAGTAGCCGCGCAGGCCGACCTGGACGAAGTTCCTGCCCTTGACGGCACCGGATTCGACGAGTCGGCGCATCGGCGTGCCGTGGCCGGCCAGGACGCCCCAGTCGTCGGCCGCGGTGTCCGCATGCGCGTCGAAATGGACGATCCCGATGCTGCCCGGCCGGCGGACCTCGGCGACGGCGGTCGCGCTCGGCCAGGTGATCGAGTGGTCGCCGCCCAGGACGATCGGAATCGCGCCGGTGCTGGCGACCTCGAGCACCTTGCGGTAGATGAGCGCGTGCGCCCGGTCGATCCAGGCCGGGACGATGTTCGCATCGCCGGCATCCACGACGTTGAGGACGTCGAACGGTTCGACGCCGAGCTGGAGCGAGTTGACGGAGCCCGACGTGTACTGCGCCTCGCGAATGGCTCGCGGCCCGAATCGGGCGCCCGGTCGATGGGTCACGGCGTCGTCGAATGGGGCGCCGATGATCGCGACGTCCACCTCCCGCCGACGAAGCTCCGCCGGGTCGGTGATCCAGGGCAGCTTCATGAACGACACGGGCCCGACGTAGGTCGGCAGGTCGAAGTCGTCGAACGTCTCGAATCCACGATCCCAGCCGTTCTGGGCCGCGAAATCACGGTGGAGGTGGGGGTCGTCGGAGCGCTCGGCCACGTGGCTCCTCCGAGACGGTCGCGACCCGATGGCCGCCGTACCGGGTCCGTCTCGTTCGGGCGCCGCCGGTTCGAAGCCGTCGTCCAGCGGGGCGCACGCGGATCGTATCACCCACTGTGGCCGTCGCCGCGACGACGGATTCCCGGTTCAGGGTTGCTGGCGGAACTCCCGCCAGGCCGCGGCGACGAGCTCGGGATCGGCGAACAGCTCGTAGGCGGTCTGGGCGACGAGCGTCGCCGCGAGCAGGGTCGTCTCGTCGGCCCTGGGTGTTGCCGCGGCATCGCGGAAGAGGATCGAATGCCCGGGTGTGCCCTCGGGCGCGATGGCCAGGTCGGGGTGGATCGTGGGACAGACCCAGCTCACGTTCGCCATGTCCGTCGAGCCGGCATACGGATCGTCGCCCTGGTCGGCGATGCCATAGGCGGCCATGTTCGCCCGGAAGCGCTCGGCGAGCACGCCGTTGTTGCGCATCGTCGTGGCGCGGCCGGAGAAGGTGACCTCGACCGAGGTGTCCGTGGCCAGGGCTGCCGCCTCGCACATCCGGCTGAACCGCTCGCGCATCCGCTCGTACTCGGCCTCGTTGTCGCTCCGGATCATGAACCAGGCCACCGTCCGGTCCGGGATGATGTTGGCGGCCGTCCCACCCTCGCGAATGATTCCGTGGACGCGGGCGGCGGGCCGGAGCTGCTGACGCCACAAGCCGACCGAGGCGAACAGGCTGATCATGGCGTCGAGCGCGTTCCTGCCCATCCACGGGTCTGACGAGGCATGAGCCTGGAGTCCCGTGTACACGACCTCGACGTCCTCCGAAGCCAACGGATGGCTCTCCACGTGGTTCCGGTCGCACGGGTGGTAGAGCAGCGCCGCGTCGATCCCCTCGAACAGGCCGTCCTCGATCATCAGCTGCTTGCCGCTTCCACGTTCCTCCGCGGGAGTTCCAAGGAAGACGATCTCGCCTGGGAGCTCGTCCGACACGGCCGCCAGGGCGAGTGCCGCACCCACCCCGGACCCGGCCATCGTGTTGTGACCGCAGCCGTGTCCGAGGCCCGGCAGGGCGTCGTATTCGGCGAGGATCCCGATCCGTGGGCCGGCTCCACCGCGGCCTCCCCGATACGTTGCCCGGATCGCCGTCGCCAGGCGTCCGGCCGGGAACTCGACCTGGAAACTGCCTCGCACCAGGACCTCGGCGATCCAGGTCGCGGCCTGGACCTCCTCGAACGCCGGCTCGGGGTTGGCGTGGATTCGGTGGGACAGGTCGAGGATGTCTCCCCGGGCGCGCTCGACGGCGGCGGCCAGTCGGGCTTTCGCGGCGCTGAACGGCTCGGCCGGTCGGGTTTCGGTCAGGAGCGTCACGGGCTCTCCAGGCAGTTCGGTGGAGGTGGGCCGCGACAGCCTAGCGCGCCGGTCGAACCGCGCCGGTCAGCGTTCCGCGGAGAGGGTCGCCTCGGCGACGAATGCGAGGGCGATCATGAACAGGGCGATCGGTAGCTCCAGCAGCCCCTGGAGGCGGAGCACGATCAGGACCGCGACCACGATTCCCACCCAGGCGGACCGCCGGACGGCGCGCAGCCAATCGCCACGGAACGCGATCTGGTTGTGCCGGCCGAAGACCGTCAACCAGGCGAGCGGCACGAGGGTCAGCGTGATCGCCAGGCCGATCAGCCCGGCGCCGAGGAGTCCGGCCCCCGGATCCACCACCGGATCGCGCGTCGTGACGACCAACCCGACCAGGATCCAGACGACAGCCGCGGCCGCGAAGAACCCGAGGTTGGCCAATCGGTCGCGCCGCTCCATGACGAGCGAGTCTAGGCCCTCGCCAGGATTCGCCGGGGCCGCCCAGGGCAGGAATCTCGAGACCATTCGGTCCATCGTCGATGCGCGCTCCGCTGTACCCCGACTCGGTGGGGCCGCGAACGATGCACGCCCGACGGACGCCCGTCGAGTTGGACGAATGCCCTATCGGGCCACGCTCGCCGGACAGATGTCACGGAACGCGCAGTACGTGCAGGCGAGGTAGTCGGGTCTGGGTCCGTAGTCGCGGGCCCGCATCCCCGCCGCCGCTCGGGCGATCTTGTCGCGGGCCTTGGCCAGCCGAGCGGGATCCACCGCCACGCGCCCGATCAGCCCGGACTCGAGGAAATGCAGGGCAACGGCATCGGGCAGTCGCCCGGTCATCGCCTCGAAGCCCATGGCGTAGATCTGGAGCTGGAGCGACTCGCGCGCTCGCTGCCGGGCCTTGGCCGGGTCGCGGACATCCGACGACTTGTAGTCCGTGATCGTCACCCGCTCGGGTCCGAGCATGCCCAGCGTGGGTGAGACCACGTCGGCGCTGGCCGCCGGTCCCGCCTCGGAAGGCGTCGGAATGCCGGCCCCCTCCCCGACCGGTTCGATGTCGACCCGGTCCCAGCGGCCGCGGACGCGATCGCCGCCGAGGCTGAAGCTGAACTCGCGCTCCACGTAGGTCGGGATCACCGCGTCGGGCGCGAGCTGCGCCACCCGGAAGCGACGGAGAGCGGCGCGACCCGCTTCCAGCCGCGCCTCCTCGTGGTCGCGACTGACGAAGCCCTCGTTCGACCAGGCCGATTCGAAGACCTCGACGAGCTCGTCCTCGGTCATGACGTGGCCCCTGGCGTGCCTGACGTGGAAGAGCTGGACCGCCTTGTGGAGGGCCGCGCCGTAGATGATCGCGTGATGCGGCGCCAGCGGGACGCGCAGGACGTGCGCGTACTTGTACTTGAGTGGGCAGGTCAGGTAGTCGTCGATCTGGTAGAAGCTGAGCGACAGCGGTTCCGTGATCGGACCATCCGCGGACGCGGCCGGGGCAGCGACCGCATCGAATCCGGCGAGGCGCTCTGCCGGGCTCGACGTTCGCGCGCCCGCACCGGGCACGCCGGCCGTGGTCGGCAGGTCGAGCGCCTCGAGCACGAACGGCGAGACGCGTCGCGCCCGGGCGCCGCCGTAGTCCGCGGCGTGGCAGAGGATCAGCTCGTCGCGGGCCCGGGTCATCGCGACGTAGCAGAGCCGCCGCTCCTCGGCCAGGGCGGCCTCCGGCGAGGCCGGCTGGCCCCGACCCAGGCCGGCCGGCAGCGGCAGGGTCTCGCCTCGACCGTTCAACGGGACGCGTCCGGCGACCATGCCGGGCAGGAACACGACCGGGAACTCCAGGCCCTTGGCCTTGTGTACGGTCAGGACCGCGACCGCGTCGGCATCCGGGTCGAGCTCCGCGGTCGCCGGATCGTCGCCCGCTTCGATCAGCGTGGCGAGGTGCGGCGCGACAAAGACCGCTCGGTCGTCGGCGAGCAGCGCGGACTGCGCCCGCACGATCTCGAAGAAGCGGGCGATGTTCTGGAGCGCCTCCTCGGCCGCCGGCGCCTCCGCCGCCACCAGTCGCGCGAGCAAGCCGCTGCCGCGCAGGAATCGATAGAGCAACTCCCCGGCCGGTCGCTCATGGGCCACCTCCGTGTAGCCGTGCAGATCGGTCACCAGCTTGTGGGCCGAGGCACGCGTCTCCGGCGAGAGCCGCAGGATGTTGGGCTGGCGTTCGAGCTCGTCGAGCACGGCCCACACCGAGCGATTGCGGCGGCGTGCCATGTTGACGATCGCGGTGAGGTCCTCGCCGCCCATGTCGTAGACGTCGCTCGCCGCCAGGGCGTAGAGATCGACGCTCGAATCGAGATCGGCCGCGACCCGCAGGAAGGCCAGCAGCATGCGGACCTCGGGCCGGGCGTAG
>JBGPIH010000063.1:0-15888 GCA_041484785.1 Candidatus Limnocylindria bacterium
CCGACTACGAGGCGTTCCGCTTCAACACGATGATCGCCAAGCTCATGGAGCTGGCCAACACGCTGTTCCGCTATCGGGGCACCGAGGTCGCCGGGAGCGACGAATGGAACGAGACCATCCGCCTGCTCCTGCTGATGCTGGCGCCGGCCGCGCCGCATATTAGCGAGGAGCTGTGGAGCCGCCGCCTGGCCGAGGCAGGGCAGGCCTGGGTCTCCATCCACGGCCAGTCCTGGCCGGCGGTCGACCCGGCGGCCGTCGTCGAGGCCACACGTGAGATCCCGGTCCAGGTCAACGGCAAGCTCCGTGACAAGGTCACGGTGGCCTCCGACGCCTCGACCGCCGAGATCGAGGCGGCGGTCCTGGCGCGCGATCGGGTCATGACCATCCTCGCCGGCCGGACGCCGGATCGCATCGTCGTCGCGGGCGGCGGGAAGCTCGTCAACCTGGTCGTTCATTGACCGAGCGCGGCGCGAGCGCACCAGGGGGTCGATCGTGACGGAGGTCAGGCTCGGTGCGCTGTGCTGGAACCAGTACACGACCTGGCCCGACCTGCTCGAAGCCGGGGTGCGCGCCGACCGCCTGGGCTATGACACGCTCTGGACCTGGGATCACCTGTACCCGATCGTGGGCAACCACGAGGGACCCATCTTCGAAGGCTGGCTGACGCTTGCCGCGTGGGCACAGGCCACGGAACGGGTTCGGGTCGGCCTGATGGTTGGTGCGAACACGTTCCGCGAGCCGACCTTGACCGCCAAGATGGCGACCACGCTCGACCACATCTCCGGCGGTCGGGCGATCCTGGGCATCGGTGGCGCCTGGTTCGAGACCGAGCATCTCGCCTACGGTCTCCAGTTCGGCAGCGGCCCGCCGGAACGGCTCCGCTGGCTCGGCGAGGCGCTCCCGGTCATGCGCGGCATGCTCCACGGCGAGCGTCCGACCGCCTCAGGCCCGCGCTACTCGGCCCGCGCGATCCGCAACGACCCGCTCCCGATCCAGGAGCGGCTGCCGATCCTGGTCGGGGGCGGCGGGGAGCAGGTCACGCTGAAACTGGTGGCTCGCTACGGTGATGCCAACAACGTCGGCGGCGGATTCGAGAACGTGAAGCGCAAGGAGGCCGTCCTCCTCCAGCATTGCGAGACCGTCGGCCGTGATCCTGCCGAGATCGAGCGCACCGTCGGCATCGGCACGGTGATCATCCGTGACACGCGAGCCGAGGTGGAACGGCTCCAACGATCGATCTTCGAGCGCAACGGCCGCGCCCGGCCGTGGACGGATCAGCCCGTCGGCACGCCCGAGGACGTCGTCGCGGTGCTGGCGCCGTTCCTCGAGATCGGCTACCGGCACCTGATCGCCGGCTTCCCGTCGCCGTATGACGAGGAATCGATGACCCGCTTCGCGACGGAGGTCAGGCCGCTCCTCGAGCGGAACTGAGCGCACCGCCCTACGCGGGGTGCGTCGGCTCCGTGATCGGCTCAGCCGTGGCACCCGGCGACGCGCCCTTCGCCCGCGCGCGATGGCGGGCAGCCTTCGCCCGGTTGCCGCAGGTCGCCATATCGCACCAGCGCCGCCGGCCCGTGCGCGACGTGTCGTAGAAGACCCACTCGCAGGTGTCGCTGGCACAGATGCGGATCCGGTCCGGATGGCCGGCGGTCAGCTCGCCGACGAGCGGCTCGGCCAGCCTGGCGAGCGCGTCATCGATGGGATCGCCGACATGCCGATGGTCGACGCTGCAGCCGTCGGACGCCGCGACGAGCTCGATGACCTGTCGGGCGCGGAGGGCCCGGTTGACCGCGTCGATCGCACCGCCGCTCGGGACGCGGTGCGTGGCGATCGCCTCGGCGACCTCGCGGAGCGCCTGGCGGACCGCCTTGACGCGGGCCAGGTCGCGATCCGTGGCGGCCGGCTGGGCCGTCACCTGGGCTCGCGCTCGATCGGCGCCTTCGAGATGGATGACCCCGCGATCGACGAACCAGGCAAGGGCGTCGTCCAGGGTGGTGAGGTGCTCGCGGAGGAAACCATCCTCGTGGTCGAGGGTGTTCAGGAAGTCGAAGGTGGCGTCGAGGTCGACGCCATGGGCATGGCCTCGATTGGTGTTGCCTGTCGGGAATGTCAACATTGCAATAACCACTCTATACCTGTTGACAGGTTACGCGCAAGAGGGTAAAGTAACCTATGTCAGGGAATACAACGGTTAGCAGAACAGGAGACCGGACATGGAAGCTATCGTGACCATCCTCGCCTTTGTGACCGGTCTCGCCGTCCTCGGTGGGGCCTCCATCACTTGGGGAGTCGACTCCCGCGAATCCTATCCCGACGACCATAGGCGCTGAGCCGCATATCCCGCGGACAGACGCAATTTCCCAAGGAGATCCACCGTGCAACATCAGCTCTGGGCATTCCTCGCACTTGACCTGGCGCGCGAGCGCGCCGCCGAAGCCAACCGACACCACCTGGCCTCGATGATGACCGACAGCCAGTCATCGTTCTCGGCGCGCCTGCGGCGCCTCCTCGCGCAGGCGCTCGCGGCGCTGAGCCGCGGCTCGGCCTGGGTCGTCCGCCGGCTGGACAGCTGCATCGCCGACGACCTCGGGCGCGCCCTCACCCCGACGGAGTAGCCTGTCGTCTCGGATGGAGGCGACAGATGAACGACGACGTCGCGGCCGTTTCCTGGGGACCGGGTCGGATCGACCTGTTCTGGGTGGATGACGCCAGCGCGCTCGTCCACCGCGCCTTCCGGGACGGCGCCTGGGGGACGCCCGAATCGCTCGGCGGCACGCTGGCCTCGCCGCCCGCCGCCACCGCCTGGGGCGTGGACGAGCTCCAGGTCTTCGCCATCTTTCCCGATGGCGAGCTGTGGAACCGGTACTGGGATGGCGACCACTGGCACGACTGGGAGTCGCTCGGCGGCGAGCTGACCGGTCGCCCGGCCGCATCCTCGTGGGGCGCGGACCGGATCGACGTCTGGGCCCGGGGCCATGACGGCCGCCTGCGGCACCGCTGGTGGGATGGGACCCGCTGGGTGGACTGGGAGCGCCTCGACCGCTGACGGTCGCGCCGTCGGTCTCAGGTTCGACGGAGGCGCCAGATCGATTCGGCCGGCCAGCGCCGCGACCACTCCCGCTCCAGGTCGTCGCGATAGGTGCTCGTGGCATCGGGCGCCGGCCGTGGCTCGATCAGGTCCTCCACCACGAAACCGTTCGCGCGAAAGAGGCGAATCCATTCGCCATAGGGCAGGTTGAAGTCGATCGTCTCGCCGTCGTCGAAGGCGTGCATGCCGAAGTAGTCGTGGACGAGGCGATCCCCGGCCCGCTCGGCATCGAGCGCCCAGGCGATCGTCAGGATCGGTGAGCTGTGGCTGAACGCGAACAGGCCACCCGGCCGCAGGAGCCGGGCGACCTCGGGGACGGTCAGGTACGGGTCGGCGAAGGTCATCGCGCCGTGATCGCAGAACACGATGTCGAAGCTCGCGTCCGGGAGCGGGACCGCCTCGGCACTGGCCTGGACGAGCGGGAAGTCGACGCCGCCCTCCGCCATCAGGGTCCGGGCGTGCTCGAGCTGGCGCTCGGAGAGGTCGAGCGCCACCGGTCGGGCGCCGGCCCGGGCGAGCGCGATCGACCACTGGGCCGCGCCGCAGCCGAGCTCCAGGATCTCCTTTCCCCGGACGTCGCCGAGCACCTCTAGCTCGGCTTCCGGGATCTGCCAGACGCCCCAGGCCATCCCGCCGCTCGCCGCAAGGTGCGGGCCGTTGCGCGCCTGGTAGTCGTCGCTTGTGGCGTTCCAGGACTCGCGGTTGCGATCGGCATGCGGGGTCAGCGAGGCGGATGTCGCCTTGGGCTCGGCTTCCATGACTCCAATCTACGCCTTCCCTGCACTCGCACGAGGCACCGCCAACCGCGCGAGCGGATCCGACAAGCGGTGTCTGGTGACGACATCGATTCCCAGGAGGATCACCCGATCCCGTTGAGGGCGATGCCCGTCAGGGAAAGCGACCCGAAGATGGTCGGGTTCGTTTCCGACGTCAGCCCGAGGCGATCGATCCCGAGGATCGCGAACACGGACCCGACGGCGAGGGCGAGCGCGCCCCACCGCGTGACGACCCCGAGACGCAGGGTCACGAGCCCGAACGCCGCATCGGTCAGCCACATGGCGATCCCGGCGTAGAACAGGACCAACCCGTTGTCGCCGGCGAACGGGTGCCACGGTCCGTACGGGAGGACCTCCCGCAGCAGGACAGTCGCGTTGGCGACCACGGCCGCGATCGCGACCACGCGAGCGAGGGTCGGCGACGCGCCGACCTGGCGGCGGTGCACGGCAACCACGACCCCGATCGCACCGACAAGGTAGAGGACGAGTCGAAGGATGTTGAGCCCGGCCGGGATCTCGAGCACGAAGGCCGCCAGCAGGACGCCGCCGCCCAGGATCCCGATCAGGCCGAGCACCCGGCTCGATGCAGAGGGAGCGGCGAGCGGTGACGTCATCGTCTGATCCATCAGGCGGGTCGCATCTCGCTCGCCGATCGATCGAGCCGGATCGCCTCGACACCGAGCGCGAACCATCCGAGGAGGAAGCAGACCACGGCCGTGAGGTAGAGGGGCTGAACACCTCCGCTAAAGACCGGCAGGACCGAGCCGACGCCTACCAGCACGGCTGCTCCACGCGACAGTGCCGCAGTCCGATAGGTCGAGATCGCGAACAGCGCCGATCCCGCGAGCGCCGCGAATACCCCGCCGATCCCCAGGGCCCAGTACGCGTCACCGAAGAGCGTCACCGCAGCAGACCCGACGACGGCCACGATCGTGCCGACGGCCGTCATCGCAAAGGCCGTCCAGATCAGGCGCGGGGCAACCCGCGCCTGGAACGCGCTGAGTCCTGCGAGGGCCACCAGCAGAGCGCCCAACCCGGTGATCAAGAGGACCGGCTGGACTCTGTCGTCCACGCGGACGAGGTCGTAGCTCAGCAACCCGGCGCTAGCGAGGAGTGCGGCGCCGACGATGGCCGCGATGCCGCCGACGCGAAGTGACATCGAGAGTCCCCTTCCTTGCGCGATGTCAGCCCCCCGCCCGCGCAGCCGGAGCTGGGCATCGAGGGCGCCGAGGAGGATGTCCGCCACGTCGAACGGTCCGAGCGGGCGTTCCCCGAGGATGGCCTCGAACTCGTCGCCGTAGCGGGCCCGCCAGCGAGCGGGATAGCAGCGGACCAGGAGCGATCTCACCGCCGTGACTCGCCAAGCTGGCGGAGACCCATCTGGGCGAAATCGGACAGGCCGCGCAGCTGCTCCGCGAGGTTCGACGCGCCGACCGCGGTGAGGCGGTACGGCCGACGCCGGTCGACTGGTGGCAGTGGCTCGATCAGGCCCTGCTCCTCGAGCCGGGCGAGCGCCGCGTAGAGGGTGCCGGGGCCCATCGGCCGGCCAGTGCCCTCCTCCACGTCCTGCATGATCGCGTAGCCATGCTTGGGTCCATTGCTCAGGCTGACCAGGATCAGCAGCGACGGTTCGGCGAACCTGCCGAACTCGGGGGTCTTCGGCGCCATTCAGAACTCCCCTCCTACGACCGTCGATATATCGACATGCGATATATACAGACCAGAATGGGGTGTGTCAAGGGGGAGGTGATAAGTCGCAGCTAATCGCCCTCTTGTACAGTCCGCCCGACGTCTCGCCGCGTCGGAAGTGCCCCCTACGTGGCGAGACGTCGCGTGTGCCTGGCGTCGCCCGTCCGACCATCCCGCCATGGAGGTCGCGTGGACCCAACCTCGACGCCGTGGCGCGCGCTGGAGGACTCGCCGGACCGACGACCGGGCGGGTCGGAACCGGCTCCGACGCCGATCGCCATCCCGCGCTCCTCGATTGCGGCAGGCGCCGGAGCCGTGGTGCTCGCACTGGTAGCGTTCTTCCTGGCCTTCGGCAGTAGCTCGGGCGGCACCGTCTCGGTCGAGGGTGGGGCGGCTCTTGCGACGGCTCCCGACGGTGCCGGTCCCTCCGGCCCGGTCGCCGATCGGGTCGGTGCCGCCGCCGGCGCTTCGTTCCTGATCCTCGAGATCGTGGGGGCCGTCGACAGCCCGGGTGTCTACCGCCTGCCACCCGGCTCGCGGGTCGGCGACCTCGTGCAGGCAGCCGGAGGCTACGGCCCGCGGGTGGACGCGGACCGCGCCGGCCGCGACCTCAACCTCGCCGCTCCCCTGCACGATGGGGACCAGGTCCGCGTGCCGTCACGAGACGACCAACCGCCCGACGCCCGCCAGTCCAGTGCCGCCACCGGGACGAGCGGGAGCGCCGGCGTCCAGGTGGACCTGAACCACGCGACGGCAGCCGAACTGGACGCGCTGCCGGGCATCGGGCCGGTGACGGCCGCCAAGATCATCGCCTCACGGGACCAGCAGTCGTTCACCGCGGTGCAGGATCTGCGAACCCGCAAGCTCGTTGGCGAGAAGGCCTTCGCGACCCTCAAGGACCTCGTCTCGGTTCGCTGACGTGGGTCGAAGTACACGCCTGGCGGTCGGGTCCATCGCTGCCGCCCTCGCGGCGGAGCGGATCGGCGTCAATCACCTGGGGGCGGCGGTCGCCGTTGCCGTCGCGGCGTTGCTCCTGCTCGGCGAGACCGGGCTCACGAAGCCAACCCGGTCCGCCTGGCCGCTGGTCGTCGGTGGCGGCCTGATCGTCCTGCGCCTGGCGGCGACCCAGGCGGGCCCCGGTGTTCTGCTGGCCCCTCCGCCGGGCGATGGGCCATGGTCCCTGGTCGTGGTCTCGACGGGATCGCCCCGCGACGGTCACCAGTCGGCGACCCTCTCGACGCCGCCGGGCGCCTCGGCCGCATTCCAGGTCGCGGCGAGCCTCCCGCGATACCCGGAGGTCGTCCCCGGCGATCTCGTCCGGGTCGACGGCGAGATCAGGCCACGACCCGAATCTGCCTACGGGGAGTACCTCGCGCGAATCGGCGCGGTTGGGACGCTCACCGCTCGAACCCTCGAGGTTGGGCCTGCCTCGACCGACCTGGGCCGGCGCCTGGAGGAGCTGCGCCGCGCCTCCGGCGACGCCCTGGCCCGCGTCCTCCCGGAACCCGAAGCCGGTCTGGCGGCGGGCATCCTGATCGGGCTCCGTGACCGGGTCGATCGCGACCTAGCGGCCGCGTTCACGACGGCGGGCGTCAGTCACGTGGTCGCGATCTCGGGCTGGAACATCGCCATCGTGGCGGCCGCGATCGGGGCGATTGCCGGTCGACTCGGACGGCGCCGCCGCTCGGTGGTCACGATGCTGGCCATCGTCGGCTACGTCGCCTTCGCGGGCGCGTCGGCCTCGGTCGTGCGCGCGGCGTTGATGGCGGGGGTCGCGCTGCTGGCTCGCGAGACGGGCCGGGCGGGACGAGCTGCGGCGGCGCTCGGTTGGGCCGCGGCACTGCTCCTGATCGCCGATCCCAAGCTCGTCGGCGATGCCGGATTCCAGCTCTCGTCGCTTGCGACTGCGGGGCTGATCGCCTGGGCGACCCCGCTGACCGCCTGGATCGAGTCGACCGGCCGAGGACGTCTCCCGCGCTGGCTGACCGAGAGCCTCGGGGTCTCATTGGCGGCACAGGCGGCGACGCTCCCGATCGTGCTCGTGTCGTTCGGTCGCCTCGCGATCCTCGCGCCACTGGTCAACCTCGCCGTGGTCCCCCTGGTCGCGCCGGCCATGGCGGCCGGCCTGGTCGCGCTGATCGGCGGCGCCCTCGTGGGAGCTGGCGCCCCCACGATGATCGGTGCGGTCCTCGCGGCTCCCGGCTGGGTGATCCTGCGGATTCTCGACGCAATCGTGTTCGGAGCGGCCTCCGTTCCGTTCGCCAGCCTGACCCTCGATCCACCCTTCGATGCGATCGCCGCGGTCATCGCCTCCGGAGGGCTGGTCGGACTGACCGTCTGGCGGCGCCGGCGGCACCGGCGCCGCCGAGTCGCCTCAACCGCGGCCGAAGCCCGGGGCAATCCCACGGGCCGGACCTCGCCGTCTCGCATGGGTCGCGACGCTGGACGAACCGCGCGACGGGCCGCGACGATCGCCCTGGTCATCACGGTCGCGGTTGCTGGCGGCGTGGTGGCGGCACGCCCCGGCGCGTTCGCGCGGGTCACGATCCTCGACGTCGGGCAGGGCGACGGCATCCTGATCGAGGGCTCGCATGGCGGGCGCCTGCTGGTCGACGGCGGGCCCGACCCCGATCGGCTGCTCGTCGTGCTGGACCAGCACATCCCGCCCTGGGACCGGCGGATCGACGCCGTGATCCTGACCCATCCGCACGAGGATCACGTCGCCGGCCTGGCGCTGTTGCTGGACCGCTATCACGTGGGTCGGGTCTACGAGCCCGGGATGCGCGGGCCCGGGCCTGGGTACGCCGCCTGGGCGAGGCGCCTCACGAGGACCGGCGCGCCGTTTCGTGGCGGTCTCGCCGCCGGCGACCGACTGGAGGTGGACGACATCGCGCTCGGCGTCCTGTGGCCCATCCGCGGCCAGGTTCCCCTCGAGCCGCCGGACGTCGGGACCGGCATCAACAACGTCTCGGTGGTCCTGCTCGGCCAGGTCGGGAGCCGACGATTCCTGCTCATGGGCGACGTCGAGCAGGCGATCGATCCGCAGTTGCTGGCCACTGGGCTGCCCCACGTCGACCTGCTCAAGGTCGCCCATCATGGAAGCAAGACAGCGACGACCCAGGCATTCGTCGACGCCGTCCGACCGCGTGTGGCGGTCGCCTCAGCCGGCGCCGGCAATCCCTACGGCCATCCCGCGAAGGCGACGCTCGACCGGTTGAAGGCAGCCGGAGCCCGTGTGCTGCGCACGGACCTCGACGGAACGGTGGTCGTGGGGTTCGAAGCCGGGGGCATGACCGTTCGCGCCGAGGGCGGGCGGCCGGCCGCCGGCCTGTCGCCCGCGAGGCCCGCCGCGGCGCTTGCCGCCGCCTTCCGGTGCGCGATCCCGGTCACCGCCCTCATCCCCGAGCGAGAGGCGCCGACGGCGGCCGCACCTGCCGTGCCGTCCCCCCGCGATCCTCCGAAATCAGGGGGCGGCGGCGCCGTCGGGTACCATCGCGGCGATGACGGTACCTGGGCGGGTGGAGGCCGCCTCCCTCCTGCTCTCCCTGGATCCGCCGGCCTGGTTCGTGCGTCACGCGCGCGCCGTGGCCGAGGTGGCCGGCTGGTTGGCTGCCCGGATCGATGCCCGCGGCACCGCCGTGGACCGGCGCCTGGTCGAGGCCGCGGCCCTGCTCCACGACGCGGACAAGGCGCTCCCGGCCGGCGATCCGGCGCGCGCCCTCCCCCACGGTGAGGGCTCGGCCGCGTGGCTGACGCGCATCGGCCATGCCGAGCTGGCTCGCGCCGTGGCCGGGCATCCGGTCAGCCGGCTCGTGGATGGAGAGGCGTACCGGCGTTGGGCGGCGTTCGCGTCGCGCGAGGAGCGGATCGTGGCCTACGCCGACAAGCGGGCCGGCTTGCGCGTGGAGTCGATGGACGCGAGGTTCGCGTCGTGGCAGCGACGCTACGGCGAGCGGACGCCGGTCGGCCGCGAGATCGCCTGGGACGCCGCGGTGCAGCGTGCCACGCGTGCCAGGGCGGAGCGCCTCGAGGCCGACGTGTGCCGCGCGGCAGGGGTCGCCCCGGGCGAGGTCAGGCGCCTCGACTGGACGGGCGATGCCCTGCGGGCCGCGCGGCGAGCTGTCGCCGGCCGCGGATCGTCATGACCGCTGCCCGCCTCGCCTACGTCTGGGGCGACGACGAGCTGGGTGCCGCGCGCGCCATCGACCAGCTCCAGGCCGCCCTTGACGATGAGACCGGCGTCGCCATGGAACGCTGGGATCTGCGGGGCGATCGCAACCGGGCCGGGGAGCAGATCGCGCAACTCCATGAGCGCGTGGTGACCTCGGCGATGTTCGGCGGCGGAGCGCTGGCCGTGATCGTCAATCCGGGACCGCTGGTGCAGGCGACCGAGCATCGCTCGGCCCTCGTCGCGGCCATCGCGTCGCTCGCTCCCGGCAACGCCCTGGTGATCCTCGACGCCACGCCGTCGGGGGCGAAGGCACCCTCGCAGAAACGACTCGCCGATGCCGTCACGGCCGCCGGCGGCACCGTCCGCAAGGTCGACGCACCTCGCCGCGGCGCGCTCGCCGGCTGGATCGAGACGGAGGCGCGGCAGCGTGGAATCCAGCTCGCGCCCGGGACGGCCAAGGCCCTCGCCGAGCGGATCGGCGGGCTCGTGGACCTCAACGACGTCGAGCGCCGGCACCAGACCCGGGTCGCCTCGATGGAGCTGGACAAGCTCGCGCTCTATCGCGGGACGTCGCCGATCGGCCCCGACGACGTCCGGGCGCTCGTGGCCGAGGCCATCCCGGCCTCGGTCTGGGCATTCACCGACGCCATCGGCGAGCGGCGCGCCCTGGTCGCCCTCGATCTCCTCGAGCGGCTGCTCGACGACACGCCGGAGCCGGTCCTGCTCGCGGTCCTGCACCGGCGCGTTCGTGAGCTGCTCGAGCTGGGCGATCGGTTGGCGGGCGGAGAGCGTCTAGCGGCTGCCGCCAGGGCGATGGGGATCGCCAGCGACTACCGGGCGGGGACGCTGGCCGCCCAGGCGAGGGCCTGGACGACGCCGGAGCTGACGGCCGCGCTGGACGGTCTGGTCGAGCTCGACGCCATGGTCAAGGGCGCGCCGGGCGCCGGCCAGGACGAGGCGCAACGGCGCCTGTCATTCAGCCTCTGGGTGATGGACCACGTCGCGCCGGCTCGGCGGCGCGGTTCCTGACGCCTCAGTCCGCGGCGGACCAGGCCTGCTCCTGGACGACGAGATCGCTTTCGATCGCGAAGACGCAGCGGCCCTCGCCGAGATCGAGCAGCTCGATCAGGTCCGGATCGATGTACAGCTGCGAGCAGTCCTCGCACAAGCCACCGGGGATGCCGAAGCACAGCCGCTCGGTCCGGTCGGGCAGCCGGAACGTCGTGTCGAACCGGGTCGTGATGAGCCGGCGACTGCAGGTGGGACAGCGATCTCGAACGGCGGTCATGGCGCGACAGTACGAGCCACCCACCCGCACCGGCATGACCCGACGGTACTCCGCCACCCCCGTACCTGATCCGCACCGAATCGGCGTGACGGTCCGGGCCGCCTACTGCACGCGCAGGATCGTGCGAGCCTCCGACCAGTGCTTCTCGAGCCCGTAGTAGTCGCGCTCGGGCGGGGTGAAGATGTGGACGATGATCGAACCGAAGTCGATCAGCACCCAATGCGAGGCCGCCGTCCCTTCGCGACCGATCGGCTTGATCCGTTCGTCGCGCAGGCTGCCGATGATCCCGGACGCGATGGCCTCGAGCTGGCGCTCGGATCCGCCGGAACAGATCACGAAGTAGTCGGCCATCGTGGTCAGCCCGGCCAGGTCCAGCAGCACGATCTCGGCGGCCTTCTTGTCCTCGGCCAGCTCGACGATCCGGCGGGCGAGCTCGAGCGGAGGCCGCTCGCTCGACGACACGGGGGCGTCTCGCTGGGGCAGGCCGTCGGCGCGCGGCATGGTCGCGATCTCTGCGGGAACGGCGGGTTCGGTCACGTCTGGTCGATCCTCCTCGGGGTCCGGTACAGGCCATGGTCGCCGATGTAGGCCGCAACTGCATCCGGTACCAGGTAGCGCAGCGAGCGGCCGGCCGCCGCTCGCTCGCGCAGGGTGGAGGCGGAGAGCCGGATCCTGGGCCCGTCGAGGAAGACCGCGCGGTCCGCCAGGTCCGGCAGATTCGTGGCCAGGAACGCCGGGCCGGCAGCCGCGTAGCCTTCGCGCGGCGCGACCGCCAATCGGGCGAGCTCGAGCACTCGGCGTGGTTGGCGCCAGCTCATCAGCCCGAGGAAGGCATCGGCCGACAGGATCAGGGTGATCTCGCCGGCGACGCCTTCGGCGCGGCGGGATGCCGCCAGCGCCTCGAGCGTATCGACGGTGTAGGACGGGCCGTCGCGATCGAGCTCGATGCGGCTGATGGCGAACCGGTCGTTTCCGGCGATCGCCAGCTCGACCATGGCCAGCCGGTCCGCGCCGGGCGTGATCGCGATGCCGGGCTTGTGGGGTGGGCTTCCGGCCGGGACGAACAGGACGCGCTCGAGGCCGAGCGACTCGGCCGCCTCCTGGGCCAGGGCAAGGTGCGCGAGGTGGATCGGATCGAACGTCCCACCGAGGACGCCGAGGGACCCGGCGAGGATCGCCGCTGGACCGTGGCTCACACGCGCTCCCAGGGTTGCGCCTCCCACTCGAGCTCGGTCGGACCGATGCGCACGAGGTCACCGGGAGCAATGCCGGCACGGCGCAGCTCGGTGTCGATCCCCAGGCGCGCGAGATCGCGCTGGAAGCGCTCGGCCGATTCATCGACGTCGAAGTTCGTCTGTGCCGCGGCCCGCTCGATGCGCCGGCCGTGCACCCGGAAGGCTCCGTCGGCGTCGCGATCGATGCTGAAGCCGTCGTCCATGCCCTCGATCCGGTGGACGACCACGCCCGACGGCTCGGGCGGCTGCGCGAACTCGGCGGCGGGCGGCAGCATCGCCGCGATGCGGGCACGGAAGGCATCGAGGCCCTCGCCGCCGGCCGCGGAGATCGCCAGGACGTCGATCCCGTCAGCCTCGCGGGCACGCCGGAACGCCGGCCATGCCTCGCGGGCAGCGGCAAGGTCGAGCTTGTTGAACGCCACCAGGATCGGCTTGTCGAGCAGCGCCGGGTCGTGCGCCAGCAGCTCGCTCCGGATGACGTCGTGGTCCCATTCCGGGTCCCGCGACGAACCGTCGATGACGTGGACCAGGATCCGGGTCCGCTCGACGTGGCGCAGGAAGGCGTGGCCCAATCCGGCGCCACTGCTGGCTCCCTCGATCAATCCTGGGACGTCGGCGATCGACGGGCGACGCTCATCCTCGTCGCCCAGGTCCATCACCCCGAGATTCGGCTCGAGCGTCGTGAACGGGTAGTCCGCGATCTTGGGCGTCGCCGCCGTGACGGCCGCGAGAAGCGTCGACTTTCCGGCGTTGGGCAGGCCCACCAGCCCGATATCGGCGATGAGCCGGAGCTCCAGGCGGAGCCAGCCTTCCGCGCCGGGCTCGCCCTTCTGGGCGTGCTTGGGCGCCTGGTGCGTGGAGGACTTGAAATGGGTGTTGCCGAGTCCGCCGCGTCCGCCGCGTCCGACAATGGCGCTCTGGCCGACAGCGACCAGGTCGGCCAGCAGCTCGCCGGTCTCGTCGTCGTAGACCGCCGTCCCAGGCGGAACGTCCAGGATCAGATCCTCGCCGGCCCGGCCATGTCGGCGGGCCCGGGTGCCGCGTCCGCCCGAGGTCGCCCGGTAGTGATGCCGGTGGGTGAAGTCACGCAGCGTGGTCTGCCCAGCATCCACCCGAAGGTAGACCGAACCGCCGCGCCCGCCGTCCCCACCGTCGGGGCCTCCGCGCGGAACGTGCGCTTCCTGCCGGAAGGTCGCGGCCCCGTCGCCGCCGTCGCCGGCGTGGACCCAGATCTTCACACGGTCGAGGAACATCAGGACTCATTCTCGCACGGTGGCGCCGCCGGTCAGCCTGCGGGTGGCTCCCGCGACCGAGCGTGACGTCGGGCCGACGAGCCTAGAGGAACCCGAGCGGGTTGAGCCTGGTCCCGCCGTCCCAGACGGGGCCGCGCCAGACCTCGAAATGGAGGTGCGGGCCGGTGGCGTCGCCCGACTGTCCGACCCGGCCGACCTGCTGGCCCTCGCCAACCTGCTGGCCGTAGCCAACCGAGATGGCCGACATGTGGTTGTACGTCGTGTAGAGGTTGGAGCCATGGGCGATCCAGACCTGGTACCCGCCGCCATTGCCCTTCCAGCCCGCGAAGATCACCGTCCCGGCTCCGGCCGCGCGGACCTCCGAGCCGTAGTCCGCCGCGATGTCGAGCCCGTAGTGGCCATAGTGGAAGTACTGGCTGATGTAGTTCCCGCCGCCGACGACCGGCCAGCGGAAGGTTCCACCACTGAATGTGGATGGCCGCTGAATGATGCCGCCGCTGCTGCTCCCACCCCCACCACCGCCTGACGAGCCCGATGGCGGCCGGGACTCGGGCCTGGGGGTCGGGATGGCCTTGCCAGCCGCACCCGGGATCACCAGGACCTGGCCGACCACGAGATTGGGGTCCTCGAGCTTGTTCTCCGTGAGGATGTCGGCGGGGTCGACGTCGTAGCGCTGGGCGAGGCTGTCGAGCGTGTCGGCCGCCGTCACGGTCACGACCAGCCCGGTCACCGGCGGGATGGAGAGCTCCTGGCCGATGTGCAGGGCATCCTTGGATGCGAGGTCGTTGGCCCACCAGATGGTCATCATGGAGATGCCGAACCTGGACGCGATGCCGGTCAGCGTGTCGCCGGCCTTGACCTTGTAGGTCCGCACCAGACCCCGACCGTCGGCGACCGTGGTGTTGACCGCGACCGGTTTGAGCAACGTCCCGTCGTCGAGGAACGGGCCCTCGACGCTGGCCCCGGTGTCCGCCGCCGGGGCGTTGGCTGCCGCGCCCGCACCGACACCGCCACCCTGATCGACGCTCGCTGTCGCGGGATCCGTGCCGGCCGCGGGGTCCGTGCCGGCCGCGGGGTCCGTGCCGGCCGCGGGGTCCGTGCCGGCCGCCCCGGCGAACGTGTCACCGATGGGCGGCTCGCCCTGCCCGATCGTGCCGCTCCCCTCGGTCCCCACACCGCCACCGACGGCGATTCGCACATCCGTGCCGCGTCCCGTCGGGCCACCGATCGGGGGCCCCGGGTTCGCAGCCGCGGAGACGCTGATGACCGAGGCGCCAAGCAGGATCCCGGCCACGACGATCGCGGCGGCCCGGTCGGGTCCGAGCCTGCTGATGAGCGGGCGCCGATCAGATCGGGCGATGCCCAGGGCGCGGATACGACGATCCAGCCGGGCGACGAGCCCGGATGCGGCGACCGTCGAGCGCAGGTCCTCCTGCACGCGTCGCGCGGCGGCGCGGCTCCGGACCTGAACGGTCGAGGCACTCGCTGTTCCGGTGCTCGGGGGGCGTCGCAGACGTCCGAGGACGCGCTGCACGCCGACCGATGCGTTCAGCAATACGGTCTCCTGGCGTGTGGATGGTCTCCAGGGCGCGTGGGGCTCACCTGGGGAATTGGGTCTTGGGAGACCATCCGGTGTCGCGGTATAGAGCTGGGGTCTCTTCTACGCGGACGCCGCCCGTGACGACGGGCTTACGACATCGCCGGGAACGGTACCACGCGAGTTGCGAACGCGCCAAGGGCCGTTCGGCCCGGGGGATTCAGGCGTCGAGACTCTTGGTCAGCGTCGACAGGAACTCGGCGTTCGACTGCGTCTTGGCCAGCCGGTTCAGCAGAATCTCGATTCCCTCGTTGGCCCCAACCGCCGACAGCATGCGGCGCATCGTCCAGACCATCTTGAGGGTCCCCTCCTCGAGAAGCAGCTCTTCCCGGCGCGTGCCGGACCGCTGGACGTCGATCGACGGGAAGATCCGCTTCTCGGCCAGCTTCCGGTCGAGGATCAGCTCAGAGTTGCCGGTCCCCTTGAACTCCTCGTAGATCACGTCGTCCATGCGCGACCCGGTGTCAACCAGGCAGGTGCCGATGATCGTGAGCGAGCCGCCCTCTTCGATGTTTCGAGCGGCTCCGAAGAAGCGCTTGGGTGGATACAGGGCGATCGGATCGAGGCCACCGGAGAGCGTCCGGCCCGACGGCGGGAGGGCGAGGTTGTAGGCGCGGGCCAGCCGGGTGATCGAGTCGAGCAGGATGACCACGTCGCGTCCGGTCTCGACCTGGCGCTTGGCGATCTCGAGAGCCATCTCCGCGACGTGCGTATGGTTCTCGGTCGGCTCGTCGAAGGTCGAGCTGATGACCTCGCCCTTGACGCTCCGGCGCATGTCCGTGACTTCCTCG
>JBGPIH010000064.1:0-15851 GCA_041484785.1 Candidatus Limnocylindria bacterium
ACAGCTTGTGGAATCCACAAGCTGTTGCTCAACTTCACCTGGTGGGTGAACCGCAAGGACTCGGACGGACACAACGTCTTCCAGGGCGGCTTCCTCGGACTCGACAACATCGGGGTGTTCGATCGCAGCGCACCGCTGCCCGTCGAGGGCCACCTCGGCCAGGCGGACGGCACGGCCTGGATGGGGATGTACTCGCTGAACATGCTCGCGATCGCGCTCGAGCTTGCCAGTGAGGATCCGGTCTACGAGGACATCGCCACCAAGTTCTTCGAGCACTTCCTGTACATCGCCGGCGCCCTCAACGGCGTGGGTGTCGAGACCGTGCCGCTCTGGGACGAGACGGACGAGTTCTTCTACGACTCGCTCCATCTCGCGTCCGGCGAGTTCATCCCGCTCAAGGTCCGTTCGCTTGTCGGGCTGATCCCGCTCCTGGCCGTGGAGACCCTCGAGCCGGCCCTGCTGGCGCGGCTGCCCGGGTTCCGGCATCGAATGCGCTGGTTCCTGGCCAACCGCCCGGATCTCGCGATGCTGGTCCCGTCGTGGGAGGAGCCCGGTGCGGGCCAGCGCCGCCTGCTCGCCCTGGTGCACGGCCATCGCATGAAGGCGCTGCTTCGCCGGATGCTGGACGAGGACGAGTTCCTGTCGGGGCACGGCATCCGCTCGCTCAGCCGGGCCCACCGCGACGATCCATACGTCCTCGAGCTTGACGGCATGCGCAGCACGGTGGCGTACGAGCCGGCCGAGTCGCGAACCGGGCTGTTCGGCGGCAACTCGAACTGGCGGGGGCCGGTCTGGTTCCCGATCAACTACCTCCTGATCGAGGCGCTCCAGAAGTTCGACCACTACTACGGGGCCGAGTTCGAGGTGGAATTGCCGACCGGCTCGGGCCGGACGGCATCGCTGGCCGACGTGGCGAACGAGCTCGGCGACCGGCTGACCTCCATCTTCACGCGCGATCCGGATGGGCACCGCCCGGTCCATGGCACCGGCGAGCACGGCAGCGCATCCGCGCCGGACGACGGCGATCCGCTCTTCTTCGAGTACTTCGACGGGGAGACCGGCGCCGGCCTCGGAGCCAGCCATCAGACCGGTTGGACGGCCCTCGTCGCCAAGCTCCTCGAGGCGACGGCGCGGCGCCGGTCGGCCCGCGAGTGACCGGTGGCGGCAGCCGCGCGCACGCTCCGAACGAGCGGCCGCTGGTCGAGCTGGGTCCCGACGTCTGTGGCGAGCTCGACGCGGCCGTTCGACACGAGTGGCTGGTGACCAACGGCGTGGGCGGGTATGCCTTCGGGACCGTCGCCGGCCTGGCGACACGCGCCTACCACGGCCTGCTGGTCGCCGCCCTGTCGCCGCCCGTCGGGCGAATGATGCTCGTCGGCGGCCTTGTCGAATGGGTCACGGTCGACGGCGAGCGGATCGCGCTCCACGCCCACGAGTACGCCGACGGCACGATCGACCAGCACGGCTATCGCCAGCTGCTGTCCGTGCGGCTGGAGGGGATGCGCCCTGTCTTCACCTACGCGTGCGGTGACGTCCGAATCGAGAAGCGGATCTGGATGGCCGACGGCGCGAACACCACGTACGTCCGCTACGAGAGCGTCGGCGCCGACCGCTCCATCGAGCTCGAGCTGACGCCGCTGACAGCCTTCCGGGATCACCACGCGCTGGGCCACCAGGCCGACGGGGTTCCCGCCGGGCCACTCGAGGTCCTCGCGCCGGGCGGCTCGTTCGCGCCCGACGGCCGCTGGTTCCGCGGCTTCCGGCACCGCGAGGAGACGGCGCGCGGGCTCGACGATCGATCCGACCTGTGGGCGCCTGGCGAGGCCCGCTTCACGGTCGAGGCCGGCCACCCGGCGACCCTCGTGCTGACCGCCGAGCCGGGCGAGCCCACGGAGCCCGAGGCCGCCCTCGCCGCCGTGACGGACCGCGAATCGAGCCTCGTCGATCGGGCTGGAGCCTCCGCCGCGTCCCCGTTCGTGCGCGACCTGGTGCTCGCCGCCGACCAGTTCCTCGTCCGGCGCGACATCCCGTCGGACGACGACCACGAACACGGGCGGACGGTCATCGCCGGCTACCCCTGGTTCAACGATTGGGGCCGGGACACGATGATCTCGCTGCCGGGGCTGTGCCTGGCGACCGGCCGTCACGACGAAGGGACCACGATCCTGCGTTCGTTCGCCCGTTTCGTGCGCGGCGGCCTGCTCCCCAATGATTTCCCGGACCGCGCCGACGCCGTGCCCGACTACAACACGATCGACGCATCCCTCTGGTACCCGCTCGCGATCCGGGCGCACGCCGCGGCGACCGGCTCCCCTGCCCTGGTGGACGAGCTGCTGCCGACGCTTCGACAGATCCTCGACGCGCACCTGGCGGGCACACGTTTCGGGATCGGCGTGGACCCGGCCGACGGCCTGCTCCGCGGTGGTGCCGACGGTTACCAGCTGACCTGGATGGACGCGCGGGTCGACGACTGGGTGGTCACACCGCGGCGCGGCAAGCCGGTCGAGATCCAGGCGCTCTGGGTCAACGCGCTGCGGGTCGTGGGTAGGTGGCTCGTCGAACGGGGCGACGCGGACGGTGTCGGTGCCGGCTACCTCGCGGCCGCCGAGCGTGCCCGGGCGGCGTTCGTTCGACGGTTCTGGCGGCCGGAGCTCGGCCATCTCGCTGACGTGGTCGACGGCCCCGACGGCGACGATCTCTCGCTGCGACCCAACCAGGTCTTCGCCATATCACTTCCATACCCGTTGGTCGACGGCGTGATGGCGCGATCCGTGGTGGACGCGATCGGCCGCTCCCTTTCGGTTCCGCTGGGGTTGCGTTCGCTGGCTCCGGCCGACCCGGCCTACCGGCCGAGCTACCAGGGCGACCGGCGCTTCCGCGACGCCGGCTACCACCAGGGCACGGCCTGGACGTGGCTGATCGGTGCCTACGCCGAGGCCGTCGCCCGGGTCGACGGCGATCCCTCGGCCGGCCTCGAGATCCTGCGACCATTCGAGGATCACCTGCGCAACGCCGGCCTGGGGTCGGTATCGGAGATCCTGGAACCGGAGCCGCCCTTCGAGCCGCGGGGCTGCCCATTCCAGGCCTGGGGCGTCGCCGAGGTCCTGCGCGTCTGGCGGGCGCTCGGCGGGGCCTGAGCCCCGCCTCAGCCGCGGACGAGTGTCAGGATCCCCACCCACAGGGTCATCAGGCAGCCGATCGCTCCCATCGCGGCAAGGAACAGCTCGCCGCCGAACCAGGACGCGACGGCCACGCCGCCGAACAGGGTCGCCAGGACGAGCGCGACCGCCGCCAGCCCGATTCGCTCGATCCAGGGCCGTGGTTCGCGCGTTGGCTCGCCTGCCTGCGCGTCGTCGGGATGCTGCCCGGATTCGGTCATTGCGCCCCCTTCAGATATCGAGCCATCAGCCGTCCGGCGATCGGGGCCGCGACCTCCCCGCCCCGCCCGGCCTGCTCCACGACGACGGCGATCGCAATCGTCGGGTTCTCGGCCGGGGCGAACCCGATGAACCAGGAGTGTGGCTCGCCCGACCCGCCGAGCTCGGCCGTGCCGGACTTGCCGGCGGTGGTCACGCCGCTGACCTTGGCGCCGGTCGTGAAGAGCCGGCCCAACGGCCCTTCGACGGCGCGGACCATCGCCGCGTTGATTGCCTGGGCGTCGGAGGCGGGGATGACCCTGCCCATCGACTCCGGGCCGATCGTCCGGACGCCACCGTGCCCGGCCATCGACGTGACCAAGCGGGGCCGCATCAACTCGCCGTCGTTGGCGACCGTTGCCGCGACCAGCGCCATCTGGAGCGGCGTGACGAACGCCTCGGCCTGGCCATAGGAGGCATTGGCCAGCTCCACGTCGTCGAGGAAACCGCCCGGCTGGGCGCCCTTCCCGCCGGTCACCTGTGAGACCGCGGTCGGCAGATCGAACGGAAGCGCCGACCCGAATCCCATCCGCTCGGCGTACGCGACAAGGTTGGCGCCGCCGGTACGAAGGCCGGTCAGGGCGTACCAGATGTTGCACGAAACCTCCGTCGCCCCCACGAGGTCCAGCGCCGTTGAGCCCGTCTGCGGGTGGTGGCCGTCACGGACCCGGTAGCCCTCGACGAGCAGGCCGGCCTTCTCGGCACCCGGCTGCTCCTTGTAGGTCGTCTGCGGCGTGATCGCACCCGACCCGAGACCGGCGATCGCAGTCACGATCTTGAAGACCGAGCCGGGGACATACCGACCGAGGGTGGCCCGAGGCAGAAGCGGCTGGGCCGGGTCATCCTGGAGCGCCGCGAAGGCCGCCTGGGCGCTCGCCGGGTTCGCGATCGTCGACGCGTCGTACGTTGGCGTCGACGCCAGGGCCAGCACCTCACCGCTGCGCGGATCGAGCATCACGACGGCGCCCCGGTGATCGCCCAGCGCGCGAACCGCGGCCGTCTGGAGGTCCAGCGACAGCGACAGGGTCAGGTCCTTCGGGTCGTATCGGTCCGCCCCGAACTTCGCGAAGGCGTCGGCCAATGGGTCGCCGGCGAGACCGCTCAGCTCGGCGTCGTAGGCCCGCTCGAGGCCGGCCTCGCCGTACTGCCGGGAGGCATAGCCCACGACCTGGCTGATCGCCGGCCCGGCGTAGACGCGATAGAGCTCGCCGTTCGCGTCGGCCTTGTTGCGGGCCAGCACGGCGCCCGTCCGATCCAGGATCTGCCCGCGCGGGACGGTCCGGGCCGCGGCGATGACCGCCGCGTCATCCGGGGAGCGAACGAGCTCGGGCGATCGGACGACGCCCCAGTACCCCGCCGCCCCGGCCAGGAGGGCAAACGCCGCCGACAGGATCAGCGCGACGTGGATCGTGGGCCCGGCGAGCGGCTTGCCCGATCCGCCCGTCGCGGGCATCACGCGGTCCCCCGCCGACCGAGCCGGCGCCAGCGCGGGACCGCGCCCGGCGGCGGGGGCGGTTCGACGCCCTTGTCGGAGAGCGCGAGGAGCAGGCCGACGACGAGCCCGTTGGCCAGCAGCGACGATCCGCCGTAGCTGATGAACGGGAGGGTCACGCCGGTCAGCGGCAGGACCTTGAGATTGCCGGCCGCGATGATGAATGCCTGGATCCCGATGACGAGGGCCAGGCCGATGGCCAGCAGCGCGCGGAAATCGTCCGCCGCCGAGACGCCGATGCGCAGGCCCCGCTCGACGATCGCCAGGTAGATCCCGAGGATGGCGATGACGCCCACGATGCCGAGCTCCTCGCCCAGCGCCGCCAACGGAAAGTCCGTGTGGATTTCCGGGATCGGCGGCCGGCCCGCGATCAGGGGCAACCCGCCTCCCAGGCCCTGCCCGAGCAGCCCGCCGCGAGCGAACGCATGGAGCGCCTGGATCACCTGGTAGCCCGTGCCGAGCGGGTCGGCAAATGGGTCGATCCAGACATCGATCCGCGTCCGCACGTGCTCGAACAGGTTGGCCATCGCGGCGCTGCCGACGAGGAACAGGGCCAGGCCGATGACGACCAGGCTGATCCGGCCGGTCGCCGCGTACAGGAGCGCCAGGAAGACCCCGAAGAAGAGCAGGGCGGCTCCGAGATCGCGTTGCACGACCACGATCCCGAGCGCGATCGCCCACATCGCCACCATCGGCGCGAGGTACGGCAGCGGTGGCAGCCGCAGCGGCCCGACCCGGGTGTCCTGTTCGACCAGGAGCGCCCGGTTCTCGGACAGGTAGCCGGCAAGGAAAACCACCAGGATCACCTTGAGGAGCTCGGACGGCTGGCCGCTGAGCGGCCCGATCTGGAGCGTCAGGCGCTGTCCGTTGATCTCGGTTCCGAGAACGAAGGTGAGGAGCAGCAGCCCGACGCCGGCGGCCGCCCAGGTGTACTTGTAGCGGCGGAGCCAGCTGTCGGAGCGGACCACGATCCCCAGCGTGGTCGCCACGCCCACGGCGCCGAGCAGCCAGATGAGCTGCACGTCGGCCAGTCCGAACGAGCTTCCGAAGAACCGCTGGACGACCAGATCCTGGGGCAGCCGCTCCATCAGCAGCAACGACAGGCCGCCAAGCAGGGACACTGCCGGCAGCAGCACCTGGTCCGTCCGCCGGCCGGCCAGCACCTGGGCCACGTGCGCAACCAGGAGCGCACCGAGGTAGATCGCCAGGCCACGCGGGTCGTAGGGCGCGAACCCGCCCGTCCGCGCGGCTCCCAGCGAGACGCTGCCGACTGCCAGCGTCAGGGCGACCAGCCCGAGCAGCCGCAGCTCCTGCCAGCGGGCCCGTGGCCGAATCGGGCCGAGCACTCTCGGCAGGCTGGGCTCCCTGGCAGCGGCGGCCGATCGCAAGGCCACGGCTACCCGCGCTCCAGGCGCAGGCGGACCTGCCCGATCTGCACCTCGTCGCCGTAGCCCAGCGCCGCGACCCCGTGGATCGGATGCCCGTTGACGTACGAACCGTTCGTGCTGTCGAGATCCTCCAGGTACCAGCTCCGGCCCCGGTAGGTCAGCACGGCGTGCTCGGCCGACGCGAACGGGTCGTCGATCACGATCGCGTTGTTGACGTCCCGCCCGAGCGACGTGATCACGTCGAGCCCGAACGACCGCCCGACCGCCGGCTCGCCGGCCGGCGAGTCAAGGACGACCAGCCGGCCCGGCCGCTCCGCCGGTTCGCGCGCCGCAGCACGCAGGTCGCGCAGCAGCACCCGGATGACACGGGCCAGGAAGAGGTAGAGCAGGCCGAGGAACAGAAGCCGGACGGCCCACAGGACCAGGGTGAAGCCGTCCATCAGCCGGGCGCTCCGGCCCCCTCGACGACGATGGTCGTGGCACCGACCTCGAGCCGATCGCCGACGCCGAGGACGACCTCGGTCACCGGCTCTCCGTTGACCCGCGATCCGTTCGTGCTCCCGAGGTCGAGATAGACGAGCGTTCCGCCTCGCCCCGCGATCCGGCCGTGGTGCCGGGACACGCGGCTGTCACGGGCAACGAGGTCGTTGTCGTCGGATCGCCCGATGGTCAGCCCTCCGGCCTCGAGCGAGTAGCGGCGGATACGCCCATCCGGATCGGTCACCTGGACTGAGGCTCGCGGCGTCGAGGATTGCGGGACGGTGAAGACCCGAGTTGGCACCGGGTCCGTGGTGGCTGCGGCCGGGTCACGTGACGGCGCCGACGGGTGCGCGACGGGGCCTCCCGCGGCGGGCTCGGTTGGGGCTTCCGAGAAGCGAGCCTCGATGCGGACGTCGGCCCGTTGAACTCGCGCATCGGATTGCAGCTCCACGCGGGGTCGATCGGCCAGGGCGAAGTGGTGAGCCCGCGCGAACGACAACGCACCGTCGGCGAGCTCGACCGCCAGTGCCTCGGTCAGCTCGCCGAACCCGGCCAGATCGTCCGGGTGGAGGTGGACGACGAACCGATTCGGGACGAGGGTCCGGTCAATGCCCACGCGGCGCTCGTTCTCCATGGCGCGCTCGATGCGATGCTGGAGCTGGAGCGGCTGGAGACGGGTGCGGAAGAGTCGAGCCGACGGGCGTTCGAAGAGGCGTTCGAAGAACCGCTCGATGGCGGCCAGGGGCGGCATGGTCGGTCGCGGAGTCTAGCAGAGCCCACGCCCGCCTCGATCCACCGTCGGAGACTGTGACTATCGCTTGTCTGAAGGGGTACCCACGTTCGAGGAACGCCGGGGACCCTGCGCTATACTCTCGCCTCGGCCGGGCGGCATCCCAGCGCCCGGACGCGATCCGCGCGATATCCGGGGACCCGATGCCCGAAACTCTCACCGAATCGTTCTGCGAACGGTGCGGCACCCGCTACACGTTCGAGGCTGCGCGCCCGAAGGTTCGGCTCAAGGGCGTCAAGGTCCTGTCGCGCGGCCTGAAGAACTTCGTCCTGTCCGACGACACCACGATGGACGAGGCGATGGCCGCGGCCCGAAGCGAAACGGACCGCGAGATCACGGCCCATCAGCTCGACGCCTTCCACAAGACCTTCAGCTTCTGCATGTCCTGCCGGCAGTACACCTGCCCGAATTGCTGGAACGAGGTCGAGGCCCGCTGCCTTTCCTGCGCACCGCAGCCCGAGCCCGAGGTTATTCCGGCGTCATTCCCAGGTCTGGCCGCGCTCGCCGGGACGGCAGTCATCGCCGAGCCTGCCGGCAACGGCACGAATGGTCACCCCCATGACGCGGAGGAGATTGGGGTCGCGTCCGCGGAGCCCGAGGCGATCGCCGCGGTCGAGCCGGAGGCGATCGTGAGGGCAGAGCCCGAGGCCATCGCGGCGGCCGAGCCGGAGGCGATCGTGAGGGCAGAGCCCGAAGCGATCGGGGTGGCAGAGCCCGAGGCGATCGCCGAGCCCGAAGTGATCGCCGAGCCCGAAGTGATCGTCGAGCCCGTCGCCGCAGCCGAGCCCGAAGTGATCGCCGAGCCCGTCGCCGCAGCCGAGCTCGTCGCGCCCGAGGCGATCGCGGCGGTCGAGCCCGAAGTGATCGCAGAGCCCGAAGCGATCGTCGAGCCCGTCGCCGCAGCCGAGCCCGAAGTGATCGTCGAGCCCGTCGAGCCGGCCCAGAAGGCCAGCTCGCAGACCAGCGGCCTGCTGCGTCGATTCCGACCCGGCCAGAGTCTCGACGTCGAGCTTGCCGCCTACGAGCGCGAGCGGAAGGCGGCGGAAGCCCGGGGCACCGAGCCGACGCCCGTCTCCGAGCCGGCTGGCGAACCCGTGGTGGCTGAGCCGGAGCCCGTCGAGGCCGTGCCCGCGGTTCCCGAACCGATCGCCGAGGCCAGGCCCGAGGTGGTCCTGGCAGCGCAACCCGAGCCGGAACCGGCCGCGCCAGCCGCGGCGGACGTCGTCGAGCAGCCGACCTGGCAGATCATCGCCCCGGACACGGAGGGCGGGGCCGTCCAGCCGGCGACGCCGATCGACGAGGCCGTCCCGCTCGGGACCAGTCCGGCGCCATTCCCGCCTGCCGAGCCACAATGGCCGGCCAGGCCCGAGTGGCCGACGCCCCAGGCCTCCGTCGGGCTGCCGTTCCTGGGACGTCCGGCCCAGCCGCGCGGTGGGGTCGATGCCTTGTGGGCGGCATCGAATCAGGAGCTGGTTGCGACCCCGCCAACTCCGGGGCGGTCGAGCAGCGGCATCCAGCCATGCATCAGCTGCGGCCTGTCACTGTCGGCGACGGCCAGGTTCTGCCGGCGCTGCGGCACGCTCCAGAAGGGCTGAACCGGCCGCCTGCGTTCGCGGACGACTCTCGTCCCGCAGGCGCACCCAGGCGGCGCCGAGCAAGAGCGACTGGAAGGTCAGCGACAACCAGGCGAGCGTCACGAACGCGGAGGCCAGCGAGCCCGTCAGCGCCTCGACGCCGACCAGCCACGGCACGACGAGGACGAACGCTCGGCTCAGGACCACGAGCACCGACCCGGTCGCCAGGGCCGGGATCCCCGCGGCCCACCAGCTGGGTGTCCGCGGCGGCAGGGTCCGGTACAGCAGCAGGACGATGGCGCTGGCCAGGCCGACCAGCACGACCGGCGAATCGAGCAGCGTCGCCAGCACCTCGACGGACCGGTCCCGGGTGGCCGACGTCGCGTCGAACGCCAGGGCGACCGAGCCCACGACCACACACGCCATGACCGACACGGCGAGCAGGCCGACCGCGCCGAAGCCTCGAGCCGTGCGCACCAGCATCGACCGCTCCGGCGCGTTCGAGTAGATGCGGGCCATGGCCATCTCCAGCGCACCGAAGAACTGGCTGACCGTCCAGACCACGCCCACGATCCCGATCATCGATGTCAGCGCGGCGCCGCCGGTGATGGCGCGGACGGCGTCGCCGATGAGGCCCGCGAGCGGGGGGAAGGTTTCGACGATGGTGGCGGTGATGCGATCGCGAGCCGCCGGATCGTTCGCGGCCCAGCCCACGAGCCCGAGGATGAACAGCACGGTCGGGATCGCCGCGAAGAGCGCGGAGAACGCGAGACCGCGAGCCAGCAGGCCGCCCGCCGCGCGACCGTAGACCATGAAGGGAGCCCGAACCGCGGCGATCTGCGGCGCGTCCAGGAAGCGGGCCAGGATCGCCCTCAGAGCCATGGGAGGGTCGGGTCAGCCCTCCAGGTCGTCGAACAGGACGGGCTGCAGGTCCTCGGCGCGAACTCGCCGGGGAGCGGCTACGAGGGCCCGGACCTCACCGCGGCGGACGAATCGCCGCCCGCCGAGCTTGATGCTCTGCAGACGGCCGGCCCGCGCCCAGCCGCCGATCGTGGCCGACGTGAAGTGCACGTTGGCCGCAGCAAGGATCTCCGCTGCCTCGGCGAGCGTGATCCAGTCGGCGGCGGCAGCCATCGGGTCAGTCCGCCTTGCTGGTGGAGCTGGTCTCGACCGGCCTCACCGAATCCGTCGATGGGGAACCGGAGGTCGAACCCTCACTCGAGTCCGCCTTGCCATTGCGTTCGGGCGTGCTGGTCTCCGACGGACTGTTCTCGGACGAGTTGCCAGTGGCTGACTTCGAGGTGCCCGGGGTCACCGTGGCACGCCGCTCCTTCTTGGCCCAGCCGGATCCCTTGTAGTGAACGGCGGCCGCGGAGATCGCCTTGCGGATCGGGCCCTTGCCACAGATCGGGCAGACCGTGGGTCGCTCGGCGTGAACGCCGTGGACGACCTCGAAGCGACGACCGCAGGCGGCGCAGTCGTAATCGTAGAGCGGCATCCGATCTGGTCGCCCTCAGCCGCGCAGCAGCCGCATGCCGCACTTGGGGCAGTAGAACGCCCGCTCGTGGGCAGAGGCGAAGCCGCAATGCGCACAGACGAGACCGCCGCGGCCGGCCGCCGGGACGGGTCGCTCGATGCTGGTCAAGCCCAGGGCGTACTGGCTGGCAAGGATGTTGTTGAGCAGGCCTGCCAGGATCCTCGCGCCGATCCGGTCGGTATCGCCGCGAACGCCCTTGCCACCCCAGCCCACGACAGCCCGGCAGATCATGTCGCCGGTCGACTCATCCCAGTGCGCCGCGACGCCACCTACGATCGCGTTGTACTCGGGGTAGCCGGCCGTGTCCACCTCGCCCTCGAGCAATGCACAGATGAACGTGTCGAAGGCGAGATCGACCGCGTCGATCGACTCCAGGACCATCAATGCGTGACGCGTGATCGGTGAGTGGACGTGGTGGGCGTTCAGCCACTGCATCGCCTCGGACGGCATGACGATCGTGGGCGTCGCCTGGCTGAATTCGATGGGCAGCGGCTCGACGATCTCGATCTCGGAGCGGGCCAGGCCAACCAGCATGGACGGCAGCTCCCGTACGGCGGCCGGCCCCGCCTTCATCCGGACCCCCTCGCTGCTCTTGCCCGCGTAGTACAGCTTGAGCTGGTGGTCCTGCGCGACCACTTCTTCCGGCATCAGTCCCGACGAGGCCTTCGCAGGTGCCGGGGTAGCCGTTGCAGCGGCCCGCCCGCGGCGCTTCAGGAATTCGAGCGGCACGTGGTGGCTCCCAGGAGCGAGTGAGCTTGAGTGGCCGACATCGTAGCAGGGGCGAATGCGCCTCGACCCCCGCTACCCATGCGCGCGATCAACCCCTGGCGACGGCCACGAGAGCCTCGTATGGCCCGAGCTCGTGCGTCCTCCGAGCCTCGAGGCGCTCGGGGAGATCTAGTCGGGACCCGACGACCGGCCGCCAGGCGCCTCCGGCGCAAGGCGCCGGCACCCGCACCCTGGCGCCATGGCCTTCGAACGCGACCATCACCAGCACCTCGGGCCCGGACCCACGACGTCGGAACGCTAGCGCCGTCGAGTCCGCCGCCGCGACCAGCTCGATCGACCCGTCCTGCAGTGACGGCAACGCCCGGCGGGCGGTCAGCAAACGCCGGTAGCAGGCGAGCACGGAGTCCGGATCCATCCGCTGGGCAGCGACGTTGCGTGTTGCACTGTCGGGCCCCAGACGCAGCCATGGCCTGCCGGACGTGAAACCGGCGCCCCGGCCGGTCGCCCATGGCAGCGGTGTCCGCGCCCGCGAACGATCCCACCACTCGAAGTCCATCTCGACGCGCGAAGCCGGCGGATCGACACTTTCGTCGGGCGGGATGGCGACATCGCCCATCCCGATCTCTTCGCCGTAGTACATAAAGGGCGTCCCGCGCATCGTCAGGAGCAAGGTTGCCGCAGCCTTGGCGATCGCGTCGCGATCCCCGTCCGGAGCGTCGATCGAGGCCGCCAGCCGCGAGGCGTGGCGTGGTTGGTCGTGGTTGGAGAGCACGATCGTCGGCCAGGCGTCCGGCCCGAAAGCGCGCTCTCGACGGCGGATCGCGGCTCGAAAGGCGTCCGCCTTCCAGGGCCGTGTCAGCAGTTCCCAGTCGAAGACGAGGTGCCGGTCGGCGGTGAGCGCTGCCGCGTCCTCGGTCGTTCCGTCGAACAGCTCTCCTACGCTCATCCGTCCGGGCGCTCGATCGACGACCGCGCGAAAGCGAGCCAGTAGCGCCGGCAGGTCCGGCTGATCGGTGTCATAGCGGTGGATCTGGCGGGTCCACGCGGACGTGCCGCGCCGCAACGGGTTCGATGGCGTGTCGGGATGCTTGAGGAAGACGTTGACGGTGTCGAGCCGGAAGCCGTCCACGCCACGAGCCAGCCAGCCACGGACCATCTCGAGCTGGGCGGCCTCGACGCCTGGCGTGCGCCAGTCGAGCTCGGGCTGTTCGGCCAGAAACGTGTGGTGGTAGAACTGGCCGCGCTTCGGCTCATACGTCCAGGCCGGCCCGCCGAACCACGAGACCCAGTTGTTGGGCGGCCTCGGTTGCCCGTCCGCCTCGACACCGGCCGGATCGCGCCACAGATACCAGTCGGCGTAGGGGCCCTGGCGGGACGCCCGCGAGGCATCAAACCAGCGGTGCCGGTCGCTCGTGTGATTCATCACGAGGTCGAGGATCACCCGGATCCGCCGCCGGTGGCACTCCTCGACGAGCCGGTCGAAGTCAGCTTCCGTGCCGAAGCAGGGGTCGACCCGGGAATGGTCGGCGACGTCGTAGCCGAGGTCCTTGCCGGGCGACGGGTAGATCGGTGACAGCCAGATGGCATCGATGCCCAGCCCGTCCGGGCCGAGGTGATCGAGCCGATCGATGATCCCGGGCAGGTCGCCTATCCCGTCGCCGTCGCTGTCGGCGAAGCTTCGCGGGTAGATCTGGTAGACGACACCTGTCCGCCACCAGTCGTCGTCGAGCGCCGGGACGAATGGCGTCACGACGTCGGAGTCCATCAGTCAACCTCCGATCCGTAGACCCGACACTCTCCAGGCTCGAGCCGCTCCACGATCCATTGGTGACCGTTCGAACGAAGGGGCCGTGAGGCACCTTCGCTGGAGTGCGCGGTCGAGAATGTCGGCAGCCAACGCTGCGGCGGATCGGTCAGCGGGCGGCGGGGAACACCGAATGCCGCGGTCGGTCGGTCGGCGTCCAGATTGGCGACACACAGATGTCGGCGGGAACGGCCAGCGTCGATGACCCAGGCAAGGGTTCGATCCTGGCCTGTCGCGTCCGGTGGCCGTGCCCAGACGGTCGTGGCGGTCGCCAGATCGTCGCGGAGCTTCTCCGCTAGCCGTCGGATCCGCTCGACGGTCGCGAACAGGGCGACGTTCGAGCCGAATACGTACATGCCCCTGGTCGCGGCGATCCCGGTCGAAACCTGGAAGACGTAGTGCTTCGAGTAGTGCTCGCTCGGCGCTGGCCTGTCGCGGACGTCGCGGAGCTCGAACCCGAGAGCCATGTAGCTCGGCATGTCCGGGACGAGGAGGGCGATGAACAGTCGAGCCACGCTACCGCTCGCGTAGAGCGAATCGAATCGGGGGTCGTCCTTGTCGGCGGTGATGATCGTCAAGGTGGGCGTGCACGCGCGGGTGGCCTGGTAGTCGAGATATCGTCTGAATCGGGCGCTGAACTCGGGGCTTCCGACCGCCGTCGATTGGAGGTCGCCGAGGGCGGTGTCGGCGCCAGCCGCTTCGAGGTGATCCATCTCGTCGCCGTAAGCCATCGTGCCAGGCGGAGCGAGGAACGACTCGGCCAGGTATCCGAAGGACCGGACGCCCCTGCCGTCGCGGATCTCGTCGCGGACGGCACCAAGGATGTCGTAGCGATTGTCGATCTCTGCCGGGATGCCGGTCGGGCGCATCTGGACATGGGCCATGTCGCCACGCATGAAGTCGAAGCCGAAGCGATCTACGAGGTCCGCGTAGTGCCCGGTGACGTAGCGCCAGACCTGCTCCCTCGGCCGGCCGAAGTCCAGCTCCCAGGCGTCGTCGGAGACGGCCTCGTAGAGGGCATACCGTGTCAGCGGCCCGAACACGCGCGACATTGGCTGCGGTCGTCTGAAACGGTATTCGCGCCAGGCGAGGCCCATCGCGTCGACCGACACCGCGGCCGGAGACGGATCCAGTTCGAGACCCCGATATGGGGGCCCCATCGTCGCCGGCAGGGTCTCGAGGCCGGTGGCGTGCAGCTTCCGGACGAGTGCCGTCCGTCGCGCTCGGCGCCCGGCCGGATCGTCCGGCGTGCCGAACAATATGCGCAGGCGTGTCCGCTCGTCGAGGGCCCGGAACAGGTCTTCGGGATCACCCGGCACCAGCGATCCGTCGGCGGCTCCTTGTCGGACAACCCAGGCGTAAACCAACCGCTCGACCTGACTGGCGACGGCCGCGCCGCGTCGGAGGATCTCCTGGTCGGCTCGGTGGATCCACTCGAAGTGGTCGGGTTGGGCGAGGACGATCTCGGCGAAGCGGTCGCAGTGCGGGATGACGTCGAGCCCAACGACGCGGCCCATCGCGTGGAGCAGGTTGATCACCGCGTGGAGCTGACGTTCGACCGTGTCGAGTGCGGGCCGCAGGTGGGCGAGGGCAGGATCGAACAGGGACGGATCCACCTCCCAGCTCGCCGGCCCGTACAGACTGCCAACCACCCCCGGCTCGAGGAACGGCAGCACGTGGATCGCGCCCTGGACTGCGGGCAAAGTCAGCGAATACGGGACGACGCCCCACGCCCCGCCGACCGTCCGCATGTTGATCCCGACCACGTTCGCGCGGCGGAGCCAGGTCGCGTCTGGGGCTCCGCGATGCGCAGGCGCCACGACCGCGTCGGGGCCGGCTCGATCCGGCTGCCAGGTCTCGGCCGTCACCAGGGCCTCCTCGACGGCGCTCCCGAAGCGGGCCGCGAGGAGATCGAGGACCTCGGCCGGCCCCATCGCGAGGGCCTCATCCGGTCGCAGACCGTGGACGAACGAGGTCTCACCTGATCGGTATCGTTCGAACGCGCGTGGGTCGAGGAGGGTCAACGGATGAACTCGACCTCGTAATCCCGGCTGATGACCACGTCCGCGCGCGACCGGTGACCGGAAATGATCTCGTGCTCGATCTTCAGGACGTCCTCGACGAACGCGTCCGCCGGTTCCCGTGCCCGCCGGGCTCGGGCCTCCATGGTGTCGAGCCGGTTGCGTGCGATGAACACCCGGGTGTCGACGTTCCGCAGGAGGGTCGTATAGGTCCCCTCCGCGACGACCACCCGCGCTTTCCCAAGAGCGATTGTCTCCTCCTCGATCGCGTCGTCCGCATAGACGACGAGGGGCTTGCGAATTTCCGAGGCACCGGAGCGAGCCGCGGCCAGATGTTCGTCGAGCTGGTCGAGGCGCACCTCCTGGGGCCCGACCCACGAGATGTTCTCCCGCCTTGTCCGGTCGTTGGACCTCGGCGGCAAGACGAAGTAGTCGTCCTGGCCGAGGACGGCGCCAGGGATCCCGAGCGCGTCGAAGGCCTCGACGAGCGCCTTCCCCATCTCCGACTTGCCGCTGCCGGATTCGCCCGCGACCGAGATCGTCGTCCGCCGCGGACGGCTCCGGACCTCCGCCGCCAGGCGCTCCGCGATGATCGCGGCCGCTCGGCGGTGATGCTCCTC
>JBGPIH010000065.1:0-15715 GCA_041484785.1 Candidatus Limnocylindria bacterium
CGGTGGCCTTCCGGGCGACAGCGACGCTCCGGCCCGGCCCGGCGCGCGGACGTGGGCTCCCTGGTACCGCGACTGGATGACCGGCCGGCTGCGCCGCCTCGTCGGCGCGACGTCCGACACCGGCAACCCCGTCTCGGCACCGCTGGGTCTCACCGCGGAACGCTGGTCTCGCCGGACCGGGTAAGGCTTCGGTAAGCGCCTTCGGACATCATCCGGCGTCATGGGGACTCGCGAGCGAGCCATTGATGTTGGCGCACGGCGTGGTCGAGCCATGACGGCCACGGTGCTCGAGGAGCTGCGGTCGGCCCGCCTGGACCGAGGCCTTGCCGGAGGGGACGTTGCCCGTGCCGGAGGCCTGTCTGCGGCGCAATACAGCCGCATCGAGCGGGGCCTGACTGACGGTCCTTCCATCGAGCAGGCGTCGATCCTGCTGGCTGCGGTCGGCCTCGAGCTCTCGGTTCGGGCGTATCCCGGCGGCGAGCCATTGCGCGACGCCGCCCACATCGCCCTCATCGATCGGTTGCGAGCCCGCGTCCATCGATCGCTGAGATTCCACACGGAGGTGCCGTTCCCGTCGCCGGGCGATCGTCGAGCGTGGGACGTGGTGATCGCCGGGCCGGACTGGCGCCACGGCATCGAGGCCGAGACCAGGCCCCGCGACCGACAAGCCCTCGAGCGCCGACTCGCCCTGAAGCTGGCCGACGGAGATGTTGTCAGCCTGTCGCTGCTCCTGCTCGATTCGCGGCACAACCGCGATTTCGTCAGGGCGAACCGCGAAGTCTTGTCCGAGCGCTTCCGAGTCCCAGGTCGGCGCACGCTCGAGTTGCTCGGTGCAGGGGTCAACCCATCAGGAAACTCCATCATCCTGCTTTGAGCCCCGGGCGTATCTGGGCCAGCTCAGCGTCGCCGCCAGGCTTGCATTGGATGCAACCAACGTCGCCAGGTACGTTCCGCTCGCTCGACGGGTGCACGAGATTTGCATCACACGAAACGCCCGAACGTATCGGTTCGGCAGCGACCTCCGGCGTGCGCGTTCTATGCGCGCAATGCAAGTAGCTCGCAGGATTCGGCGGCCCTCCGACAGAACGTGCGTTTGGTGCAACGTCCTGCCGGAACATTGCATCCGACGCAATCCCGGGCCGCGGTGGCCATCAGCAGGCTCGCAAACCGCCACTCGCCCGAGCCGCCAACCGCCCCGGGCCGCCACCCGCCGCGGGCCGCCAACCGCCGCGGGCCGCCAACCGCCCCGGGCCGCCAACCGCCGCGGGCCGCCAACCGCCCCTCGCCCCGTGGGCTACTCGAGGTAGTCCTTGAGCTTGCGGCTGCGGGACGGGTGGCGGAGCTTGCGGAGCGCCTTGGCCTCGATCTGGCGGATGCGCTCGCGGGTGACGTTGAACTCCTTGCCGACCTCCTCGAGCGTCCGGGCGCGGCCGTCTTCCAGCCCAAATCGGAGCTGGAGCACGCGCCGCTCGCGGCCGGTCAGCGAGTCCAGAACCGCCTCGACCTGTTCCTTCAACAGCTGGTGCGACGCCGCCTCGGCGGGAGCCAGGGCGCCGCGGTCCTCGATGAAGTCGCCGAGGTGCGAGTCCTCCTCCTCGCCGATCGGGGTCTCCAGCGAGACCGGCTCCTGCGAGACCTTGATGATCTCGCGGACCTTCTCGGGCGTGACCTGGACCTCCTGGCCCTTGGACATGGCCTCGGCGATCTCCTCGACCGTGGGCTCCCGGCCAAGCTCCTGGAGCAGGCCGCGCGAGACCCGGATCAGGCGATTGATCGTCTCCACCATGTGAACCGGGATGCGGATCGTCCGGGCCTGGTCGGCGATGGCCCGGGTGATGGCCTGCCGGATCCACCACGTGGCGTACGTCGAGAACTTGTAGCCCTTCTCGTAGTCGAACTTCTCGACCGCCCGGATGAGCCCGATGTTGCCCTCCTGGATCAGGTCCAGGAACGACATGCCGCGCCCGATGTACTTCTTGGCGATCGACACGACCAGGCGCAGGTTGGCCGAGGTCAGCTGCTCGCGCGCGTCGCGGCCGATGACCACGATCGTGCCGTGCCGATGGCGCAGCTTCGTCGAGAGCGGAACCTCCGGGTCGTAGCCGAGGCGCTTGTACAGGTCGGCGTCGTTGCCGGCCATGATCCAGCGCTCGAGCGCGAGAAAGGCCATCTCGTCACGGGACCAGTCGTAGATCGCCCGCAGCCCGATGTTGTCGCGCGAGTCGAGGTCGCCGTTGTGGACGGCCAGGTAGGCCCAGTCCAGGAGCGGCAGGAACGCCTGCGGCGAGGGCTCCTCGTTGTAAGCGTGGACGAGGCGCTTGGCTTCCTTGAGCCGCTCCTTCGTCCCGTCGGACTGGGCGTCACGCCCGGCCTTGATCAGGTGGAAGTCAGGCGTCGGGACCAGCAGGTCGGCCGCGCCTTCCGCCGAGATCGCCTTCCGCACGAGCTCGTGCGCCTCGTCGCCGAACGGCAGCCGATGCTGCGTCTTCGTCGTGCGGGTCTTGCGCTCCGTGTCGTGCAGCGTCCACTCGTGGAGCGAGATGGTTGCCTTCCAGGGCGCCTCAACCATCTGCTCACCGAGCTCGATGGCCTTGGCCAGGACGACCTCTTCCTCGGCGGTCAGCAGGGCGACCTTGCCGATCTCCTTGAGGTACATCCGGACCGGGTCGTCGATCCCGATCATGTCGGCCGAGATCGCCTCGAGGTCCTCGGCCGACGGCTCCTCGACCGCCTTCGGGTCGAGCTTGGCCGGCGCATCGGACGGCAGCTTCGCCGCCAGCTCGCTGGCCAGGTCGTCGGCCACGACCACGATCCCGACGTCGGCGCCATCGCCACCGAGATCGGGGCCGAGGTCGAGATCGTCGTCGTCTTCGTCTTCGTCGTCGTCGGCCACGGCCAGGCCGGTCGATCGCGACGGGCGAAGTCCGGCGAGCTTGGCCTCTTCGAGGTCGGCCTTGGCGCGGCGGGGCCGCGACAGGACGGCCTCCACGAGTTGCTTGTCGAGCGGATCGGTGGACATGGTTACCTCCGGTGGCTGGCGAGCAGCCGGGTCTGGTCTCGACGCCGGTCCAGTGACAGGCGCGCTTCGTTGATCTGGCGTCCCTGGGCCATCAGTCGGGCGATCGCTTCGGGATCGCCCTCTCGTTCGGCTTCAAGGAGTGCGGATTCGTTGTAGTCGCTCCGCTGGCGGACAAGATCGATCTCGAGATCGATCAGCAGTGCATCGAGCTCGCGAGGTTCTGGCACTGGCCCACCCACCGCGTACAACGCTTGAGCGAGCTCTCGCGTTTCGGGATCGAGGGCCAGCAGCAGGCCATCGCGGTCGAATTGCGGGCGAACGCCCTCCTCGTCCGCCGCCCGTTGCAGCACGATCGCCCGGTACAGCTCGCGGGCGACCGTGCTCGGCAGCTGGTCCGGGCCTAGCTCGTCGACCACCCGCAGTTGCAGGTCGGGCATGAGCAGCAGGAGTCGGAGCAGCTCCGACTCGAGCGGGGTGACCGCCCGCAGGATGTCGTGGATCGGCAGGGCGTCCGGCGAGGCCAGGACGGCGTCGGCGGTGATCCGTGACTCGCCTGAGGTGCCGGGGCTCCCCTCCCCCGACGATCGCCCCTGGCTCATGGGATTGCGTGCCGGCCGCTCCAGGACCTGGCGCAGGACACGGTCCTCGACGCCCGACACGCGGCGAACCTCGCCGAGCGCCTCGTCACGCCGGAGCGGGTCGGCGATGTTCCGCAACGCCGGCATGACCGCCTCGACGAACCCGATCCGCCCTGAGCTTGTCTTGAGATCGAACCGGCCGGCGTGGTGATCGATCAGGTATTCCACCAGCGGCTTCGCCTTGGAGATGGCCGCTTCCCACGCGGCCGGCGACTCGCGCACGACCTCGTCGGGATCCTTGCCGTCGGGCAGCCGAGCCACACGGACGTCCTCGAGCTTCACCCCGGACGTGTCCGACTGGAGTTGCCCGATCAATCCGGCCAGGGCGGTCACCCCGAGCGTGCCCGCCTTCTCGCCGGCCGGGTCGACGTCGTAGGCCAGGGCGATCCGGTTGGTGTAGCGCGTGAGCAGTGCGACCTGGCCGGGCGTCAGCGCCGTGCCCAGGCTGGCCACGACGTTGTCGAAGCCCGCCTGGTGGGCCATCAGCGCGTCCGTATAGCCCTCGACGATGACCGCCTGGCCCGCCTTGCGGATCGGGCCCTTGGCCTTGTCGATCAGGTAGAGCGTCCGGCTCTTGTCGAAGAGCGGGGTCGCCGGCGAGTTGAGGTACTTGGGTCCTTCGCCCTCGAGCAGCCGGCCACCGAGTCCGACGGCATGGCCGCTCCCATCCCGAATCGGGAAGATGACCCGCGACCGGAACTTGTCGTAGACGCCTCCCCGACCCGTCTGGCGAGGCGAGGCGAGGCCCACCTCCACGAGCTCGTCCGGCCGGACGTCGCGCTTGGCCCCGAGCGCCCGGGTCATCTGATCCCAGCCGCCGGGCGCCCAGCCGAGCTGGTGCGCGGCAATCGTCTCGTCCGTGTAGCCGCGAGCGTGGAGGTACTCGAGCGCGGGCTTTCCCGCGTTCGACGCGGTCAGCACTGCGTGATAGAAGGCGATCGCGTGGTCGAGGACCTGGCGGAGGCGGGCCTTGTGCGCGTCCTCATGCTTGGTCCGCTCGTCGATCTCGACGCCGGCGCGCGTGGCGAGCGTCCGGAGCGCCTCCGGGAAGGTGACGCTGTCTCGCTGCATCACGAAGCTGAAGATGTCCCCGCCCAGCCCGCAACCGAAGCAATGCCAGCTCTCGCGCTGCGGGGTGACAACGAATGACGGTGTCTTCTCGCCGTGGAATGGGCAGAGACCCTTGAAGGTGCTGCCCGCCTTCTTCAGGCTGACCGATTCGCCGACCACGTCGACGACGGACAGCCGGCTCTTCACTTCGGCTGCGACACCGACCGCCAAACGGCGCCTCCTGGAGCTGAACATGGCTGTGGGCCTGTCAAGTCTTGACAAGCCCGGTTGGCGAAAGTATCGCCCAAACCACCGGCGTTTGTCAAGACTTTTGTCAATACTCCCATGGGGTATACCGCGGTGCCTTGACCCTGCCCTGTTCGCGTACCCGTTCCCCTCGATCAGACCTCGCGGCCCTCTCACGAGCGGACGAATGGCACTTGTCGAAACACGAGTCATGGACAGACCATCCGCGTTGGTAGGGTGTTGAGGCCAGCGACTTGCCCATGCGCGAGTCGATCGGGTCGCCGATCCACGCAGAGCCACTGGCCTATCCGGACTCGTCGACCCGGCGGAGGCGCGCCATGGCGCTGCATCAGTCGGCTTTCGGACAGAGAGCCGCGTCGTTCGAGGGCATCGTCCGAGTCCTCCTTGTCGTTGCTGCGGTCATCGTGGTGATGCTCGCCCTGAACGTTGTCTTCGGGTTCCAGGGCGCCGGACCGTCATTCGACCTGACGCCTGACCCGGCCGCCGGGCTGGGCCTGCCGTTCTGACTCCCGGGTCGCCGGGCGCTCGCTAGGCCTCGGCGGCCAACCAGACCGTTCGTTCTCGCGCGGCCGGAGTCATCTCGAGGCTCCGGTCCGTGCCTATCCACCACGCGGTGAGCCCGTGGGAGCGGGCCACGTCGGCGACCCTCGGGCGGCCGGCAAGGAACAGGCTCTTGGACCAGACCTCGGCCCAGGCAGGATCCTGGGCGGCCACCGTCACGGCGTGAAGGCCGTCGCCGCCGGGCTGACCGGTGGCCGGGTCGAGGAGATGGTGGACGGGGCGTCCGTCCACGACCCAGGCGTGGACACCAACCGACGAGGTCGCGACGGCGAGGTCTCGGACGCTCAGGACGGCGAGCGGCGGCAGGCCCGTACCGGCCGGGTCCTCGATGCCGACCTGCCATTCGGCCCCTCCGGGCCCGGGGCCGCGGGCGACGAGGTCGCCGCCGGCCTCCAGCAGGTATGAACGAACGCCGCGGCGATCGAGCTGGGCAGCCGCCCAGCGCAGTGTCAGGCCCTTGCCGATGCCGCCGAGGTCGACCGGATGGTCCAGTCGGTACCGTCCGGCGCTGACGCGGCACGCGACCCGGCTCGCCCGCGGGGCCGCCGTCGGGTGGTCCGGTGCATCTCCCGATCCGGTCGCCGTCGCCGGCATCGAGGCGCCGCGATACCCGAGCCGGTCCAGGTCGACGAGGACCCGCGGGTCGAACCGGCCATCCGTCACCCGCCTGGCCCGGTCGGCGGCGACGATCGCGCGTTCGAGTCGCCGGCCGATGACGACCTCATGGCCGGTGCCGGCGGCGCGGTTGAGCTCGGTCAGCTCGCTCGCCTCGCGAAAGCGCGACATCGCCTGCTCGGATCGCTCGAACTCGTCGACCACCTCGTCCCAGGCTGCGGCAGCGGCCGCCTCGGCTGCCGCGGGGCGTGCATCCGGGCACACCGTCAATCGAAGGGCCGAACCCATGGCCCGCCCGGAGAACCGGGCAAGGGTCACCTCGGCCATGGACGGGTCAACGACCGGAGGCGCCTGTCGTCGCGTGGGTCGTCGGCGCCGCCGTGCGGACGATCCGCACCGCCGCGGGAAGCGCCGGCAGGCTGACGCGCGACGGGAGCTTCAGGGCCGAGTCGGTGACCGTGGAGGTCGTCCTGGCCAACGTGTCCAGCGACGTCTCCACCTGGGCGAGCTCGGGCAGCAGGGCACCGTAGCGGTCCGACATCAGGCTGTAGCGGCGTGCCGCGTCGGCCATGGTGGTCTCGAGGTCGTCGTGGCCGGTTGCGAGCGCGTCCGTGAACTCGCGCATGGGTGCGCGCTCGGCGGCGACCGAGGCGTCTGTCGTCGATTGGAGCAGCGTGACGAGCGAGAGCGACCCGGCGTAGGCGCTCACCGACAGCCCGGCGAGGATCGCCAGGTGGACCGGCCGCCGCTTCTCAGTCATCGCTGCCGCCGAAGTGGCCCTCCCCGGGCTCGCCGCCACCCGTCGGCAACGACGTGGGAGCGGTCCGCACCACGGTGACGCTGGCAGCCCTCGCCTGGGCCGCCCGATTGGCCAGCGCGATGGATGCCTGGAGCCTTGCCAGCCGGTCCTTGGCCGTCTTGAGCTGCGCGACGAGGTCCTTCGCGTGGCTGGCGTCGCCGTCGATCCGAGCCTGGGCGGCCTGGAGCGCGGACGCGAGGTCCGCCGACTGTGCCTCGAGCGCGTCGAGCTGCTGCTGGAGCGCGTCGGAGCGGTTCTGTTCGTCGGCCAGCCTGGACTCGAGGGTCGAGACGGGAACGGGCGCGCCGGCCAGCGGCGCGGATGCGGCGGTCCACGCCGCGGCCGCGCGAATCGAGCCGTACCCGACGAGTAGGGCGGCAACGACGCCTGCCACGGTCAGGAGCCGGCGCAGGTGCAGGGATCGGATCATCGTTCGTTCACCTCCGTGCGGGACGTGGAGAAGGTGGGCGCCGCGCGCCGCGCCGCGCGCCGCGACGCCCAGTAGCGATAGGCACCGGCGGCCACGACCACGAGGCCGCTGAGCAGGTAGACGATCAGCAACGGCCCCGAATCGGTCCCGGCGAGCATCCCGTGCGCCCAGGAGAGCGCGAAGATCAGCAGCGCCAGGCGATGGATCGAGAGCCACGCGCCGGGCGGCAGCAACTTCGTGTACCGCGCGGTCAGCGCGGTCACGAGGAACGCGTAGAGGGCGAGGGTCCCGAGCGCGACCGGCGTGCTCCGGTATTGGGAGAGGCCCGGGATGAGCGCACCCGGGAGGCTGACCCCGGACTTCGGGTCGGCGACCAGGCTGGCGATGTGGGCGACCAGGAACGCGACCACGAAGACCCACAGGTGGTCATGCCAGGGAAAGATCGTCTTCGACAGCTTCCAGGTCGTCTTGTTGTGCGGGTGGCTCAGCACCATGCCGATCGCGACCTGGAAGGTCAGCAGCAGGAGCACCACGATCCCGGTCGCTCGCGCCGCGAGCCAGAAGCGAAGCTCCGCCTGCCGGTCGGTCGCCGCCGGGAGGATCTGGCCGGTGGCGTAGATCACGACAAGCCCGAGCAGGGCCGCGAGGATGGCCGCGCCGCGCATCGTCAGGCGGAACGGGCCTGCCGGGCGCGGGGCCGGGCCGGCCTGACGCCGGCTGGCACCCGCGGGGCCCGTTGGAGCAGCCGACGAGCGGTGGGCTTGAGCGGTCACGGGGAATCCTCCGGCGGGGTTGGCGTCTTACTCGGTCGAGACATCAGGCGGCGAAAAGGTTTCACCGGCCGTTTGTCCGTTCCGGCTTGGGGTCATCGCTCACCCGCGCCCACGGTCACGTTTGCGGACGGTCGATCCGGATCGCGCCTGAAACCTTTCCTCGACGGCCAGTCTCAGGAAGTCAGACGGCCGGAGCCCAAGTCGGTGGAGCCCACGTCGGTCGAGGATCCAGGGAGACGCAGCTCGATGGACAGCAGGCACCACCTCGCACGAACCTTCGGCCCGGCGAGGACGGAGGCTCGGGTGGCTCACGCGAGGGCGGCGGCCACGACTGAACCGAGGTCACCCGAATCCGACGAGCAGACCGCACAGGCGGTACGGTGGACGATGGGCGGGCGCCCGACGCGTCCATCGACCAGTCGCTCTTCGGGGATCCCATCACGCCACCGTCATCGCTCCCAGCATCAGCCGCCAGCTCCGAGGTCATCGATGAACGCGCCGCTGTCGAAGCCGTCCTGGCCGGCGACCGCGACGCGTTCCGACTCCTCGTCGAGCGCGAGTCCGCGGCCGTCATTCGCACCTGCCATCGCGTCCTCGGGGACCTCCACGAAGCCGAGGACGCGGCCCAGGAGGCGTTCGTGACCGCCTTCCGAAGCCTCGCCGGCTGGCGCGGCGACGGTCCGTTCGGAGCGTGGCTCACCCGGATCGCCATCCGGATCGCCCTCCGGCGGGCAGGGCGCCGCCGCGACGTGACCTGGATCGATCCGTTGGACCCGGCCTCCGGCATCGATCTGCCGGGTGGTCCGGACCCGGCGATCACCACGCTTCGGGCGGAGCGTGCCGCCGGCATCCGCACGGCCGTCAGCCGCCTCGATGAGCCGTACCGCGAGGTCATCGCGCTGCGCTTCTTCGGCGAGCTGAGCCTCGAGGAGATCGCCGCCCAGACGGGCCGTCCACTGGGCACGGTCAAGACCCACCTCCGGCGCGGCCTGATCCGGCTCCGGTCAACGGTCGAGGGTGGGTCGCTGTGAGCGCACTGCCGCCGATCCACGCGGACGACGAAGCGCGGATTGCCGAAGAGATGAGTCGCGAGCTCGAGGCGCTCGCGGCCCAGAGCGGGGTTCGCCCGCCGGCCGGGTTCACCGATCGGGTCATGGCGGCGGTGAGCCGTGAGCCACTCCCGCAGCCGGCCCGGGCGTTCGGCGTCGCGTTGGTCGGTCGTCACCTGGGAGCCGCTCTCGCCGCGGTCCGCGACGCCTGGCGTGTCGCGGTCGGCGGGTCCATCCCGCTCGGGGTCCGGGCGCAGGCCCTGGCCCTCGTCGCGGTGGTGGCGATCGGGTCGCTGGCCATCGTCGGTGGCGCGACGGTGGGGGCGATCGACCTGCTGACCGCCAACCCGCAGCACACGCCAGGCCCGGTGACGCCGCCCCCAAGCGAGCTCGAGCCGAGCGACAGCCCAAGCCCGTCACCCAGCCCCAGCCTGAGCCCCAACATCACGCCGGAGACGCCGCAAACGCCCGAGGCCACCGAGACGCCAGAAGCGACGGAAACGCCCGGCACGAACGATGGGCCCGGGACGGCCACGCCCCGGCCAACCGGCACGGAGGACCACGGCGGCGGCTCGGGCGGGGGCGAGACGAAGACGCCCTCGCCGACGAGCTCCGACGACCACGGCGGTGGAGGCCCCTCCGGAGGCCTCGGCTGAGAGCGGCCGTCGGAGGCGGACCGCTGAAGGGCGGTTCGGACCGGCGTGTCCTAGACTGGCGGCCGGCCGGGTGCACCCGGCCCGTCTTCGACAACGCCGGGAGCACCAAGGAATGACCGAGCCCCTGAATACGCCGAACGGCGAGCCCGCGACCGTCCGGGTCGCCATGTGGAGCGCCCGCCACCGCTGGCCCGTGGTCGGGCTGTGGTTCGTCGCAACGATCGGACTCTTCGTCATCAGCCTGGCGATGGGCGGCGTCAACGCCGGCGACCCGAATGGCAATCCGAATGACCGGAAGCTCGAGGCGAGCGAGGCATTGGACGTGTTCAATGCCGGCGGCACGAACGATCCGTACGAGCAGTTCCTGGTGGTCATCCGTGGCGGACCCGGGGCTACCTCGGATCCCGCCTTCAAGTCGGCCGTCGGCGACCTGGTCGTGGCGCTCCGCGGGTCCCGGGTCACCATCGACGGCACAGCGACGCCGACCTTCGATCAGATCCTCAACCCGTTCGAGGTGCCCCCGGCGGCCGGCCTCGTCTCGGCCGACGGGACCACGGTCAGGCTCGTCACCCGCGTGCCGGGTGACGACCCGCGGGTCCACGCCCTGCTCGAGCCCGTCCTGCCGATCGTCAACGCCGCGCGGGCCGCGCATCCCGAGCTGACCATCCACCTGATCAGCAACACGTTCATCAACGCCGACATCAACGATCTCATCTCGTCCGGGCTGGACAGCACGCTGCGGCTCACCCTCCCGCTGACCTTCATCATCCTGCTCTTCGCGTTCGGCGCGATCGTCGCATCGGTGGTCCCGCTGGTCCTGGCGATCAGCTCGCTCCTGGCGGCGTTCGGGATCCTCGGCATCTACAGCCAGATCGCCGGGCCGGTCAGTGCGAACGCGACCCAGCTCATCGTCCTGATCGGGCTGGCCGTCGCCGTCGACTATTCGCTGTTCATGGTCACCCGCTTCCGGGTGGAGCGGCGGGCCGGCCGGGACCGAGCCAGGGCGATCGAGGTCTCGAGCAGCACGGCGGGCCGGGCCGTCTTCTTCTCCGGGCTGGCGGTGATGATCTCGCTGGCCGGCCTGGTGACCCTTGGTGTCTCGCTGTTCACCTCGATGGCGATCGGGACCATCTCGGTCGTCCTCGTGTCGGTGGTCGGCAGCCTGACCTTCCTGCCGGCGTCGCTGGCGATCCTCGGCGATCGGGTCAACCTCGGCCGACCGTCGACCTGGGTGCCACGGTTGGTCACCGCCCCGCCGCTGGGTCCGGTCAGCCGCTGGGGCCACTCGGCGAACGCCTGGCTCCACCGCCGCGCGACTCGCCAGGAAGGGAGCGGGTTCTGGGGCACCCTGGTGACCGCGGTGATGGCGCGGCCGATCCGGTTGATGATCCTGTCCGCCGCGCTGCTGCTCGCCCTGGGCACGCCGGTCCTCCACCTGCGAACCGGGATCAGCGACATCAACGCCTTCCCCGACTCGATCGATGGCGTGGCCGGGATCAAGCTGCTCGACGAGAAGTGGCCCAGCGGGACGGAGCTCAAGCTCGAGGTCGTGGTGACCAACGCCGACAAGCCGGAGACCCTGGCGGCCATCCAGCAGCTCAAGACCGAGGGCCTGAAGCTGGCCGGCCTGAGCCAGCCCGTCGAGGTCACGCCATCGAAGGACGGCCACGTCGCGCTCGTCTCATTCACCATGGCCGGCGGCCAGAACGACGAGGCCAATCGGAATCTCGTCCGGCAGGCCCGAAACGAGCTGGACCCGTCGGTCTTCGGCACCCTCCCGGACGTGCGCACGTACGTGACCGGCAACGCCGCGTTCTCGGTCGACGTGACCAAGGTCTATGCCGACGGCATCCCGACGATCTTCGTCTTCGTGCTCGGCCTGTCGTTCCTGCTCATGCTCGTCGCCTTCCATTCGATCGTGATCCCGATCAAGGCGATCCTGCTGAACCTGCTCTCGACCGCGGCCGCCTACGGCATCCTCGTCCTGGTCTTCCAGGATGGCTTCCTCGCGTCACCGCTGGGGATCACCCCGAGCGGTGTCATCGAGAGCTGGGTCCCCCTGTTCATCTTCACGATCCTGTTCGGGCTCTCGATGGACTACCACCTGTTCATCCTGACCCGGATCAAGGAGGCCCGGGACCGCGGCCTGGCGTCGCGCGAGGCGGTCGCCAAGGGGATTTCGGTCACGTCGGGGACGATCACCAGCGCGGCCTCGATCATGGTGGTCGTCTTCGCCGTGTTCGTGACCCTCAAGTTCGTGTTCATCCAGCAGCTCGGGCTCGGGCTGGCGGTCGCCGTCTTCGTGGACGCGACGGTTATCCGGTGCGTGCTCCTGCCGGCCTCGATGACCGTCCTCGGCGACTGGAACTGGTGGATGCCCCGGTTCCTCGACTGGATCCCGCGGGTGACGATCGAGGGCGACCCGGACGAACCGCTGGACGCGGCGACAGCGTAGTTCGCCCCGTTCCAGGCAGACGGAACCATCTCGCGGATCGAAACGAAGAAGCGAGGCTCCACGGTTCCCGATCAGCGCGAACCGCGTGATCGTCACCCCTCGCGGGCGATCGGCTCCAGGTCGATCGTGCGGACCTGGCGGGTGCGACCCGCCTCGGTACGGACCAGCGCCGCCGGGATCACCCCGGTCGCCATCTTCTCGATCACCGCGGCTTCGCCGGCGTACAGGCCGCCGCCGGTGATCCTGACTCGATCTCCCACCGAAAGGCCGGCTCGGCCGCCTCCTGCGGAGAGGTCGATCGTCGCGACTGTCGGTCGCACGTACGGTTCGGGGCCGGCGCCTGGGCGCGTGGTCGGCTTCGTGTCAGTTCGGGCCGGGGGGTAGACGGTCTTGCGCTTGCGTGTCGCCACAGTGGCCGAGGTCCTCCTTGGGCCGCGTCCGACGTCGGCGCGGCTCGTCCGGCGATGCTACATCGGGCCGTCAAACCATGACCGGCACCGCAAGGAGCACCAAAACTCGCGCGGGCTCGTATGGTGTCGATATGGACGAGCTGCCGCCCGACGACGAACTGCCGGTTGCCGGCCCCGGTCCGGGACGACGGCGCGTTCGAGTCGCGATCACCCTGCTCCTCGTCGCCGCGTTCGTGCTGGTCTTTGGGCTCGAGGGGAGCGGGTTCATCAGCCGGAGCCAACCGGAGGTCCGGGCGACGCCGACAGCGGCCCTCGTACCGCGGATCGCGGCCGTGGACGCCGCCGGCGCGCTCAGCTCGATGAACGTGGACGGCGGCTCGATCGTCACGTATCCGGCGCCCGGCGTCACGTTCCAGTTCCCGGCCTGGTCGCCGGACGGCACGCGGATCGCGGCGATCGGAACCGACGACCGCGGCGCCGGCGTGTATGTCTTCGCGGCGCCGGGTGGCGGATCGGTGGCGACCGCCCCAACGATCGCCTACAAGAGCGCCGACCATCCCGCGTTCTACCTGTACTGGGATCCGAACAGCAAGGCCCTGGCCTTCCTGACGACCGAACCGGACGGGATCGCCCTTCGTTATGTCGCCGCCGACGCGAGCGCCGAGGATTCGACCGTCCGGACCGGCTCGCCGATGTACTGGCAGTGGGTCGATCCGACCCGGTTGCTGGTCCATAGCGGTGGGGACGCGCCGGACGCGTTCGTGGGCGAGGTTGGCCCGGACGGAGCGGTCACCGCACCGATCGCCATCGAACCCGGGCTCTTCCGGCCACCCGGCGTGTCCGGCGGCGGCGGGTATCTCGCCTACTCCACTCCCGGCCAGGGCGACTCCGCCTCGGTCGTGGTCGACTCGCGTGACGGAGCGACACATCGGGAGGTTTCGGTCTTCGGAGGGGCGGCGCTCGAGTTCGATCCCGTCGGCGATGCCCTCGCCTTTGTTGCGCCGGACCAGGCGGGCGCGACGCCCGACCTGCCGATCGGCCCGCTGCGCGCCGTCGATCCGGCGTCCGGTGTCGTCCGGACCTTGCTCGGTGGGTCCGTCGTCGCCTTCTTCTGGGCACCGGATGGGCGAACCATCGCCGCGCTCCGCCTCGGCGCCCCCGGCGATACCAACGTCGCCGCCCGGTCGGACGCCGTCGCGTCGCTCGCCCGGGCGGGCGTGCCGCCAGACGCCGCGCAGACCGCCGCCGGCGTCCAGCTCCGCATCGTCTTCGTGGACGTCGCCAGCGGATCCATCCGGTCCGAGCGAACGGGCCGGCTGTCCGACCTGTTCATCAGCCAGGTCCTCCCGTTCTTCGATCAGTACGCGCTGAGCCACCGGGTCTGGTCGCCGGACGGGACGTCCATCCTGCTGCCGCTCGACGACGACCAGGGGGTCTCGCAGCTGACGATCATCCCGGCCGACGGTTCACCCGTCCGCCAGCTGGCGCCCGGCGTGATCGGATTCTGGAGCCCGTAGACGAACCGTTTCGGCGCTGGGGTATCGTTCTGCCATGAAGGGCGATCGAATCGAGGCGCTGGTCGACACCGGCCAGGGCGTCCAGGCGTTCGAGATCGCGGCGACGCGAGCCGGCCGGCGGGTGGAGGTGACCACCTCGCGAGGTGTCGTCGAGGTGCGCGAGGTGACCCGCAGCGGCCAGACCGTCCGGACCGGCCGGTTCATGACCAGCCGGCTCATCGCGCTGGTCGAGCACCCGGCGGCCGACGAGCGCGGTCGGGTGGAGATCACCACGAGGCACCGAATCCAGCCGCACGCCTGACCCGCCTGAAGCGCCTGGCGTCAGAACCGTGTTCCTGGGCATCGACCACCTGGTGATCGCCGTCGCCGATCCGGACGTGGCGGCGGCGCAACTGGAGCGCGAGCTCGGCCTCGCGGCGACCGGCGCCGGACGTCACGAGGCGCTCGGCACGTTCAATCGGCTGGTCTGGCTCGGCGATTCCTACCTGGAGCTGATTGGCAGCTTCGATCGGGCGCTCGCCGCGCAGTCCTGGATCGGCACGCCGACGCTGCGGGCGCTCGATGCAGGCGGCGGGCTCGCGACCTGGGCGATCGCGACGGACGCACTCGATCGCGACCTGGCGCCGCTGCGCGCGACCGGATCCGATCTCGGGATCCCGATCAACGGCGAACGGCGGCGCGGCGACGGTGCCCTCGTTCGCTGGCGGCTCTCCACGCCGCGACGGCTGGGGCCGACGGACCCGCCGTTCCTGATCGAGCACGACGAGACCCTGGCCGAGTGGACGCCGGCCGACCGCGCCATCCGGAGCCAGCAACAACATCCGATCGGCGGACCCGTGAGGCTCGAGGCGCTCGAACTGCGGGTGGACGACGTCAAGGGAACCATGCAGCGCCACGTCAGGACGACCGGGCTCCGCTTCCGGCCCTCGCTCAGTGGCGGGGGCTCACGGGATGCCGACGTCGGCGGCCAGACCGTCCGACTCCGCCCGGTCCGGGGCGGACCCACGCCGGCGGCCGTCATCCACCTGGCCGCGTCCGCGCGAATCGAGCAACGAACCAGCGACCTTCTCGGCTGCCGCTGGGTGCTGCGTCCGACGGGCTGACGCTCCCGTTGCCCCGGAAACCGGCCGGCGCGCCTGCCGCCCTGGGTCCTTGTGGAGGCACCCGAACGCGCGGTACCATCCGTCGGTCGCGGGGATGGGCGCGGACCCCCCAGCTCGGGCGCCTGAGCGCGACGAAACGAGGCACGGGATGACGGCCGACGACCCCATCGAGGAGCCCGCTCCTGGCGATCCCACCCCTTCGCCGGCCGTCGTTGCGGTCGCCGAGCCAGAACTGGACGATCTGCTCGGCCAGCTCTCGCGGGCGATGCACGCCGCGGCCGAATCCCAGCACCTTCGGATCGTGGATGAGCTCGCGCGGCAGCGCGCCGCCCAGGTCGACGCGATCAAGGCGAGCGCGGCCAGCGATGCCGCC
>JBGPIH010000066.1:0-15616 GCA_041484785.1 Candidatus Limnocylindria bacterium
CGCGGATGTCACCGAAACCGGACGTCCGGATCTTCGCCAAGCTGGAGATGCTCAACCCGACCGGCTCGGTCAAGGATCGCGTCGCGAAGTACCTGATCGAGGACCTGGAGCGCCGCGGCCAGCTCCACCCGGATTCGATCATCCTCGAGCCGACCTCGGGCAACACCGGGATCGCCCTGGCGATGATCGGGCGGCGCAAGGGCTACCGGGTCGCCCTGGTCATGCCGGACAACGTCACCAACGAGCGGCGGCAGATGGCCGCGCTCTTCGGGGCCGAGGTCATCGACTCCCCGGGGGCGCTGGGCAGCAACGGGGCGATCGCGCTGGCCAAGCACCTCGTCAGCAAGGACGAGCGCTTCGTCATGCCCTACCAGTACGGCAACCCGGCCAACCCGCAGGCCCACTACGAGACCACCGGGCCGGAGATCCTCGCCGACTGCCCCGAGATCGACGCCTTCGTCGCCGGCCTCGGGACCGGCGGCACGCTGATGGGCGTCTCGCGCTACCTGCGCGAGCACAAGCCGGGCGTCCGGATCGTGGCCGCCGAGCCGCTCCCCGGCGAGGCCGTCCAGGGCCTTCGCTCGCTCGAGGAAGGATTCATCCCGGAGATCCTGGACCCCGCGCTGATCGACGCGAAGTTTCTCGTCTCGAATCGGGATGCCATCGCCGCGTTGCGCGATCTCGTCTTCCGCGAGGGCATCTTCGCCGGCCCATCGTGCGGAGCGGTGCTGGTGGCCGCGGCCCGTGTCGCGCACGAGATGGACCACGGAACGATCGTGGCGCTCCTGCCCGACGGCGGCTGGAAGTACCTGTCTGCGGGGACGTTCTCGACGAACCTGGACGAGATGGAGGAGGCCCTCGAGGGCGGCGTCAACTGGTGGTGAGCGACGGCGGCATCGGTGGCGGCCGAGGTCCGGCGGCGGTGCACCTTTCCCCGGAGATTCGAGAGGCCCTCATCGGGCGCGCCCGGGCGGAGTATCCCAACGAGATGTGCGGCCTCATCGTCGGTGACAGGCCGGCCGGGGAAGGTGGCCGGGCGCTCCGCTTCGAGCCGGCTCGGAACAAGGCGGCGTCGCCTTATCGCTACGAGATCGACCCGGACGACCTCCTCCGCCTGACGATCGCCACGGACGACGCCGACGAGGTCTTCTGGGGGATCGTCCACTCGCATACCCACACGCCGGCCGTGCCGTCGCCGACCGATGTCGGCCTGGCCTTCTACCCCGACTCCCTCTACCTGCTGGTGTCGCTGGCGGACGACCAGGTCGACCTGCGAACCGGGCGCCCCGGCCTGCGGGCCTGGCGAATCGTCGACGGCTCGGCCCACGAGGTGGCGCTCCGCTGATGGCCGACCGGCGACGCCCCGCCGGTCCGCCTGCAACCGCGGCGTCCTACTGGCAGGTCAGACCCTTGCGCGGCACCTTCAGGTCGACGAGGTAGGCATCGACCGCGCCCTGCACGCACTTGCTGGCCAGATACCCGGTATGCCCTTCACCGTCGCGCGTGACGAGGACGCCGCTGTCCAGCTCCTTCGCCAGTGAGACGGCCCACGGGTAGGGCGAGGCCGGATCGCCGGTCGACCCGACCACCACGATCGGCGGAGCGCCCTGGGCGCTGACCGGCCTCGGTGTTCGCTCGGCCGGTACCGGCCAGAATGCGCAGGCCAGGTCGTTGTAGGCGATCATTTCCGCGAAATGCGGCGCGGTGGCCTCGAGCTGCTTCGCCCACGCCGTGTACACCTTGGCGTCCGTCGGGGCCGGGTAGTCGAGGCAGGTGTTGGCGGTGTAGGCGTCCTGCAGGTTCGAGTACGAGCCATTCGGCTTGCGACCGCGATACGGATCGGCGATCAGCAACATGAGCGATCCGTCGCCACGCATGGCCAGCTCCAGGGACGCGGCCAGGGTCGGCCATGCGTCCTTCGAGTACAGCGCCGCCAGGACCGCGTACCAGGCGATCCCGGGCCCGATCCGGCGCGAATCCCGCAGCAGGCTGGCCGGCAGCGGTCTGGCATCGATCGACGCCATCAGTGAGTCGAAGGCCTGCACGGTCCTGCCGTTCTCGTGGAACGCACATGACGTCCGGGCGGCGCAATCGTCGAGGAAGCGCATCAACGCGCCCTCGAACCCCCTGGCCTGGCCGAACCGGGTTTGCTCCAGGTCGAGCGACGGGTCGAACGCCCCATCGAGCGCCATCGCCCGGACGTGGTCGGGGAAGAGGTCCGCGTAGTCCGATCCGATCAACGTCCCGTACGAGAACCCGAGGTAGGTCAGCTGCTCGTCGCCGACGGCGGCCCGGATGAGGTCGAGGTCCCGCGCGACCGAGTCGGTCGAGACGTAGGGGAGGATGTCGGCGTTGTGCTTGGCGCAGGCGCTGGCATAAGCATGGGCCGTATTGACCAGCGCCTTGAGCTCGGCCGCGTTGTCAGGCGACGGATCGATCGCGGCATGCTCGTCGAGGTTGTCGATGCAGCGGATGGCCGTGCTCGAATTCACGCCCCGCGGATCGAAGCCCACGATGTCGAAATGCTTGCGCAGCGTCGCCGGGAATCCGCCCGCCTCGGCGCTCTGGCGCACGAAGTCGACGCCGGAGGCGCCCGGCCCGCCGGGGTTGACGATGAGCGACCCGATCCTCGTCTTCGGGTCGGTTGCCGGGAGTTCCAGGATCGAGATGTTCACGTAGCCATTCGATGGCGCGGCGTAGTCTCGCGGGACGCGGATCTGGGCGCACAGGAACCCTTTGCCGCAATCGCTCCATTGGGCCGGCGTGACCGCGACGGCGGCCGCACCGGGCGAGGGCGATGCCGCAGGCTCGGTAGCGAGTGGAATGGCGGACGCGGTCGCGGTGGCGTTCGCCGACTCGAGCGGCGCGGTCGGCGTCGGGACGGCGGGGGAGCAGCCGGCGATGAGCACGGCCGTCAGAAGGGCGGCGAGTCCCCCGTTCGCGCGGCCAGGCCGGGTCATCAGAGTCGCAGAATACTCGACCAACGATTCGCCGGCGTCTCAGGCCTTCGCGAGCGCCTGGACGAGGCCTTCCTCGGTGGGCGTCGACCCGAGGCCCAGGCGGGCCCCGACCCGCGCGGCCAGCGGCGGCTCGAGATACGTGGACGCGAGGGTCGGCCAGGCCGGCTCGGCGAACACCTCGGCCGGGGTGCCGTCGAGCAGGATCCGGCCCGCGCCCATGACCACGACCCGCGCGAAGGTCTCGGCAACGAACCGCATGTCGTGGCTGATGGCGACGACCGTCCGGCCCGCTGCGGACAGCTCGGCCACCACCCGCTGGATCCGGGCCACGCCCCGGGCATCCTGGCCGGTCGTCGGCTCGTCGAGCACCACGACCGGTGTGCTCATGGCCAGGATCGAGGCAAGCGCGAGCAGCTTGCGGCGCGAGAACCCCAGGTCGTACGGGTTCGTCGCGGCCTCGCGGTCGAGGCCCGTGGCGATCAGTGCGTCGTCGATGGCGCGATCCAGCTCCGTGCCGCTGCGGCCAAGGTTTCGTGGACCAAACGCCACCTCCGAGCGGACCCGTGCGGCAAAGATCTGCCGGTCAGGATCCTGGAATGCGAGCCCCACGATTGCGGCCAGCGCGGCCACCCGCCGGCCGGCGGCGTCGGCACCGTCAACGATGACCCGACCCTCGGTCGGGCGGAGCAGCCCGTTGAAATGGCGGACGAGGGTGGTCTTGCCCGAGCCGTTCTGGCCGATGATGGCGACCCGCTCACCGCGCCGGATCACGAGGTCGACCCCGTCGAGGGCACGCGTTCCGCCGGGGTAGACGTGGACGAGCCCTTGGGTCTCCAGGATCGCGTCGCTCGTGGTCATGGGCTGAGTCCCTGGGCCAGGGCGGCGACGACCGTCGATCGCTCGACGCCGCGCCCGACGAGCGCCCGTTCCAGTCGTGCCCGGGCAGGCGGCTCAACCCCGAGCTCATGCAGGCGCGGGTCATCGAAGACGGCCGGCGTCGGTCCATCCATGACGATCCGGCCGCCATCGATCACGAGGATCCGGCCACACAGCCCATCGAGCAGGTCGGTCTTGTGCTCCGCGATCAGCAGGGAGGTGCCGATCTCGGCCAGGGCCTGGAGCGCCTCGCCGACGAGGCGCGTCCCGGCCGGGTCGAGTTGGGCGGTCGGTTCGTCGAGGATCACGTGGCGGGGCCGCATAGCCAGCAATGACGCGATTCCGACGAGCTGGGCCTGGCCGCCCGAGAGCCGCTGGGGATCGCGCTCGATGAGCGGCTCCAGGCGGAGCCGGGCGATCGCCTCGCGCGTCCTGGCGACGGTCTCCGCGACAGGCAGGCCGAGGTTCATCGGACCCAGGGCGATCTCCTCGAAGACCGTGGCGGCGATCCCGGACCGCTGCGTGTTCGGGTTCTGGAAGCCGACCACGACCCGGGCGGCCAGCTCGTGCGTCCGAAGGCCCGCGGCCGGCGTTCCGTCGAGCGTCAGGCTGCCTTTGAGGTGGCCGCCGATCGAGGCGGGCGCGAGGCCGGATGCGACCAGACAGAGCGTCGACTTGCCCGCTTCGTTTGGACCGACGAGACCCACGATCTCGCCGTCGTCGAGGCGCAGGTCGATGTCGTGGAGGACCGGCTTGGCGTACCCGGCATAGCGGTAGGTGACGCCCGTCAGCTGGAGCATCGTCAGGGCAGCCTCGGAAAGGTGCCGGACACGCGCATGCCGATGGCCGCCAGCAGCGCTCCCAGCATCAGCAGGCGGGCGACGAGCTGCAACCGGCTGTCGGGCAGGCGCCACAGGAGCTGGCGGCGCCCCGGCCGGCCGAACGCCCGGACCTCCAGGGCGAGGCTGCGCTCTTCGACCTCGGTGAGCGACGACAGGATCACCGGCCCGACCAGTGGCAACAGGCCGCGCAGCCGGGCCCGGACGCTGCCCTCGGTGTCGAGGCCGCGAGCCCGCTGGGCGCTGGCGATCACGCTCGACCGTTCGACCATCGCCGGCACCGCGTCGAGCGTGGCCAGGGCCACGAAGGCGAACCGCGGCGAGAGCGACCGGCGTTCCAGGTCGAGGACGAAGCTGCGCGGCTCGGTGGTCAGCCCGAAGAGCCCAATGGAGGTCGAGATCGCGAACAACCGAACCAGGGTCTGGCCGGCGAAGTCGACCCCCTCGAGCGTCGCGTCGAACGGGCCGATCGCGAACAGGACGGTGGTTCCAGCCCGGGTGAAGACGCTGACCAGCACGACGGAGATCGCGATCGGGAGTGTCAGCAGCGCCGAGATCCGGACGAGCCGGCCGGCGACCCCCGCCAGGACGGCGCCCGGGAGGATCGCCAATCCGATGATCGCCAGCGGGCCTAGGTAGCCGCCGATCACGAACGCCCCTAGCGATTCGACCGTGGCGGCAATGGCCTTGGTCAGCGGATTCAGACGGTGATACGCGCTCGGTGCCGGCGGCGCCAGGCGAGCCAGAAAGGCCGCGTCCTCCGCCGATAGGTGGCTGATGTCGTCGGTTGTCGCGGAGTCGATGGGCTATCCCTCCGTCAGCCCGACGGCCTTCTCGCCCTGTGGGAAGCGCGCGACGAAGCGCCGGCTGAGCGCGCCCAGGATGGCGAAGACGACGAAGAAGGTCAGGGTCTTGTCGATCGGGTCGGACAGCAGGCCTTGCTGGAGCACGGCCGTCCCGAGGTCGGATCCGGCCTTCTGGAAGGTCGCCACCAGAAGGTCGGTTCCCGAGCCGGTGACCCCGCCGAAGAAGACGGTCGAGATCGGCGCCGAGATGATCGCCGACACGATGCCGCAAAGGAGACCAGCCACGAAGACGTAGGCCGCTCCGAGGTCCCTCCGAACGAACAGCAGTGCCAGCAGTCCGGCGACAGCACCCACGAGCAGCAGGCCGACGACCCATCCGAGGATGACGAACAGGGTGTCGGGGGCAGGGGCCCCCACCGCCTGCGGCGCGAAAAACGTGACTCCGCCTTCGCGGTAGAACGGCACGAAGCCGTAGATCCCGATGATCGCGACGATTAACGCCACGATCCCGCCTCCCACAGCCAGCCGCTCGATGGACGTATCGGGACGGCTCCGGAAGAAGCCCAGCCGGCCGAAGATCCCGGCCACGAGGCCGATCTCGACCGCAACGATAAAGAAGGGCGCGGCGTAATCGGAATGGAACGGGGCAGGGAGCACGTAGGTCCAGATCAGGTTGGCCAACGCGCCGGTCAGGGCGCCGGCGATCGGGCCGGCCAGGACGCCAACGAGGATCGTGCCGATCGAGTCGAGGTAGATCGGCACCTTGAGCACCGCCGCAACCGTCTGCCCGAGGATGATGTTGATGGCGATCGCGATCGGGATCAGGACGATGGTTCGGGTGTCGAACTGGCTGGTGATCGAGTCGAACCGTCTGGTCTGCACGTACTCCGTGGCGGCGTAGACGACGAGACCAACCAGCATCGAGACGACGAGGACGCCGACCAGGGTGTTGCCGGCGGCAATCAACCCGCTGTTCGGATCAGGCGTGAAGTCGATGGAACCAGTCACGCTGATTCCGAGGATGAGAACGACGAAGAACGCGACGATTCCGACGATCGAGCGGATCCAGCTTTGCGCCATGGCCATCCTCCGTGCCAGCCCGATCGGCGAGCCGCCGATCGGCGATTGACCTCCCCGCCTAGCGTGCCACGTTGGGGAGGTCCGCCGCCAGCCCTCCGACGCGTTCGATCAGCCGATCGAGGAAGGTTCGTACGTCGGCGCTCAGGGCAACGTCCAGGTTGGGTGGCTGGCCGGTCAGGCGCCGCCGATCGGCGACGGTCATGCCGGCGGTGAGCTCGCCCGCCGTCTCGACGTCGACGAAGAGGGGCTCGGTGGTCACCAGGCTCCGGTCGAGCGCGGCGGCGACGGCCAGCGGGTCGTGGATGAACGCCCCGTAGAACCCATCGTAGCGGGCGTGGAACTCCATGTAGAAGCGCAGCGCATCGGCGACATATCGAACGACCGGATTGCTGGCGACGGAACGGGTTGCGTGCATCGGGTCCTCGCCGCGGGCGAGGGCGATCGAGTCGTCGGGCGTGCTCCCGGCCCGGCGAGCCAGCCGGACGACGTCGTCCGGGACGATCTTCGCCTGCTCGGTGACGTCCAGACCCAGGGCCAGCGGTCGGGGGATCGTGGGATCGGCGGCCATCGCCGCCGCCCAGGCCCGGAAGACGATCCTGGCGGCTTCCGGATCGCAGTGGATGTTCCACTCGGTGGTCGGGGTCGTGTTGCCCGACACGCCGAACGCGCCGCCCATCAGCGTGTAGCCGCGAAGCAGCCGGGGCAGCGCCGGCTCGCGCTCGAGGGCGAGGGCGAGGTTGGTCAGCGGCCCGAGCGTCACCAGCATGATCTCCCCGGGCCGACGGCGAGCCTCGTCGACGATCAGGTCCACGGCGTGACGCTCGGAGAGGGGCCGGCTCGGCGGCGGCAGCTCGGCGTGCCCAAGGCCCTGCGGGCCGTGCGTCTCCGGCGTCGTCTCCAGCGCCCGGACCAGCGGGACCTCGCGGCCCAGGGCGACCTCCACGTCGGTCCGGCCGGCCAGCTCGAGAACGGCGCGGGTGTTGATCGCGACCTGCCTCGCTTCGATGTTGCCCGAGACGCAGGTCACCGCCAGGAGCTCGGCGTCCGGCGACGACGCCGCGTACAGGAGGGCCAGGCTGTCGTCGATCCCAGTGTCGACGTCGAGGATGAGCGGTGTGCGCGCGGTCATGGCGCGATGCTAGCCGAGCGCCTCCATCGCCCGTGCGATGGCCTCGTCGGGACCGATCCGGTCGACGTCGATGACGATCGACGCGAGGGCCCGCAGGACCGGCTCGCGTCGCGCGGCCTGGTCCGCGAGGAACGTTCCGGGCGAGGCGCCGTAGGCAGGCCGATGGTCCTCGGCCGGGAACCGGGCAGCCAGCACGGCGGGCGATGCCCGCAGCCAGACCACGGCGAGATCCGGGGCCGCCAGGGCGAGCCGGCAGCGCTCGGCGTCGACGACGCTGGCGGCGGCGCTGATGACGCTCGGACCCGGCGCCGCGAGCGCACGGAGCAGCTGCCCGGCTTCGAGCTCGTGCATCGCCTCCGCCCCGTCGCGATCGCGCAGCTGCCGGACCGTCAGGCCCGTCGCGGCCTCGATGTCCAGGTCCGAGTCACGCCAGGGCCAGCCGAGGCGCGCGGCCAGCAGCCGACCGACCGTCGTCTTGCCGGCGCCCATCAGTCCCACCAGGACGAGGTGGCGCGGGGAGCGAGCGGGCCTGCGGCGCATGATCGAGAGGGTAGCGGGGCGCTGCGCCGCCTACACTCGGACGGTGGACGACCCGGCGCCGATCCTGCCTCCCGCGGTCATCGGGATTCTGGGCGGTGGCCAGCTCGGCCGGATGCTCGCGCTCGCCGCCAGGCCGATGGGCTACCGGATCGCCGTCCTCGATCCGGATCCGGATTGCCCGGCCGCGTCCGTGGCCGACCGGGTGGTGTTCGGGTCGTACGACGACGTCGGCGCGGCCCTGCGGCTGGCCGACCGAAGCGAGGTCGTGACCTACGAGCTGGAACACGTCGCGGCCGAGGTCGTCGCGGCGCTCGAGGCTCGACTGCCGGTCCGGCCGGGCCATGGACCGCTGACCGTCACGCAGGACCGCCTGGCCGAGCGCCGGTTCGTACAGGCGGCCGGCGTCGCCGTCGCGCCGTGGCGGGAGGTCCGGTCGCCGGAGGCGGCCCGGTCGGCGGCGGCGGAGCTCGGCCTGCCGCTCCGGCTCAAGCTGCCGATCGGCGGCTACGATGGCCGCGGGCAGCTCCGCATCCTGGCCGTCGGCGACCTCGACGATGCCTGGGAGCGGCTCGGTCGCGCGGCCGGCCTGCCGCTGCTGGCCGAGCGCGAGCTGACGTTCGACTGTGAGCTGTCGATCGTGCTGGCGCGCGACGTTCGCGGTGGCACCGCCACGTTCCCGATCACCCGGAACCGGCACGATGACGGGATCCTCGTCGAGTCCGTGGCGCCCGCGCCGGTGCACCCCGAGGTATCCGATCGTGCCGCCGCCATCGTGGAGCGGCTGGCCGCGGCGATGGACCTGTGCGGCACCCTGACGGCCGAGCTCTTCCTGCTGGGCGACGGCGCGATCCTGGTCAACGAGCTCGCGCCTCGCGTCCACAACAGCGGGCACTGGACGATCGAGGGCGCCGCGACGTCCCAGTTCGAGCAGCATGTCCGGGCGATCTGCGGTCTGCCGCTTGGCTCGCCGGCCGCGCTGGCTCCGGCGGCGATGGTCAACCTGCTGGGGACGGGGCCACGACGCCCGGCGCGGCTGCTCGGCGTGGCTGCCGCGCTCGCCGAGGCGTCGGTCCATCTGCACGTGTACGACAAGCGGCGCGTCTTCGAGCGTCGCAAGATGGGACACCTCACCGCGCTCGGCGCGGACGTCGAGGAGGCGCTCGAACGGGCTCGAGCGGCGCTCGCCGGGTTGCACTGGGACGACGGCACGAGCGACCCGGTGACCGAGGACGCAGATGAGGAGGCGCCATGAGCGGACCCGACGCGGATGCCCCCGGCCCGGTGGTCGGGATCGTGGGCGGCAGCCGCTCGGACTTCCCGATCCTGGAGGCGGCGGTCGCGATCCTCGACGAGCTCGGCGTCCCGTCCGAGCTCAAGGTGGTCTCGGCGCACCGGACTCCGGACCGGCTGTTCAGCTACGCGGAGAGCGCGGCCGGGCGAGGGATCCGGGTCATCGTGGCCGGCGCGGGCGGGGCCGCCCACCTGCCGGGGATGCTCGCGGCGAAGACCGCGCTGCCGGTGATCGGGGTCCCGATCCCGACCCAGCACCTCGGGGGCCTCGACTCGCTGCTCTCGATCGTCCAGATGCCACGGGGCATCCCGGTGGCGACCGTCGCGATCGGGAACGCCACGAATGCGGGGCTGCTCGCCGCCGCGATCCTCGCCCTCTCCGACGACGGCCTGGCGCAGCGCCTCACGGCGTGGCGCGCCCGGCAAACCCGGGCGGTGCTCGAGGATGCCGGCGGTTAGCGGCCCGCGGACCGGGCGTCCACCCAGGGTGTGACCGCCCCGCGAATCCCGACCTGGATGGACCACAGGGTCGAGGTCGCGGTGATGAAGAGTCGCCGGCCGTCGCGCCCGCCGAAGACGCAGTTGCTCGCCGCCTCGGGCAGCAGGATCCGCCCGAGCTCGATGCCAGCGGCGTCCAGCACGTGGATCCCGTCACCGGCCGAGGTCCAGACGTTCCCGTCGACGTCGACGCGCAGGCCGTCCGCCAGGCCCGGTTCCATGACCGCGAAGACCCGTGGCCTCGCCAGGCGCCGGCCCCCGTCGACGACGTCGAAGGCCAGGATGTGGTGGTTGCCACCCGGGATCCGGGCGGCCGAGGTGTCCGACACGTAGAGCACGGATTCGTCGGGCGAGAAGGCCAGGCCGTTCGGATGCTCCATCGCGTCGCTGACGACAGCCAGCTCGCCCGTCACCCGGTCGAACCGGAAGACGTAGCAGCCGCCGAGCTCCGACTCCGCCCGGTGGCCCTCGCTGTCGTCGAGGATCCCGTAGGGAGGATCGGTGAACCAGACCGCGCCGTCGGACGCCACGATCAGGTCGTTCGGCGAGTTGAGCCGGCGGCCGTCGTGGCGATCCGCCACGGTCGTCCGCGACCCGTCCGCCTCGTAGCGCGCGACCCGCCGCAGGCCGTGCTCGCAGGCGAGGATCCGCCCGTCGCGGTCGAGCGTGTGGCCGTTCGCGAAATCGCCGGGAGCGTACAGCTCGCTCGCGCCGCCGGCGGCGGACCAGCGGCGCACCCGGTCGCCCCGGACGTCGCTCCAGATGACCGAATCGTCGTCCGGGAGATAGACCGGGCCCTCGGCCCAGATCGCCCCGCCGGCGAGCGGCTCGAGGTGCGCCGCGGCCGGAACGAGGCGCTCGAACCGGTCGTCGCGCACCACCCGGGTCACTGGCTGGCCTGTCATCGGTCAGCCGATGCTACCCGTTGGGGGCGGTCGCGGTCGGGTTCTCCCGACGGCTACGAAGCCAGTTCGACCGGGCTCACCGAGATCGAGCGCAATTCGCCGCCCCGCTCGACGATCATGTCGAGCCGGCCGCCGATGACCTCCCCGAAGAGCCGTCGCTGCAGGTCGCCGACCCCTTCGATGGGTTGCCCGTCCAGGTCGACCACGATGTCGCCGACGCGCAGCCCGGCGCTTGCCGCGGGACTGGGCTCGAGCAACTGGACGACCTCGAGGCCGCGACGCCGGCCGACGCGCGCCGCGCTCGCCTCGCCGAGCGGGCGAACGCCTCCGACGATGCCGAGGAAGGCCCGCCGGACGCGACCGTCCGCGATCAGCGCGCCGAGGATCCGACGCGTGGCTGCATCGATGGGGACCGCGAGACCCAGGCCGATCCCGGCGACCGCGGTATTGATCCCGACGACCCGCCCGCGGGAGTCGGCGAGGGCACCTCCCGAGTTGCCGGGGTTGAGCGCGGCGTCGGTCTGGATCACGTTCTCGACCATCCGGCTCGTGCGCCCATCGCGCGCCGCGAGCGATCGGCCGAGCGCGCTGACCACCCCGGCCGTCACGGTGCCGGCGAAGCCGAGTGGATTCCCGATGGCGACGACCAACTGCCCGACCCGTAGCCGGTCGGCATCGCCGAGCGGGGCAGGCCGTGGATCGCCTCCGTTCGTCCGGAGCACAGCAAGGTCCGATAGCGGATCGCGACCCACGACCCGGAACTCCAGCTCCGAGCCGTCCACGAACGTGGCCGTTCCCCGTTCCGTGCCGGCGACCACGTGCGCCGACGTCACCAGGTGCCCGACCGGCTCGATCGCGACCGCCGAACCCGCCCCGCCGCCCGACCAGCCACCGGCCTGGCGGGGGACGCGCAGGCTGGCGACCGACGGGATCAGCCGCTCGGCCGCCGTCGAGACGGCGACCGAGTAGGCGTCGAGGGCGTCGGCGTCATCGACGTCGCCGGCCGCGGACGGCATGGCCTCCGATCGAGGCGCGAGGGCGACCATGGGCCTCAGGCCTCCCCGGATGCCGTCGCGCCGCCGCCGATCCGGACGGTCCGCTCGTCCGTGCCGCGAACCAGCTTGACGTCGAACGGGAGCTCCAGCGCATCGAGCGCCTCGAGCAGATCGTCGGTCGCCGCGATGGGCCGACCGCCGGCCTCGACGATCAGGTCGCCGGCCTCGATCCCGGCAGCCGCCGCGAGGCTCCCGTCCTCGACGCCACGGACGAGGACGCCGTCGCGCTCGGGGAGGCCGACCGAGCGACGCATCCGGCGTGCGACATGGGACGGAGCGACCGCCACACCCAGGCGGGCGCGCTTCGGCGACTCGCCGCGTGAAAGCGCATCGATCCGCGCACGCAGGCCCTCGTCGACGGGAAGTGCCAGGTAGAAGCCCTCGCCGATCCGGTTCGTGTTGAGGCCGACCAGCCGACCCTTGGCGTCGACGAGCGCTCCGCCCGACGAGCCGGGAGCGAGCGGCGCGGTGTGCTCGACGCTGCCGTCGATGCGGCGTCCGCCCGGGCCGCGGAACTCGCGGGCGATGGCGGAGATGAGGCCGAACGTGACCCGTGTGCCACCGTCATGGCTGGCGCCGGCCCCGAAGACCGCCGTGCCGACCGCGAGCGCCGCGCCGTCTCCCCAGTCGAGTGCCGTCGCACCGGCGGTGTCGACGTCGATGACCGCGAGGTCGCCCTCACCGTCGTACCCGGCGACGGTCCCGCGGGTGCGCCGTCCGTCGGCGAAGGTGACGGTCACCTCGTCGCCGCGCAGGTTGTGGGCGTTGGTCAGGACCTTGCCGGGGGCGACGACTACCCCCGATCCGCGTGTCCCGCGACCGATCCCGACGATGGCTGGACCGACGCGCTCGGCGATCGAGCCGACCGCGGTCTGGAGTTCTTCGATGGCGCTCATGGGTGGTGTGCTCCGTTGCTTGGGTGCTGCGATAGACTTGTGACTTGCAATCTACAACTGACTCTCGGCCGTGACAAGCCCCCAAGCCGCACCTACCATCCACGCCATGCCCGAACCGCCCGAACGACGCGCCCAATCCCCGCTCGAGCTGGCCCTCGAGCGCGTCGGCGATCGCTGGAGCCTGCTCCTGATCGAGGCGCTCCTCGACGGCGCGCGACGCTTCAACGAGCTCGCCGAGGCCCTGCCCGCGATCGCCCCGAACATCCTCACGGCTCGGCTGCGGCGGCTGGAGCGCGAGCGGATCGTGGTCGCGACCCCGTACCAGCAGCGACCGCCACGCATGTCGTATGCCCTCGCCGCGGAAGGGCGGGAGCTGGCCTCCGCCCTTCGCCTGCTGGCGGACTGGGGTGCTCGGCGATCGGAGGGCGCCGAACCGCTCCATCACGAGCCGTGTGGCACCGCGCTCGAGACCCGCTGGTGGTGCCCGACCTGCTCGGTCACCGTGGACGACTCCCAGGCGGCCGAGACCCGGTCAGTGTGATTCGGGAGCCGTCGCTACACTCGGGCACGATGGACGACGAGCGCTGGGAACCCGGGATGCCCGCACTCGACCGGCAGCCGGTCGTGCTGCCGCCGAGCCTCCAGGGCCTTCCGCCGCGCTCGGTTCCCGAGGTGGCGCCGACGCCGCTGCAGGCGCACTACATCAACCTGAGCGTCATCGTGCTCATCTGCGGGGCGGTGGCGATCTCGGCGCTCGAGCTCGGTGCCTCGCTCGGCAGCCCGCTGGTCAAGCTGTGCGTGGCGCTCGCCGCTCCGCTCCTGACCCTGACGACCGCCGACGCCGTGTTGCGCATCTGGCGATCGGCGTGGGCGTGGATGCCGATCGACCGCGGGCGCGGTTTCTTCCGCCTCGCCTGGGTCGTCGTCAGCCTGATCGGCCTGGCCGCGCTGATCGGGGCATCGCTCGCGGTCCTGCTGGCGTGACCGCGATCGTGGTGCGCTGATGGACGAGCCGTTCGATCGGGGTCGGGACGGGCGCTCGACGGACGTGCCGTCCGGTGCCGGGGTGCCCGCGTGGATTGCCCAGAACCTCAACTACTGCTCGAGCTGCGGCGGGCCGCTTCGATTCGAGTTCGCTCAGGGCGAAGACCGCAAACGCCTCGTCTGCGCGGCCTGCGGCCACATCGCCTACGTCAACCCGCGGCTGGTGGTCACGACGCTGCCGATTACCGACGCGGGTGAGATCGTCCTGATCCGGCGCGGGATCGAGCCTGGCCGCGGCTCCTGGGCCCAGCCCGGCGGCTTCCTGGAGGTCGACGAGACCGTCAACCAGGCAGCGATCCGCGAGACGTTCGAGGAGACCGGCCTCCTCGTCGAGCCCGGCGAGATCGTGGGGCTCTACACGCGGCTCGAGGCGACCGTGGTCACGGTCGCGTTCGAGGCGCGGATCACCGGAGGGACGGCAACCCCGACGCCCGAGGCCACCGAGGTCGTGGCCTTCGCGCCCGACTCCATCCCGTGGTCGGAGATCGCGTTCAAGACCACGATCTGGGCGCTGCGCGACTGGATCGACCTGCGCCATCCGGAGCTGCATCCGGGCGAGGGCGGCTGGCTCTAGTCCGGTCCGTCCGATCCCGGCATGTTGTCGCCGAAGACGATCCCGCCGCGCTCGTCCATCGCCCTGACCGTCTCCCGATCCTCAGCTGAGGTCAATGAAGACGTTCTTGGTCTCGGTGTAGAGCTCGAGAGCGGACATCCCCAGCTCCCGCCCGATCCCCGACATCTTGTAGCCGCCGAACGGTGCCTCCGTGTGGACCGAGCTGTTGGAGTTGACACTGATCACGCCCGCCTGCAGGCCCCTGGCGGTCCGCAGGGCCTTGCCGATGTCGCGGCTCCAGATCGAGCCGGACAGGCCGTACGGCGTGGCGTTGGCCAGGCGGAGCGCCTCCTCCTCGGTGTCGAAGGCGATGATCGAGACCACTGGCCCGAAGATCTCCTCGCGAGCGATCCGCATCTCGTTGGTGACGTCGTCGAAGACGGTCGGCATCAGGTACGCGCCATCGGCCAGGGCTGGATCGCCCGGTTCGTCACCACCCACGACCAGCGTGGCACCCTCGGCCAGGCCGATCTCGATGTAGTCCTTGACCCGGTCGCGCTGCCTGAAGCTGACGAGCGTGCCGACCTCGGTCGCCGCGTCCGCCGGGTCGCCGACGTTGACCGCGCGGGTCGCCGCCGCGAACAGCTCCACGACCCGCTCGTGGGCCGAGCGCTCGACGAGGATCCGGCTCCGGGCGCAGCAATCCTGGCCGGCGTTGTCGAAGACCGAATAGGGCGATTCGCGGGCGAACTTCTCGAGGTCGGCGTCGGCGAACACGATGTTGGGGCTCTTGCCGCCGAGCTCCAGCGAGATCTTCTTCACGTTGCCCGCGGCCAGCCGCATGATCTCCTGGCCGGTGGTCGTCTCGCCGGTGAAGGCCACCTTGCCGATCCCCGGATGACCCGCGACGGCCGCTCCGGCGGAACCGCCGGGGCCGGTCACGACGTTGAGGACGCCGGCCGGGATGCCGGCCTCGAGGGCGAGCTCGGCGAGCCGGATGGCGGTGAGCGGCGAGTAGCTCGCCGGCTTGAGGATCGCCGTGTTGCCGGCGGCCAGCGCCGGCGCCACCTTCCACGAGGCCATCAGCAGCGGGAAGTTCCACGGGACGATCAGCCCGACGACGCCGATCGGCTCACGGAGCGTCA
>JBGPIH010000067.1:0-15193 GCA_041484785.1 Candidatus Limnocylindria bacterium
CCCGCGAGGATGTCGAACAGCTCGTCCTGCCCCTGGCCCTCGAGCGCGACCACCCCGAGCACCTCGCCCGGGTAGAGCTGGAACGAGCCGTCGTGCAGCTTGGCGCCGGCCGTCAGGCCGCGCGCCGTGAGCCGGGGTTTCGTGTCCGCCGGACGGGTCGATGCAGCCGTGCGCTCGGCGATCGCCGACATGTCCTTCACGATCTGGCCAAGCATGAGCTCGACGATTCGCTCCTCGGAGCCCTCGCTGACGTCGACCACGCCGACGGTCTCGCCCTCGCGCAGCACCGTCGCGCGGTCGCAGACGGCGGCGATCTCGATCAAGCGATGGGAGATGAAGATGACGGATCGATCGCCGCCGCGCTGGCGGCCGACGACCTCGAGCACGCGCTCGGTGAGGTTCGCGGGCAGCGCCGCGGTCATCTCGTCGAGCATGAGCACGTCGGGCTCGATCGCGAGGGCGCGGGCGAGGTCGATGATCCGGAGCGAGGCAAGCGGCAAGCGCCGTGCCTGGTGCGAGAGATTCAGGTCCTCGAGACCGAGCTCGCGGAGCCAGTAGCGGAACGGCTCGAGCGGTGTCTCCGTCAGGCGCAGGTTGGCCCGGATGTCGAGGTCCGGGATCAGCGCCGGCTCCTGGTAGACGGAGACGAGGCCCCCGCGGCGCGCCTCGGCCGGCGAGTGGACGATGCGCTCCTTGCCGCGCACCGCGATCGTGCCGCTGTCCGGACGGACGACGCCGGTGAGAATCTTGACGAGCGTGCTCTTGCCGGCGCCATTGGCGCCCATGAGCGCGTGGACCTCGCCTGGGCGGACGGCCAGGGATGCGGCCTTCAGCGCGACGACCGCGCCGTACGTCTTCGAGACGCCGGTCGCCTCGAGCAGGAGGTCGGTGGTGGGGAGGGTCATCGGGCTCCTGGGGTGGCGGGATCGTAACGCGGGGGACGCCGGCGGTGCCGGCGTCCCCCGTTGCACGTGACGACGGGTTGGGTTACGCGCCCTTGCAGGATGAAGGAACGGTGTTGGGGTCGTAGGTCGTCCAGCCCTCGATCGAGAGGCTGAGCGGCCACAGTGGGTCCATCCCCGGAACGGACTGCCAGGCCTTCAGCTGGGCCTTGCCCGCGTCGGTCAGGTTATCGACGAGCACGGGGTCCAGCAGGACGGTGTTCGCCTTGGCGGCGTCGGTCGCCGTGACCGTCTCGCCCTTGAGGAGCTTGAGCGCCAGGGTGATGCCCGCGCCGCCGACGGAGGCCGTGTTGGTGACGGCCGCGCCCTTGAGGCCCGGGAAGTTGGTGGGGTCGAGGAGCTGGGCGACGAACCCACCGATGTCGGCATCGGCGATCGGCACATACGGCTTGTTGGCCGCCTTGACGGCATCGATGATCTGCTTGCCCATGCCGGACGCCCAGATACCGTTGATCTTGTCGTACTGGCCGCTGGCGATGAAGTCGTTGGTCAACTGCGTCGTGGTCGCCGGATCCCAGCCGGTGAACACGCCGTCAGCGTTCGGGACGACCTTGATGTTCGGGTAGTCCTTGAGGACGTTCTTGAACCCGATGTCACGGTCGGAGTCGGCCGGGTGGCCGGCGAGACCGCGGGTGTACCAGACGGTGCCGCTGCCGCCCAGCTGATCGAACAGCCACTTGGCGCCGATCTCGGCGTACTTCACCTGGTTGTTGGTCAGGTTCCAGGTATTCGGATCGGTCACGTTGGCGTCGACCGACACGGTAACGATGCCGGCGGCGTGCGCCTCGGCGAGGGCCGGGTTGAGCGCGTCGGGGTCGTTCGGGTTGAACACGATGCCATTGACGCCCTTCGCGATCAGGTCGCGAAGATCGGAGAGCTGGCCTGCGGCGTCCGTGTTGCGGTGGATGGTGGTGAGGTCGGAGACCTCGCCCGACGCCTTCGCCTGCGCCTTCGCGGTGCAGACCTGCTCCTCGCGGAAGCCGTTGCCGACGCCGCCGCCGTTCGAGTACCCGATCTTGTACTGCGTGGCCGCCGCGGATGCCGGGGGGGCCGCGCTGGGAGCGGCGGCGCTGGGAGCGGCGGCGCTGGGAGCGGTCGTGGCCCCTGAACTTGAACAGGCGGTCGCGACGAGCGCGATCGTCGCCAGGCCGACAAGCAGCCTTGCGTGAGTCGATCCCTTGATCATGCGTGCTCTCCTATAGCCAATGACGCGCCGATCTGGTCGCGTCGACGAACTGACTGCTCCTCACAGGGAGCCCGATCGATGCGATCTATGGGCCGCACCTCCTGCGCGCGATGCCCGCGGCCATCACCCCTCCCGGATGATGGCACGAGCGATCCGCCGCGCGTGCTCTCGATAGGCATCTTCGAACAGATCCCGCGAGCGATCGGCGCCTACGACCGAGGCCCTGGTGATGACGGGCGGCATCGCCCCGCGCTCGACGAGCAGCTGGGCGGTGCGCACCTTGATGGAATTCACGATGGCGACGGCGGCTACGGTCGAGCCGGGTCCGACCGGTGTATCGAGGCCGTCGATGGCGATCAGCGCGTCGGCGTGGGGAGTGCACAGGTCGATGACGAGGTCCGCCTCGTCGAGCAGGCGGCTGCCGACCAGCGGGTTCGGTTCGTCGGACATGGACTGCTCGACCGACGTCACGGCGATCACCCGCAGGCTGCGACGCCGGGCTCCGCGGGCCATCTCGACCGGGACGGCCGACAGGCCACCCGCGGAGAAGACGATCATCACGTCCCTGGGGCCGAAGGTGAAGTTGGACAGGATCACCTCGGCAAGCCCCGGAACCCGCTCGATGAACATCGCCTGGCGCTGGCCATTGGCGCCGACCACCTGGGTGTGGAAGGTCATCGACAGCTCGACGATCGGGTTGAAGCCCGGGTAGGACCCGTAGCGCGGAAACATCTCCTCGACCGGGATGCGCGAATGGCCGGTCCCGAACAGGTGTACCAGGCCGTCGCCGGCAATCGCCTCGGCGCACCAGGCGCTGGCCTCCTCGATCGCGCCTGCCTGCGTCTCGGCGATGCGCCGGAGGACCTCGCCGGCGGCGGCGATCCAGGGAAGAGTCGGGGCGGCGGCGGGGGCGTTCATCGGGCAGTCACCATCGCCGGCGCGACGACGCGCTCCAGCGGCTCCCAGTGACCCCCGCGCATGGAGCGATACGCGGCGTCGATGATCGAGTTCACGGCGAGGCCGTCCTCGAACGTCTCGCGAGGGGCGGTTCCGGTCCTGAACGACTCCACGACGTCTCGCATCATTGCGTCGTGGCCGTGGACATGGGTCTCGTCCGGCACCGGGAAGACCCAGCCCGTCTCGGTGTCGGCCTTCTCGCCGATGTAGCCGGCCGGCCGCTCGATGAACGCACGCAGGGGGGTGGAGGTGATGTCCTGGACGATCCGGCCGCGGTCTCCATAGACCTCGAAGCGATTCTCGAGGCCGCCCTTCGACGACCATGAGACGTCCATGGTCGCAACCCGGTCGTCCTCGAAGCGCACGAGCATCACCGCATTGTCCTCGCCGCTCGTCCGGGCGCCGTGCACGAGCGTGGCGCCCCAGGCAAAGACGTCACGAACCGCAACGTCCTTCCCGAACAGGTAGCGGGCCGCCTCGGCTCCGTGCGAGCCCATGTCGAGCAGCGCGCCGCCGCCCGAGAGCTGGGCATCCCAGAAGTGCGCGGCGTGCGGACCGCTGTGCCCCTCGCGAGCGCGGAAGGTGACCGGCCGGCCGATCGCGCCCGCCTCGATCATCTCGCGCATCCGCATCGTTTCCGTCGTGAAGACGACGTTCTCCAGGTAGGCGTGGAACACGCCCGCGTCCCGGGCGAGCCTCAGCATCTCGGCCGCCTCGGCGGCCGTTCGGCCGAGCGGTTTGGTGCAGGCGACGGCTCTGCGGTTGGCGGTGGCGATGCGAACGGCCTCGAGGTGCAGGTGGTTGGGCAGGGAGACGACCACGAGGTCGACCTCGGGATCCGCGCAGACCGCCTCGATCGAGTCGAGCGGTCGGCTGCCGAATCGCCGCCCGAAGGCCTCGCGCCGCTCGGCGCCGGCACCGTAGTTCGCGACGACACGGGCGTCCGGGACGTAGCGCAAGCCAAGGGTGTGAAATTCGCCGATGAAGCCCGAGCCCAGCATCCCGACCCCGACGTCGCGCACGTCAGTACCCAGCCTCTGCGGATGCGCCAGCAGGCACGGGCCGTCCACCGGTCTTGCGCGCCCGGAACTCCTCGATGATCGCCTTTGTCGCCGTCGCGCCGATGCGGGTCGTGCCGAGGGCCATGACCTCGAGCAGCGCATCGAGCGTTCGGACGCCGCCGGCGGCCTTGACCCCGACGTGCGGCGACGTGTTGGCGCGCATCAGCCGGAGGTCATCGTGGGTGGCGCCGCTTGGCGCAAATCCGGTCGAGGTCTTGACGAAGTCGGCGCCGGCCGCCTCGGCAAGGTGGCAGGCCCGCACCTTCTCGTCTTCGGTCAGGTAGGCGTTCTCGAAGATGACCTTCACGATCGCGCCAGCCGCGTGGGCGACCTCGACCACGGCGGCGATGTCGGCCTGGACGTCGGCGTCGCGGCCGGACTTGAGCGCCCCGATCTGGATGACCATGTCGAGCTCGGTCGCCCCATCGGCGAGCGCCTGGCGCGCCTCGAACACCTTGGTCGCCGTCAGGTGGTTGCCATGCGGGAAGCCGATCACCGTCCCGACGGCGACGTCGGTCCCGTCGAGGAGTGCCCTGGCGCGGGCCACGTCGGCCGGTCGGACGCAGACCGAGGCGACGTCGTACTCGGCGGCGAGCCGGCAGCCGGCCTCCACGAACTCGTCGTCGAGCTCGGGCCGCAGCAGCGAGTGATCGATCGCCTTGGCGATGTCACGTTCCGTCAGCAGGTCGATGGAGCGGGCGACGGCGCTCATTTGATGTACGGCCGCAAGACGTCGCGGGCGAGGAGGAACCCTCGTTTGACCAGCTGGTCGGTTCCCTCGAAGTCGCGGTCCTCGTGCTCGACGACGACGTCGCCGTCGTAGCCGGACCGATAGAGCGCCGCGAACAGGACGCCCCAGTCGACGTCGCCGAGACCCGGCAACCGGGGCACCTGCCAGCCCATGCCGAGGGAGAAGACGCCGCGCTCGTACAGCCCTTCCCGGTCGATCGTCAGGTCCTTGGCCTGCACGTGCAGGATGTGCGGCCCGAACTCGCGGATGAAGCGCGGGATGTCGATCATCTGGAGGATCAGGTGCGACGGGTCGAAGTTGAGCCCGATCGTGCCGCCCCAGGTCTCCAGGATCCGGCGCCAGATGCGCGGGGTGGTCGCCAGGTTGTGCCCGCCCGGCCACTCGTCGTAGCTGAAGAGCATCGGGCAGTTCTCGATCGTGATCTTCCGACCGTGGTCCTGGGCGAACGAGACGATGTCCGGCCAGACCTTGACCGCCTCGTCCCAGTTCTGATCCAGCGTCTTCGCCGCGTCGGCGCCCATGAACGTGTTGACGAACGGGATCCCCATCATCTCGGCCGCGGTGATGACGTGCTTCAGGTGGGCGATGACCATGGCGCGATGGGCGAGGTCCGGGTGGAGTGGGTTCGGGTAGTAGCCGAGCCCGGAGATGGACAGGCCCTTCGCCGCGATCTCGCCGACGATCTCCCGTGCCTGGCCTGTCAACAGGTTGGCCACGTCGATGTGGCTCGTCCCGGCGTAGCGGCGAGTCGGCCCGCTCGTTCGCGGCCAGCAGGCGATCTCCAGGCTCTCGAAGCCGTTGGCGGCCGTCCAATCGGCGACCTCCATCAACGGCGTTTCCGGAAATGGGGCGGTCAACAGACCGAGCTTCATCGGGTCGCCTCCAGGGCTACCTTGGCGCCAGCTCCCCCCGTCGCGCGTTCGACGTCGATCCACCCGCCCCGCCGGGCGCTCTCGGCGATCGCGTCACCGACCAGCATCTCGTCGTGCCCGTCGGCGAACGTCGCGTACGGCGGCCGTTCGGCCGGACGGCCGGCGATGACGTCGGCATAGACGGCGCGGAAGAGGGCCCCGAACGTGTCGCCGAAGCCCTCGACGTGACCGGCCGGCAGGGCCGACGCGGCGCGGCCGGCGGGGCCCATGAGAGCCGGGTTGCGGAGCAGGACCTCGTTCGGCCGCTCGCGGTGACCGAGCCACAGGTGGTCCGGTGTCTCGGAGTCCCAGGCGGCCGAACCCGTGGCACCGTCGATCTCCCATTGCAGCGAGTTCTTCCGGCCGGCGCTGATCTGCGAAACCGCCACGGAGCCTCGAGCGCCGTTGGCGAACCGCAACAAGATCGATGCGACGTCCTCGGTGGCCATCTCGCGCGGGACGGTGTCCGTGCTGCGATCGGTCGAGAAGGTCTCGACGGGGCCGCGTGGCTGCGCCCGGAGCGGGATGAACGTTGCGAGATCGGCCATGACGGACACGATCGGTTGCCCGGTCAGGAAGGTGACGAGATCGAGCCAGTGCGAGCCGATGTCGCCGACGGCCCGGAGCGAACCGCCCTTGTCGGGCTCGAGGCGCCAGTTCCAGTCGGTCTCCAGGAGCAGCCAGTCCTGGAAGTAGTGGCCGGTCACGAAGCGGACGTCGCCGAGCTTCCGGGCTGCCACGAGCTCCCGAACGTGCTGGTGGAGCGGGTAGAACCGGATGTTGAAGTTGACCGCGTTGACCAGGCCGGTCTGCGCGGCGCGCGAGACCAGGTCCGCTGACTCCGCGGCGGTCATCGCCAGTGGCTTCTCGCAGACGACATGCCGCCCGCCCGCCAGGATCCGCTCCGTCTGCGGGACGTGGAGATGGTTCGGCGACGTGACGTGGACGACCTCGACCGACGAGTCATCGAGGAGCTCATCGAGGGAGGCGTAGGCCCGCGAGACCCCGAGCGCCTCGGCTCGAAGCTGGCCGCGCTCCGGCGTGCTGCCGAGGACGCCTCGAACCTGGACCCCGATCCGGCGCAACGCCTCCACGTGCACCGTGCCGATGAAACCCGTGCCGATGACGGCCGCCCCGACATCGGCGATCCTCCTCATGCCCGGTTCACCCACCTGTTCGTTGCGGTGCGAACGTCTAGACAGTCTAGCGGTACTGGGAGCGGTGGCGGGTCGGATTCCGCGCAGGGGACGCTGTCACGTGTTCGACAGGTGCTTGGACTTTACTCGCTACCCATCCTACTTTCCCCTGTCAAGTGCAAAAGTGGTTTGAACGGGCGGTCGAGCGTATCATCGGCCGGTGACCCAGCGACTGACCGGCGATCCACCCGAATCGACGGAATCCGCACTGGCCGGCCCGAGGCCCGGCGCGATCGAGCCGCGTCATGGGCCGCTTCCGGAGGAGGCGCTCGACGCCCTCGTCACGGTTCTCGACGAAGTCCGTCTTGGACGGTCGCTGTCCCGCTCGGAGCTGGTGACGCGAACGGGGCTCGGGCGAGCGATCGTGGCGCAGCGCATCGGAGAGCTGATCGAGCGCCGGCTGGTTGGTGAGGGTGATGTCGGGCCGAGCACGGGTGGCCGCCCCCCGCGCCAGCTGGCCTTTCGCGCGGACGCCGGCCACGTCCTGGTCGCCGATCTCGGGGCGACCAGCGTCGACGTGGCGGTCACGACGCTCGACGGCCGGATCCTCGGCCACCACGACGAGCCGGTGCGCATCGAGGCCGGGCCGGAACGCTGCCTCGATCGGGTGGAGGCGCTGTTCGAGCTGCTCCTGCGGACCACCGAAGCCCTGCCGGGCAACCTGTGGGGCATCGGGATCGGCGTCCCGGGGCCCGTCGAGTTCCAGTCCGGCCGGCCGATCTCCCCGCCGATCATGCCCGGCTGGGATGGGTATCCGATCCGCGACCGGTTCACGGCCCGCTACCGGGCGCCCGTGTGGGTCGACAACGACGTCAACGTCCTGGCCCTCGGCGAGTGGCGGGCCGGTGTCGCGATCGGCCACGACAACGTCGTCGTCGTGAAGATCGGCACGGGAATCGGGGCCGGCATCATCTCCGACGGCCGCCTCCATCGGGGCGCCCAGGGCAGTGCCGGTGACGTCGGTCACATCCAGGTCGTGGACGACCCCGCGGTGGTCTGCCGCTGCGGCAACATCGGTTGCCTGGAGGCCCTGGCCGGGGGCGAGGCCCTGGGCCGGGCGGGTGGGGAGGCCGCCCGGAGTGGACGAAGCACTCGCCTGAAGGCGGCTCTCGATCAGCACGGCACGGTCACCGCGGAAGACGTGGCCCGCGCGGCCTCGTTCGGCGACCCGGTCGCGGTCGCCATGCTCCAGTCGGCCGGCCGCCAGATCGGCTCGATGCTGGCCAGCGTGGTCAACTTCTTCAACCCGTCCCTGATCGTGATCGGCGGCGGCGTGGCCAACAGCCCGGATCAGCTGCTGGCCGCGATTCGCGAGACGATCTACCGGCGTTCCCTGCCCCTGGCGACCCGCGACCTGCTCGTCCAGCGCTCGTTGCTCGGTGGGCTGGCCGGCGTGATCGGGGCGTCGGCGATGGTCGTCGACCAGCTCTTCGCCCGCGACGCGATCGGGCGCTGGATCGAGGCCGGCGAGCCGTCGGGCATGCCCGAGCTGGCCATCGCCCGGCCGGGATGACGCCCGACATCCACGCGGTCGTCTTCGATCTCGGTGGGGTCCTGATCGACTGGGACCCGCGCCACCTGTACCGGCGACTGTTCGACGGTGACGAGGCGGCCATGGAACGATTCCTTGCCGAGGTCTGCTCGCCGGCCTGGAACGCGGGACTGGATTCCGGTGGGTCCTGGCAGGACGCCGTGGAGTCGCTCGCCCGACTCCACCCGGAGCAGCGCGACCGCATCCTCGCCTACGACGAACGCTGGGACGAGATGCTCGGCGGGCCGATCGACGGGACGGTCGCGATCCTGGCGGAGCTGCGCTCGGCCGGCCTGCGACTCGCGGCGCTCAGCAACTGGTCCGCGGAGAAGTTCCCCGTCGCCCGGTCGCGCTACGACTTCCTCGGCTGGTTCGAGGCGATCGTCATCTCCGGCGAGGTCGGGGTTGCCAAGCCGGACCCGCGGATCTACCGGCACATGCTCGAGCGCACGGGGTTCGATCCGGCCGGCACGCTGTTCATCGACGACGTGGCGGCCAACCTGGAGGTCGCCGCAGAGCTCGGCATGGCGGTCCGGCGATTCAGCGATGCCGCGACCCTGCGCGCCGACCTCCGCGGTCTCGGGCTGCTCCCGGGTGTCAGCTCCCCGCGACCACGCGGTCGCTGAAGTCGCCCGAGGCGGGGTCCTTGAGGATCAGCTTGAGGCGACCGTCGGGCAGGACCTCGCGCTTGATGACCACCTGGCCCTCGAAGCTCTCGGACGTCGACTTGATCCGGGGCGTTGCGCCGCCACGCCAGTCGAGCTCGATCGGCGCCCAGGCGTGGGCCTTCGCCGAGCGGTAGGCAGCATCCATGATCGCGTTGACGACGTACCCGTCGTAGAACGTCTCCTGTGGCGCGCGACCGTCGTCGATCGCCCCGAACATGTCGCTGAACATGTCGACGTAGCCGAGCTCGCTGACCTCGTCGCCGACCGGGAAGAGCCAGCCCGCCGACGTCTCCGCCTTCTCCGCGACGTAGCCACCACCGCCACCCGCGCTGAACATCTCGAAACCCGTGCGCAGGAAGTGGTTCGTCCAGATCGTGCCTCGCGTACCGGCCACCTCGTCCCGCAGGTCCATCCCGCCGCGGAACGTCCAGCTGACCTCGAACTGGCCGATCGCGCCAGATTCGAAGCGGATCAGGGCGATCGCGTTGTCCTCGTCGACGATCGGGTGGACGAGGGTGTCGGTGTGACACAGGATCTCGACCGGCCGGTTCCCCTTGCCGACGTAGTTGCGGATGATCTCGATGCAGTGGCAGCCCAGGTCGACGATCGCGCCCCCGCCGGTCAGCCGGCCATCCCAGAACCAGGCGGAATGCGGTCCGGGATGGGTCTCGCGCGAGCGGACCCAGGTGACGTCGCCGATGGCGCCGGCGCGAACGGAGTCGAACGCCTTGAGCGACTTCGGCGTATAGCACAGGTCCTCGAGGTAGCCGGCGAAGACGCCGGCCTTCTCGACCACCGCGAGCATCCGCTTCGCCTCGTCGGCGGTGCGACCGAGCGGCTTGGTGCACAGGACGCTCTTGCCAGCCTTCGCGACGAGGCCGACCACCTCCTCGTGCAGGAAGTTCGGCAGGCCGACGACCACCACGTCCGTCTCGGGGTGGTCGATGGCGGCCGCCAGGTCGATGGTGTGCTCCGGGATCGACCAGCGTTGGCTGAAGTCGGCTCCTCGCGACTCGCTGCGCGAATAGACGACGCGAACGCGATCGCGACCACGCTGGCCGTGCAGCGTGTGGGTGTAGAAGTCGCCGATCAGGCCGGTGCCGAGCATCGTGATCGAGTGGCCGTCCATGACAGTTCCTCTCCTCCGGTGGGTTACTGGCGAGCGAACGCGTAGGCGCGAGCGGGGTTGTCCACGAACAGGGCGTGACGAGTGGCGGCGTCGATGCCGGCCGCGGCCATGGCCGGGACGAAGCTGCCGAGCAGCCAGGCTAGCCCGGGCGCGCCGCCGTAGACGAGGTAGTAGCCGCGACGAGCGGCGTCCATGCCCAGCACGATCCGGTCGGCCAGCCCATCCTCGGCCGTCCAGGTGAGCAACTGGAGCGTGCCGTTCGCGCGGTCGCCCCAGCGGAACGACTGGTCGTACTCCGCGAATGCACCGGTCGAAAGGATCTCCCGGTGATAGCCGCGGTCGACGATCTTGTCGACGTGACTCAGGACGACGTGCGAGAGGTCGACGCCGCCGTCGGCCAGCAGGCGGACCTGCTCGAGGGCGCCCGTTCCGCCCTCGCAATGGGTCAGGATCGGCACGCCGGTTCGACGGTGCGCTTCGGCCGCCGCCTCGAACACGCGCCGATCGCGAGCCGATGGGCCGCCCTCGCTGCCGGCCACCTTGATCACGCCCGCTCGATGGGGCGTTCGCCGGACGACCGGACCGGCATAGTCGTACGCATCGATCCCATCGGTCACGTCGAGGACGAACAGCTCGGCCAGCTCGTCGACGGTGACGCGGGCGCTCCAGTGGGTCGGGCCGTAGTAGCGGTCGTGGTGCAGGCCGGTCGGGGCGATCAGGTGGACGCCGGTGCGCCGGGCGAGATCGGCGAGCTTCCCGGCGTTGCGTCCGGCGTCGCACGGCATCGCGTCCACGACCGAGCGGAGGCCGAGATCGACCGCCATGGACACTTCGGTCGCCATCGCGTCGACGTCGCCGATGTCGAAGTCGGGAACCATCTGGACCGGCCGGCCGCCGTCGATGATCAGGTGCTCGTGGGCGTAGGTGACCCCGAGCTCGGATGGATCGATGTCGCCGAGGACCGTTCGCACGAAGGTCATCGCGCGATCGCCCGGGGCGCGGCGGCCAGCTCCAGGATGGCGCCGTCCGTGCGCAGCCGGTCGCGCAGGGCGGCGACCTCGATGTCGCGCGGGTCGCGCCGCCCGGCGGCAGCGGCCGCTGCTGCCGTGCCGGCCGCCTGGCCCATCGCCATGCACTGGGCCATGCTCCTGACCGAGGCGTGGGCGTCGTGCGTGGCGCTGAAACAGCGGCCGGCCACCAGGACGTTGGCGGCGTCGCGGACCACGAGGGTCCGGTACGGGATGCCGACCGCCTCGCCGTCGGGCAGGTACTGCCAGACCGTATCCGCCCCGGCGTGATGATCCTCGATCGGCGCGCCGCACAGCCCGATCGCGTCGTCGAACGAGCGGGCCGCCAGGACGTCGTCGCGGGTGAGCCGGGCGTCGCCGTACACCCGGCGCGTCTCGCGGACCCCGATCTGGGTGCCGAGGGCGACGAGCGACGCGCGCTCGTAGCCCGGGACCCGGTCGACCAGGAAGCGGACGTATTCGAGCGCCTGGCGACGGCCGGCCATCTCGGCTTCGGTCAGGAACCACGGGTCGGTGGCGTTGACGATCCGGCCGTCCGGTTCGCGCCGGACCGAGTCGAGGCGGGTCATGACCGTCGCGATCATCCCGTCGACCGGGGTGACGTGGTCGCTCCCTTCACGGCGGGGCAGGTCGTAGTCGCCGGACTCGGCGGCCTCGGCCATCAGCTCGTGGAAGCCGGCCTTCGACATCGACCCCCGGCGCGCCAGATCCACATTGGCCATCCGGAACGTGGTGGTCAGCGTTTGCGCGGGACCGAGGTCGCCGGCCGTCTCGTAGCCGAAGCCGGCGAACGCGCACAGGTCGGCGTCGCCACTGGCATCCACGAACACGGAGGCGGTCACTCGCGCCAGTCCGGCTCGGGTCGCAAGCAGCACGGCCGATACCCGCCCGTCGCGGACGTCCACTCCCTGGAGGAGCGCGTGGAGCAGGACCCGCGCCCCCGCCCTCGTGACCAGATCCTCCCAGGCGACCTTGAGGTGCTCGGCCAGGTAGGTCACGCCGGTGCCGGCGCCGTAGGTGTTCGGGCGCTCGATGACCGGCCCGAGGGCGCGCAATGCGGCGACCACGTCGTCGCCGACGCCGCCCACGACCTTGCGGGCCTGGGTACCCGGGGTGTAGAAGCCATAGAACGTGTCGAGAACGGCCGTGCTCGTCCCGCCGAGGAATGGCAGGCGGTCGACGAGCAGGACGCTGGCACCGCGGCGAGCCGCGGCGATCGCGGCGGTGGAGCCGGCCGAACCGGCACCGATCACGCAGACGTCGACCGCCGCGATGGCCGGGGCGTCAGCCGTGGCGCCGGCGGTCATCGCCCGGGCCCCGCGGAATCGGGAGACGCGGAGACGACCGACCAGCCGCCGTCGATCTTGAGGAGCTGCCCGGTCACGACCCGCGACTCGTCCGACAGGAAGTAGACCGCGGCGTGGGCGACCTCGTCCGGATCCATCATTTCGCCGGCCAGCGGCTGCTTGCGCCGGGCGAAGGCCCGGATCCGCGCATCGCCGGAGGCGCGGGCCGCCATCGGCGTGTCGGTCAGCGACGGCGCGACCGCATTGACACGGATCCGATGGGGGGCGTAGGTCGCCGCCATCGTGGTCATCAGTGAGTTGGTCGCCCCTTTGGCCGCCGCATAGGCGTGGGTCGCGAAGAACTCCGGCACGGGATCGGTCGCGGTGACGCTGCCCATCAGCAGGATCGACCCGCGTGTCCCCGAGCTGTTCTCGGCCTGGCCGAGCATCTGGCGGACGACGGCTCGGCAGGTGAGCGCCTGGCTGCGCAGGTTGATCGCGAGCGTCCGCTCCCATCCCTCGGCGCTCAGCTCGTGGATTGGGCCGTCGCCGAACCGGCGGCCGCTGCCACCGGCGACGGCGAACAGCCCGTCGATCCGGCCGAACCGCGCGACGGCACCGGCGACCGCCTCGTCGACCTCCGACTCGACGGTCAGGTCGGCCGTCGACCAGCCGGCTTGCCCGCCGGCCAGCACGAGCTCGTCGGCCAGCGCCCGAGCGTGGTCGGCCGTGCGCGACACGATGAACACCGAGGCGCCTTCGGTCGACAGCCGGCGGGCGCTCGCCGCGGCGATCCCGGTCGAGCCGGTCACCAGGCAGACGCGGTCCGCGAGGCGGTTCATCGGGCGGCCCCCAGCACGGCCCGGGCCGTCGGAGCGTCGGTGACGAGGATCCGAACGACGCCGCTCGCCAGCGCCCCGCGGATGGCCGTCGCCTTCTCGAGGCCGGCCGCGACGGCGACGACTCGATGCGCCCGGCGGAGCTCCGCCACGCCGATCGCCATCGCCCGGTCAGCGAGGTCCGCTGCGACGAACTGGCCGGCGGCGTCGAATGGATGGACGACGAGATCGCCGACGGCCCCCAGGCCCACCAGCCGGGTGATCGTCTGGGGGTCGAGGACGCCGGACCGCAGGAGCGAGGAGCTGGTTTGGCTGGTGCCACTGGGCATCGCGCCGATCCCCACGATCGCCAGGCTGATCGCGCCGAAGCGGTCCGCTGCGTCGGCGACATCGGGGTGGCGCAGGAGTGCCCTGCGCAGCGCCCGCGACTCGACGAAGGCTGGAGCGAACAGCGCGTGGTGTGTCGCGCCCAGACGATCCGCCAGCAGGCGCGACAGCTCGCCGGGCTCGCGCTCGCGATCGAGCTGATTCGTCCCGCCGGCCAGCTGGACGACGTCGATCGACGGATCGGTCCTGGCGGGTATCGCCCGGACGACCGCGGCCAGCGTGGAGCCCCAGGCGATACCGATGGCTTCGCCGGGACCGATCAGTCCATCGAGGACGGAGGCGGCGAGACGAGCCGTGTTCTGGGTCGCGCCCTCGCCCACCGAGCCGGCGGCCACCGCGCACAGATCGATCCCGAAGCGATCCTCGACCGATCGCGCGAGGCCGAGATCCTCGGGAGGAACGTCCCGGTATTCGATCCGGACCAGCCCGCCGGCCAGGGCGCCGTCGATCAGGCGGGCCACGCGGAAGCGCGAAATGCCAAGGCGCGACGCGATCTCCACCTTGCTCAGCTGGCGGTCGAAGAAGAGGCGAGCGACCTGCGTGGCCAGATCTGGTGCCGTGACCGGGCCGGCCGGCATGCGTGCGGAGAGCGACACGAGCCGATCGTACGTCTCGCTCACATGAGATGCAAGCACTCGAATGAGCGGAATGCCGGATCAGCCAGATGGCCCGTGCTGCCCCATTGACGAGCCACCGACGGCCGTCTATCCTCTGACCATCCCGACCGGCACCCGCGCTGCGGCAGCGATTCCGCGCGCACCATTCGTCCGGCCCCCTTCACCCGCAGGTGACCCTTCCCATATGCCCGCACCCGGCCCCGACCAGCGCGACCGTTCCCGCAATCGACGTCCTCGACGCCGCCCCCCGCTCGGCGGCGGCGGCCGCGCCCCCGTCACTGAATACGAAGAGCAGCTAGAGATCGAGGCCGCCCGCGAGCGGAACGACCTCGACGTTGCCGACCTCCGCGAGATGAGCGTCGCGGAGCTCCGCCAGGTCTCCACCGAGCTGGACCTCGAGACGGCTCCCAGCGAGCGCAAGGAGGACCTGGTCGATCGGATCCTGCGCGGTCAGACCGAGCGCGCCGGCCACGACTACGCCAGCGGCATCCTCGACATCGTCGATGAGGGTTTCGGCTTCATGCGCCGGCACGGCCTCCTGCCCAGCCCGGACGATGTCTACGTCAGCTCCAGCCAGGTCCGCCGCTTCGGACTGCGGATCGGCGATCGCGTCGCGGGCGCGGTGCGAGCACCTCGCGAGGCCGAGAAGTACTGGGGGATGCTCCGGGTCGACTCGGTCAACGG
>JBGPIH010000068.1:0-15118 GCA_041484785.1 Candidatus Limnocylindria bacterium
CAGTTGGCCGAGACCTGCTGGACGAGCTCCACCGGCTCCTTCTTGGCGGCGTCGTACTCGGCGAAGGCGTGATTGTCGCCACTCAGGTAGCTGCGCGTCTTCATCAGGTCCAGGACGTGGTTGCGCCGCTGGACGATCTCCGAGTCGGGAGGCACGACGAGCTTGAACTTGGTGCACTCGGTGCCCTCCGGGACGTCCTGGAGGCAGACCTGCTGGGCGTTCCTCACCAGGTCGTACTGGGTCGGCGATTGGGGGATGGCCGCCAGGATCGCGTCCTGGGCGAGGGTCAGATCGGCCAGCGACTTGCCGAAGTAGCTCTTTGCGGCGGCCTTCACGCCGTAGCTCTGGTTGCCGTAGAAGTTCTGGTTGAGGTAGGCGGTGATGATCTGCTGCTTACCCTCGACGCCCGGGAACTCCTGGGTCAGCTTGATGGACTGGATGATCTCGCGGAGCTTGCGCTCGTAGGTGGAACCCTCGAACGCCGCGGGGGGCAGGAGGCGAGCGCGGACCAGCTGCTGGGTGATGGTCGAAGCGCCGCGCGGCCGTCCGCTGATGGTGTCCAGGCCGGCCGAGATGATCCCGGCCGGGTCGAAGCCGGCGTTGGTCCAGAAGTCCTTGTCCTCGATCGCGGTCGTGGCGTCGATGATCTCGGGCGTCAGCTCGGCGAACGTGACGACCTCGCGCTTGAGGTCGCCGAGGCGGGCCAGCTCGATCTTGCCGGTCCGGTCGTAGACCACCGTCTGCTGGTCGAACTGGATGTCCTGGAGCGCCGCGGCGGGATCGGGGAGGCCGGCGGCGTAGTGGTTGTAGACGCCGACGACGAACACCAACCCGGCGACCGCGACGAAGAGCGAACCGGCGAAGAGGGCGACGGCGATGGCGCCAACGGCGCCGGCGATCCTGGATCCGCTGCGTCCGCCCGGTCGCCGTCCGAGAGCGCGTCGATGGCGCTGGCGCCGCGCGAGGCTGGTCTGCATCTGTGGCCGCACGATAGCATAGGGGGCGTGAATGACTGGATGACCGCCTCCCCGAGGGTCGAGACGACTCGGTCCAGGCGCCTGTGACGAGCCGGTGACCGGCACCCACGATCGGCGGATGGCCGGGTTTCTCGCTGAGCTCGAGTGGCGCGGCATCCTTCATGGAACGACGCCGGGGTTGCCCCGGCGCCTCGCCTCAGGGCGATCGATCTCGGCCTACATCGGCTTCGATCCGTCCGCTGCGTCGCTCCACGTGGGTCATCTCGTGCCGATCTTCGGATTGCTCCGGCTCCAGCGATGTGGCGGGCGGCCGGTGGCGCTCGTGGGCGGTGGGACCGGGATGATCGGCGATCCGTCAGGTCGCTCCTCGGAGCGCAACCTGCTGGATCGCGAGACGCTCGAAGCGAACGTGGTCGCGCTGCGCGGCCAGCTGGAGCGGTTCCTGGACTTCTCGCCGGGCGCCGGCGGCGCCGTGATGGTCAACAACCTGGACTGGCTCGGCGAGCTGGGGCTGATCGACTTCCTGCGCGACACCGGCAAGCACTTCACTGTCCCGTACATGCTCGCCAAGGATTCGGTCCAGGTCAGGCTGGACCGGGGCCTCTCGTTCACCGAGTTCAGCTACATGCTCCTGCAGGCCTACGACTTCGCCCACCTGTACCGGACCATGGGCGTGGAGCTCCAGATGGGTGGCGCGGATCAATGGGGCAACATCACCGCCGGCCTCGAGCTGATCCGGCGACTGGCCGGTGCCGGGGACACCGGCAAGGACGCCGCGGCGGGTGACGAACCGGCCCATGCCCTCGCCTACAAGCTGCTGCTTTCGTCGGCGGGTGCCAAGTTCGGCAAGAGCGAGGGTGGCGAGTCGGTCTGGCTGGATGCGAGCCGGACCTCGCCGTACGCCTTCTACCAGTACTGGCTGAACGTCGACGATCGCGACGCCGGGACCTACCTGCGCTGGTTCACGGAGTTCACGAAGGACGAGATCGAGGCGCTCGAGGCGCGGGCGGCTCGGTCGCCCGAGAGCCGTCCGGCCCAGCGCGCCCTGGCCCGCGACATCACCGCCCGAACCCACGGTGAGGCGGCCGCGGCGCAGGCCATCGCCGACTCGGAGGCCAGGTTCTCGGCCGGTGCGGTCCTCGATCCGGCAGTCCTGCGGTCGCTGTTCGAGTCGGCCGGCGGGTTCACGTTCGGGCCGCAGGCCCTGGCCGGCGGGACGGCCGTCCTGCTGGCGGAGGCCGGTGTCCTCTCCTCGCGAGGTGAGGCGCGGCGGACGATCGCGGCTGGCGGCGTGACCGTGAACGGCGCGCGTGTGACGGACCCCGCGTTCGTCCCGGAACCCATCGCCGGGGAGTGGCTCGACGTGCGGATCGGGAAACGGCGTCGCGAAGTCGGGCGGCTGGTTCGCTAGGGTCGACCCGGCCAGGTTCGTCGTGCTGGCGGCGGTTTCAGGCCCGGTGGCGGGCGCGCAGCGCCTCGATGACCGACGAAGGCGGCAGCTGACGCTCCGCCAGCAGCGCAAGGGCGTGGTAGATGAGGTCCGCGGCCTCCCCGGCCAACGCGTCCTGGGTCGCCGCTCGACCCGCACCGGCCGCCTGCGCCGCGGCGTCGTCCCTGGCCGCGATGAGGACCTCGGTGGCTTCCTCGGTCACCTTGCGGGCGACGGCGTCGACGCCGGCACCCAGCAATCGGGCCGTGTACGAGCCCTCCGGTCGCTCCGCGGCGCGCGCCGCGATCGTGGCCCACAGCGTCTCCAGCCAGGCGAAGCCCTGGGTCGTCCCCTCGGCCGGCGCGCCGTCGGGGTCGAAGCAGCTCCGCGTCCCGCGGTGGCAGGTCGGGCCCACCGGTTCGGCCGTCACGAGCAGGGCATCGCGGTCGCAGTCGGTCGCGACGCCAACGAGCCGCAGGACGTGGCCGCTCGCCTCGCCCTTGCGCCACAGCCGGCCCCGCGATCGCGAGTGGAAGTGGACCTCGCCGCTCGCCACGGTCGCGGCCAGGGCCTCGGCATCCATGTAGGCGACCATCAGGATCCGGCCGTCCGCCGCATCCTGGACGACGGCGGGCACCAACCCGTCCGTCCCGAACGCCACGTCCGGGGGTGCGAGCTGGGTCATGCGAAGGCCTGCGGGACGAGCCGGACCGGCAGTCCGGCCGCGGCCATCGCTGCCTTGACGTCGGCGATCGCGTGGATCTGGCGGTGGAAGATCGATGCCGCGAGCACGGCGTCCGCGCCCCCGTCGCGCACCGCGGCCACGAAGTCGTCGGGACCGGCCGCTCCGCCCGAGGCGATCACGGGGACGCGGACGGCCGAGGTGATCGCCCGCAGCAGGTCGGTATCGAAGCCGGCGCCGGTCCCGTCGCGGTCGATCGAGGTGACCAGGAGCTCGCCGGCACCGAGCTCGACGGCCCGGCGCGCCCACGCCACGGCGTCCAGGCCGGTGCGCTCCCGGCCGCCCTTGACCACCACCTCCCAGGCGGCGGGACCCGTCGCCAGCGCGTCGATCGCGACCACGACCGCCTGGCGGCCGAACCGGTCGGCACACCGGGCGATGAGCGTCGGGTCGGCCACGGCGGCCGTGTTGAGCGAGACCTTGTCGGCTCCGGCACGAAGGACGTCGCGCATCTCGATCACGGTCCGGACGCCGCCCCCCACGGTCAGCGGGATGAACGCCCGGCGCGCCGTCCGCTCGACGATCTCGAGCAGGGTGCCCCGCCGTTGCGGGGCGGCCGTGATGTCGAGGAAGACCAGCTCGTCGGCCCCCTCCCGCGCGTAGCGCTCGGCGAGCTCGGGCGGGTCGCCCTCGTCGACGAGATCGACGAACCGGGTCCCCTTGACGACCCGCCCGTCGGCCACGTCCAGGCACGGGATCACGCGGCGCCGGAGCATCAGGCCGCCCGGACCAGCTCGACGAAATTGCGCAACAGGCGCAGGCCGTCGCGCCCGCTTCGCTCGGGATGGAACTGGACGCCGAGGAGCGACCCGCGCCCCACGGCGGAGGTGAACGAGCGCCCGTGCGTGGTCCGCGCGAGCTCGACCCGACCGGCCTCGGGGTCGATGGCGGCAAGCGCGCCCGCATAGGAGTGGACGAAATAGAAGTCGGCGCCGTCGTCGATGCCCTCGAAGAGCGGATGCTCGCGGGTTCGCTCGACCTGGTTCCAGCCGATGTGCGGCAGGGTGGGGGCGTCCTCCAGCTGCACCGTCCGGCCGGCGAGGACCCCCAGGGTCTCGGCGCCGTCCTCGTCGCTCCCCTCGAAGAGCAACTGGAGCCCGAGGCAGACTCCCAGGAACGGACGATCGGCGGCGAGCCAGGCACGGATCGGCCCAGTGAGGCCCCGCCGGTCGAGACGAGCCATCGCCGGGGCGGCGGCGCCGACCCCGGGAACGACGACCGCGTTCGCGCCCCGGAAGGCCTCGGCCTCGCGGACGATCCGAACGTCGGCGCCGACGCTCGTCAGCGCCTGGTCGATGCTGACGAGGTTGCCGGCTCCGTAGTCGACGACCGCCACGAGCGGCCTCCGGTTCACCCCAGCGTCCCCTTCGTCGAGGCCACACCGGCGCGGCGCGGGTCGACCTCGCAGGCGACGCGCAGGGCGCGGCCGACGGCCTTGAAGGCGGCCTCGGCGAGGTGGTGGTCGTTCCGACCGGTCCCGGACAGGTGCAGGGTGACGCCCGCGCTCCGCGAGAACGCTTCCAGCGCATGCTCCACGAGCTGGAGCGGCAGCCCGCCCACCCGCTCGCCCCGGAACGGGAGGTCGATGACCGCGTACGGCCGGCCCCCGACGTCGACCGTGGCCGTGGCGATGGCTTCGTCCATCGGCACCGAGCTCTGGCCGAACCGTGCGATGCCGCTCCGCTCGCCGAGCGCCTCCGCGAAGGCCGCGCCGAGGACGAGCGCGACGTCCTCGACCGTGTGATGCTCGTCCACCTGGAGGTCGCCGTCGGCGTCGACCGCGAGATCGAACAGGCCGTGATGGGCGAGCGAGCCCAGCAGGTGGTCGTAGAAGCCAACGCCGGTGTCGACCGAGGTGGAGCCGGAGCCGTCGAGCCCGAGCGTGATCGTGATGGTCGTCTCGCGGGTGGACCGGGCCAGGCTGACCCGGCGACCCTCGCGAGGGCCGATCGTCAGCTCACCGAGCGGGGTGGTCATCGGGACGTCTCCTTGGCCAGGGCCTGGGCGACCGCGATGAGCCGGTCGTTCTCCTGCCGGTCGCGCACGGTCAGTCGGAGCTGGGCGGCCAGCGGATGGCCCGCCGGGAAGGTGCGCGGGACGAGACCCCGGGTCAGCAGGGCCTCGGCGACCCGGCCGGCCGCCTCTGGAGCCCGGAAGTCCACCAGCACGAAATTGGTCACGGACGGCCCGACGGACCAGCCGGCCCCGGCGAGCGCGCGGGAGAGCCTCGACCGCTCGCGAACCACCCGCTCGAGGTTCGCGGCGAGGATCGTGTCGTCGAGGAGCGCCTCCGTGGCGATCGTGACCGAGATGACCGAGACCGAGCCGGGCGGCCGATAGGGGTTGAGCCGCGCGATGATCTCCGGTCGGGCGACCGCGAAGCCAACGCGGAGGCCGGCCAGGGCGTAGGCCTTGCTCACCGTGCGGACCACGATGAGGTTGGGGTAGCGCTGCCGGAGTCCCACGAGCGACGAACCGACGAACTCCGCGTACGCCTCGTCGAGGACCACGACCGGAGCCTCGCGCCCGTCCGCCCGCGCGTCGCCGGCTAGCCCCCCGAGCAGCCCGGCGATCGCTCCGTCCGGCTCGGCCAGCGCCGTCGGGTTGTTGGGGCTGCACAGCCAGACAACGGACGCGTCGCTCGCCGCTGCGCGGACGGCCACCTCGTCCACGGCCCAGCCGTGGTCCGCCCCCTTGCGTGGCACCGCGACGAGGGTCGCGCCCCGCTGTTCGGTGTTGACCCGGTACATGGCATAGGACGGGGTGGGAACGACGGCGCGCGTCCCCGAGGCGATGAACGCCTTCGCGATCACGTCCAGGATCTCGTCGGCGCCTGCCCCCACCAGGATCTCGTCTGCCCCTACCCCGTAGCGCGCCGACGCGGCGCCGACCAGCCGCCGGTAGTCGGACGGCGGGTACTCCGAGATCGGCGCCTCGAACTCGCCTGCCGCGAGCAGCCGGTTCACGAGCTCGGGCGGGGTGGGGGAGGTGTTCAGGTCGAAGCGGACGATCGACTCGGGGGCTACCCCGTAGCGAGCCGCGACCTCCTCGTTGGTGGCCTCCCAGCTGTAGCTCGCGGGAGCACTCGGGGAGCTGAAGGTGACCGGCGTCGGGCTCATGGCGTCTCCCGGAACCGGATCTCGATCGCGTCGCGATGGGCCGTCAGCCCCTCCGCCTCGGCCAGCGTCCCGACGGTCTCGCGGATGCCCGCGAGGCCTTCACGGGTGATCCGCTGGACCTGCACGAACTTGCCGAACGTCTCGACGCCGAGCCCGCCGGATCCGCGGGCGAGCCCGCCGGTCGGCAGGACGTGATTGGCGCCCGTCGCGTAGTCGCCGGCCGATTCGGGCGCCCACGGCCCGACGAAGATCGAGCCCGCGTTGCGCAGCCGCTCGACCGTCGGCTCGAGCGGCTCGATGTCGACCGAGAGGTGCTCGGGTCCGTAGGCGTTGATGAACGCTACGGCGCCGTCGAGCGTGGGCGCCAGGACGATCAGTCCATGATCGCGGAGCGCCGCTTCCAGGATGGTTCGGCGATCGGCGGCGGCCAGGGCGGCGACGACGGCCGCTTCGACCGTGCCGGCGAAGGCCGCGTCGGTGGTCACCAGGATGGCCGGCGAGTCCGGGCCGTGCTCGGCCTGGGTGATCAGGTCGGCGGCGACGCGGGACGGGTCGGCCGGCGGTGCCGCGAGGACCATCCCCTCGGACGGGCCCGCCGGCAGGTCGATCCCGACCTCGCCGCAGATCTCGATCTTGGCTGCCGTGACCCACGCGTTTCCGGGCCCGACGATCCGGTCGACCGGAGCGAGCCCGGCGTCGGGCAGGCCGTAGGCGAGAGCGCCGATCGCCTGCGCGCCACCGGCCACGACGAGCGCGTCGACCTCGAGCAGACCCGCGGCCCCGAGCAGGACGGGGTTCGTCCTGCCGTCGCGATCCGCCGGCGAGGCGACGACGATCTCGCCGACGCCGGCGACCTGCCCCGGGACGACGGTCATGACCAGCGAGGACGGGTAGGGCGCCGAGCCGCCGGGCACGTAGGCGCCGACCCGGGCGAGCGGCGCCCAGCGCCGCTCGATCTCGATGCCGGGGGCGACGGTCGTCGTGGAGCTGGCCGGCCGCTGCGGCTCGGCGAAGCGACGGACGTTGTCGATCGCCTGGTCGAGGGCTCGCCGGATCCGCGGTTCGAGCCGGTCGCGGGCCGCCCGGAGCTCGGCCGCGTCGAGGACCAGGCGGCCGTCCGTCCGGCCGCCGCCGACGCGGGCGTTGGCGGCCCTGACGGCGGCGTCGCCTCCGACCCGGACGGCGGCCAGGGTCGCGCGGGCTGCCTCACGCACGACCGGGTCGGGCACCGCGCCGCGCCGGATCAAGGCGTCGTGCTCACGACGCGCCTCGGGGTTGCCCGCGGCCACGGCCGCCAGGTCGAGGCGGCGCAGCCGGAGCCGATCCTCGGCACCGGCCGGGAGGGCCGCCGGCGCGGGTGTCGCGGTGCGCGTCGTGGCGGGTCCGCTCACGGCACGATCTTCTCGATCGGCAGCACCAGGATCCCCGAGGCGCCGGCGGCCTTGAGCCTGGGAAGCAGCCCCCAGACGTCGTCCGCGCCGACGACCGAGTGGATCGCGATCATCCCCGAGTGGACCAACGGGATCACCGTCGGCGATTCGAGGGCCGGCAGGAGTTCCTGGATCTCGTCGAGCTTGGGGGCCGGGGCGTTCATCATCAGGTACTTGCGGCCACGGGCGGCGATGACCGCGCTGAGCATCGTGTCGATGGCGGCGAGATCGCCGCTCCGCTCCCGATGGGCGGCGGGATTGGCGACGAGGACGGCCTCCGATTCGAGGACGTCGCCGATCTGGCGCAGGCCGTTCATGACCAGGGTGGAGCCGGTCGAGACGAGGTCCACGATCCCCTCGGCGAGGCCCAGGCGGGGCGCGACCTCGACGGCCCCCGAGATCGGGATGATCTCGACCGGGACGCGCTTCGCCTCGAAGAAGCGGCGGGCCGTGTTCGGATGGGCGGTCGCGACGCGGAGGCCCGCCAGGTCGCCGATGACCTGGTACGGCGCGTCATTCGGGACCGCGGCAGCCAGGCGGCACCGGCCATAGCCGAGCGACCTGATGCGTGGCAGCTCGGCGCCTGCCTCGCTCAGCAGGTCGTCACCGGTGATTCCGAGGTCCGCGACACCGTCGCCGACGAACTCGATGATGTCGTTCGTGCGCACGAACAGGATGTCGAGCTCGTAGTTCTGGACCAGCGCGACGAGACTGCGATCGTGCTCCTCGAAGACGAGGCCGGCGTCATGGAGCAGGCGCAGCGTCGGCTCGACCAGGCGCCCCTTGTTCGGGATCGCCAGGCGCAGGCGTGGCCTCATCGATCGCCCTTGACCGGGTAGGCGCGCTTGCCCGAGCGCGACGCGGCCTCCAGCTTGTCCAGCATCGCGCGGTAGCCGCCCTCCCCATGGTTCAGCCACGAGGCGATCCGGGTGATGGTGGCGGTGCTCGCGCCGGTCCGCCGGGAGATCTCGGCGTAATGGAGGCCGCCATCGAGGAGCCGCACGACGGCCCACCGCTGGGCCATGTCGCGCAGCTCGGCGAGCGTGCACAGGTCGCGGAAGAAGCTCTCCGTTTCAGCGATCTCGTCGAGCTGCAGGATCGCGCCCAGCAGTTCCTCGACGTCGGGAGTGCGCCAGTCCTCGGCCATGTCGTGCCGTCGTCCTCTCGTTGTAGCGTAGTAGCGTGCTAATACAGTAACATGTTGCCATGAGCGACGCAAGACCGTTCGAGATCCTGCCGGCGATCGACCTCCGCGGCGGCCGCGTGGTTCGCCTCCGACAGGGGGACTTCGACCTGGAGACCGCCTTCAGCGACGACCCGGCGGAGGTCGCGCGAACGTTTGCGGCGGCCGGCGCGCGCTGGATCCACGTGGTGGACCTCGATGGCGCGCGCTCGGGCGTGCCGGCGCATCGGACGGCGATCGCGGCGATCGTGGCGGCGGCCGGGGAGCGCGTCCGGGTCGAGGTCGCCGGGGGCCTGCGCGACGAAGCGTCCGTGGCGGCTGCGCTCGCGTCGGGCGCGACCCGGGCCATCGTTGGCACGGCCGCGCTGGAGGATCCCGAATTCGCCCGGCGACTGGTCGCGGCTCACGGGATCGAGCGGATCGGCGCTGCCATCGACGTGCGGGACGGCGTCGCCGTCGGGCATGGATGGCGACCGGGAGCCGGGGATGTCGATCCTGGCGGCGCGATCCGGCGCCTCGCGGATGCGGGGGTGTCGACCTTCGAGGTCACGGCCATCGAACGCGACGGGCTGCTCGAGGGTCCGGATGTTGCCCTCTACGAGCGGCTCGTGCGCCTCGACCGTGGCTCCATCATCGCGTCCGGCGGCATCGCCAGGCTCGACGATCTCGCGGCGGTTCGCGATCTCGGCTGTGGCGGTGCGATCGTCGGGCGAGCCCTGTACGAGGGCCGGCTGGACCTGCGCGAGGCGCTCTCGGCGCTCTGAAGGTCCGTCCGATGGGGAACGGGACCAGGCCCGTGCCGGTCAGTGCCCGGGGGTGTGCCCGCCGGCCGCCTCGATCTCCTTGCGGTGGGACTCGATCACCTTCTCGGCGATGTGGCCGGGCACGTCCTCGTAGTGATGCAGCGTTGCGCTGAACGACCCGCGGCCCTGGGCGAGGGAGCGCAGCTCGGTCGCATAGTTGGACAGCTCGGCCTGCGGGACCAGGGCGCTGATCACCTGCATCTCGCCGACCGTGTCCATGCCGAGGACGCGGCCGCGGCGCCCGTTGAGATCCCGGTTGACCTCGCCCATGTAGGCCTCGGGCACGCGGATCTCCACGGTCATGATCGGCTCGAGGAGTGCGGGCTTCGCCTGCTGGACGCCATCCTTGAGGGCGATCGAGGCCGCGATCTTGAACGCCATCTCGTTGGAGTCGACCGGATGGAACGATCCGTCGTAGAGCGTCGCCTTGAAGTCGGAGAGGGGATACCCCGCGAGCACGCCACCCTCGGCGGCCTCGCGGATCCCCTTCTCGACGCCGGCGAAGAAGCCTCTGGGCACGGCGCCGCCCACGACTCGCTCGGCGAACTCGACGCCGCCGTCCGGATTCGGCTCGAGCTCGAGCCACACGTCGCCGAACATCCCGTGCCCGCCGGTCTGCTTCTTGTAGCGGCCGTGGACCTGGGTCTTGCCGCGGATCGTCTCCTTGTACGGGACACGTGGGGTGTGGGTCATGATCGCGGCGCCGAACTTGCGCTTGAGCCGTTCGATGATGACCGACGTGTGGGCCTCGCCCATCGTCCGGAGGACCTGCTCGCCGGTGGGGCTGCGCTCGAGCCGGACTGTGGGCTCCTCCTCGAGCATCCTGGCCAGGGCCGGCCCCATCTTGTCGAGGTCGCCCTTGCTGACCGGTTCGATGGCCAGGACGAGTGACGGCTCGGGGAACTCGAGCGAGGGCAGGACCAGGGGCTTCGCCTGGACGCTCAGGGTGTCGCCGGTTTCGGTCACGGTGAGCTTGGCGACCGCCCCGATCTCGCCGGCCTTGAGCTCGCCGATCGGCTCCTGCTCCTTGCCGTGGAGCAGCAACAGCTGGCCGATCCGCTCGTCCTCGCGGTGGGTGCTGTTCCAGACGTGGGCCTGCGAGCGGAGGGTGCCGGACAGGACACGCAGGTAGGTGAGCCGGCCCACGAACGGGTCGGCGGTGGTCTTGAAGACGCGCACCAGGAGCGGGCCGTCCTCGGCGGCCGGCACCGCGACCGTCGCGCCGGACGTGTCGGTCGTCTGGAGGGGCGGCTCGTCGGCGGGCGACGGCAGGTAGCGGACGATCGCGTCGAGCAGGCCGCGCAGCCCGATCCCCTTGACCGCGCTCCCGACCAACACCGGCGCCAGGACCGAATCCTTGACCCCCTTGCGCAGGCAGGCCTCGAGCTCCGGGTCGGAGATCTCCTCGCCCTCGAGGTACTTGGTCAGGACGTCGTCATCGGCTTCGGCGGCCGCTTCGAGCAGCTGGTCGCGGCGCCGGGCGACCTCGGCGGCGAGGTCGTCGGGAATCGGGATCTCGACTTCCTTGCCGCCCTCGAGCCGCCAGGCCTTGCGATGGACGAGATCCACGTAGCCCTCGAACGACTCGGCGGCCCCGATCGCCAGCTGGAGCGGCGCGATCTTGTCGCCGAAGCTCGCTCGCAGGGCGTCGAGCGCGGCCGTGGGATTGGCGTTCTCGCGGTCGCACTTGTTGATCAAGAAGCAGGCGGCCGTGCCGCTCGAGCGGCCGACGGCCACCGCGTGCTCCAGGCCGGCTTCGACACCGGCGGACGCGTCCATGACGAAGATCGCGCCGTCGGTGGCGGCGAAGCCCTCGATGACGTCGGCGAAGAAGTCCGGGTAGCCGGGCGTGTCGACCAGGGAGATCCGCGTGCCGTCCTGCTCGAACGTGCCGACCGCGAGGCTCAGCGATTGCCGGCGCTTCTGCTCTTCGGGCTCGAAATCGAGGTGGGCGGTTCCGTCGTCAACGCGACCGAGCCGGGGGATCGCCCCGGCTCGAAAGAGGAGGTGCTCCGCGAGCGTCGTCTTGCCGGATCCCGCATGGCCGGCCAGGACGACGCTCCGAAGGTGGGGGAGGTCGACACTCTTCATCGTCATCGGATTCGTCGGTCCTTCCGCTGCTCGTGGGTCGGGACGTCCGGGATCGGGGGGTCCGGCCATGATAGTCCGCTATACTCCGGCCCGCGATGTCAGGTCACTCCAAGTGGTCCACGATCAAGCGCGCGAAGGGCGTCACGGACGCGAAGCGCAGCGCCATCTTCACCAAGGTCGCTCGTGAGATCAGCGTCGCGGCCCGGCAGGGTGGCGGCGACCCCGATGCCAACTACCGCCTCCGGCTGGCGATCGAGAAGGCACGCTCGGTGAACATGCCGGCCGACAACATCAAGCGCACGATCGAGAAGGCGACCGGCGGCGGCGACGCCGAGCAGTTCGAGGAGATCGTGTACGAGGGTTACGGGCCGGGCGGGATCGCGATCCTGGTCGAGGCACAGACCGACAACCGGAACCGGACCGCGGCCGAGGTGCGCTCGATGTTCACCAAGGCTGGCGGCCAGCTCGCGGGCTCCGGGGCGGTCGCCTGGCAGTTCGAGCCGCGGGGCTTCATCGAGGTGCCGCGGGCGGGGATCGACGTGGACGAGGTGGCCCTTGCCGCCATCGACGCCGGCGCCGAGGACGTCGACACCGACGATGACGAGATGATGGCGATCTACACGGCGCCGGGCGAGCTCGAAGCGGTCCGCAAGGCGCTCGAGGCGGCCGGCGTCCCGGTCGAGTCGGCCGAATCGACGATGGTCGCCAAGCAGACCGTCGGCCTGGATTCGTCGAAGGCGCGCCAGGCGCTCCGGCTGGTCGAGCTGCTCGAGGACCTCGATGACGTGTCCCGCGTGACGGCGAACTTCGACATCCCCGAAGACGTCTACGCCGAGGTTGCCGGGTGATCGTCCTGGGGATCGACCCGGGGACCGCCTCGCTGGGGTACGGGATCGTCGAACGGACCGGTGGGCGGCTGCGCGAGGTCGACCATGGCTGCCTGACGACCAGCCCGGACCTGAGCCTGCCCGAGCGACTGCTCGCGATCCACGCGCTGGTCGACGAGCTGATCTCGCTGCACCAGCCGGACCTGCTCGGCATCGAGCGGCTCTTCTTCTCGCGCAACGTGCAGACCGCCTTCGCCGTGGGCCAGGCACGTGGCGTCGTCCTGCTGGCGGCCGCGCAGCACGGGACGCCCGTGCGCGAGGCGACCCCGAACGAGGTCAAGAGCGCGATCACCGGCTACGGCGCGGCCGACAAGGAGCAAGTCCAGCGGATGGTCCAGCTGGTGCTCGGGATGAGCGAGCTGCCCCGCCCGGACGACGCCGCCGACGCCCTGGCGATCGCGACCTGGGTCGCGAACACGGAACGGGCCGGCCTCAAGGCGACCGCCGGGGTCCTGGACCGGGCCGCCGTGGCGCCCATCACCCGCGGCGAGAGCGGCTACGAGCGGGCGGTTCGCGAGGCCCTGACCGCCGAACGCGCCGCCAAGCGCAACGCCTCCTAGCGGCGACGCGCCGTGATCGCGATCCGGGAGGTCCGCGGTCGGGCCGATTCCCGCCGTTCCAACCATTCCAGCCGCTTGCGCCGGTTCGGCCGGTTCGGTCGGGCCCAGACGCCTTCCGGCCATTCATGCGTCCGGGGACTGGTAGGCGAGGAATTGACTCCGGTCTGGCCGGCCAGACCCTATTCGCGAGCGTGGACTACGGTTCGATCCCGGTCTTCGGGGTCCCGGACGTGTCCGAACAGTCCCGTGGCGCATATCTGGCAATCCAGCCCTGCCCAGGCGGCCTGGCAATGATCGCGTCGGTCGAGGGCGTGGTTGGCGCGGTGGCCGCGGATTCGCTGGTCATCGAGGTCGGCGGGATCGGCTACCGGGTCTTCGCCTCGCCGGCGGTCATCGCCGGCGCCCAGCCGGGCGGTCGCCTGAAGCTGCACACGTTCCACCTGGTGCGCGAAGACGTGCAGGCGCTGTACGGGTTCCGGACCGTGGAGGAGCTGGGCTTCTTCAACCTCCTGCTGACGGTCACCGGCGTCGGGCCCAAGGTCGCTCTCGCGATCGTTGGGAGCCGGCCGACCCCGGACCTGCAGCTGGCGATCATGGCCCAGGACCAGGCGGTCCTCGTCTCCATCCCGGGCATCGGCAAGAAGCTCGCCGAGCGAGTCATCTTCGAGCTGAAGGAGAAGGTCGCGGCCGCGGGCGTGGCGGTTGGCGGCAGCGCGGCCGCCGGGGCCGCCGCCGGCGAAGGGGAGATCGTCGCGGCGCTCCAGGCGCTCGGCTACTCGCTGGCCGAGGCGCGCGAGGCCTCCCGAACGGCTCTGGCGGCCGTCGGTGTCGCGTCCACGCTCGAGGAGCGGGTCAAGGCCGCCCTGCGCAGCCTGCTCCGTAGCTGAACGGGAGCTCGGGCCATATCGAACGGGTGTACGATATCGTTGCCCGCATGGTAGACTTTCGCCCGATGGCCGACGACCTTTCGCACATCCTCTCGGCGGACCTCGACGACGCCGATCCCGTCATCGAGGGCACCCTCCGGCCGCGGACGCTCGATGAGTACATCGGCCAGCGCGAGGTCAAGGCGAACCTGTCCGTCCTGCTCGCGGCGGCCCGGGGAAGGGGAGAGGCGGCGGACCACGTCCTGCTCTACGGCCCGCCGGGCCTGGGCAAGACCACGCTTGCCACGATCATCGCCCGGGAGCTCGGGGTCAACGTCAAGTACGCCTCCGGCCCGGCGATCGAACGGGCCGGCGACCTGGCCGCCATCCTGACGTCGCTCGAGGAGCGGGACGTCCTGTTCATCGACGAGATTCACCGCTTGAGCCCCATCGTCGAGGAAATACTCTATCCGGCGATGGAGGACTACCAGCTCGACATCCTCATCGGTGAGGGCCCGGCGGCGCGCTCCATCAAGCTCGACCTGCCGCCGTTCACGCTGGTGGGGGCGACCACGCGCGCGGGACTGCTGACCTCGCCGCTGCGCGACCGCTTCGGGATCGTCCAGCGCCTGGAATTTTACGATCCGGCGGAACTGGCCCGAATCGTCGCGCGCTCCGCCGGGATTCTGGACGTGCACATCGAACCCGAGGCGGTGGCGGCGATCGCGCGCCGTTCGCGCGGCACCCCGCGCATCGTCAATCGCCTGCTGCGCCGCGCGCGTGATTTTGCCCAGATCAAAGGCGACGGGCGGCTGACGAGTGACATCGCCGAGCTGGCGCTCAACATGCTAGAAGTGGACCAGTGCGGGTTCGACATGCTCGACCGCAAGCTACTGCTGGCGGTGATCGAAAAATTCTCTGGCGGTCCGGTGGGTGTGGACAATCTCGCCGCCGCGATCAGCGAAGAGCGTGATACCATTGAGGACGTGATCGAGCCGTTTCTGATTCAGCAGGGCTACCTCATGCGCACG
>JBGPIH010000069.1:0-15097 GCA_041484785.1 Candidatus Limnocylindria bacterium
CGCGGCTCGGTGAAGCCACGCTGTGAATAGAAATCCTGCTCCGACGCGGTGAACACAAACTCCTGTGAACAGTCCGCGCAGGTCAGATTCTTGTCGTTGTACAAAGAGAACTCCTCTCGAGAGCCGGCGCGATCCCTTCATCGGGTTCTCGCGTCAGTCGTGAGAGGAGTCCGAGTTGCGTCGTGCTGTCGTATCTGGCTGCGGACGATTCCCGCAGCACTGGAACCAGCATACGCGAGATTCGGGCCGCGTGCGCGTCCAGGTACGAAGATCAAAGGGCCGATGCCGGCGGGCTGGTGGGCGCCTACGGTCGGAGGGTGACCCAGATCGTCTTCTTCTCCGTGTACTGGTCGAACGCCTCGAGGCCCTTGTCGCGGCCGCCGAAGCCGGACTCCTTGTAACCGCCGAACGGCGTGCTGATGTCACCTTCCGAGTACGAGTTCACCGACACGGTCCCCGCCCGGATCGCGCGCCCGACCCGGAACGCGGTATCGATGTTCGTGGTGTACAGGGAGGCAGCCAGCCCGTAGCTCGTGGCGTTGGCCAGCGCGATCGCCTCGTCCTCGGTGTCGAACGGGATGGTCGAGAGGACCGGTCCGAAGATCTCCTCGCGCGCGATCTTCATGTCGTTGCGGACGTCGTCGAAGATGGTCGGCGCGACGAAGTAGCCGCCGGTCGCCTCGAGCGTCCGGCCGCCACCCGCGACGACGCGAGCGCCGGCCGCGCGCCCCGCCTCGATGTAGCCGAGCACCTTCTCGAGGTGCGGGCGCTCGATCATCGGCCCGAGCTTCGTCTCCGGATCGAGCGGGTCGCCGACGGTCCAGCCGTCCAGCTCCGCCACGAGCCGCTCGACCAGGGCGTCGCGGATCGACCGGTGCACGATCAGGCGCGAGCCGCACGAGCAGTTCTCGCCCATGTTCATGAACCCGGCGATGAGGACGTCCGCCGCCACGAGGTCGAGATCAGGTGGGTCGGCCATGACGATCTGCGGGCTCTTGCCACCGCACTCGAGGGTGATCTGCTTGAGGTTGCTCTCCGCCGCGTACTTGAGGAAATAGCGACCGACTTCCGTCGAGCCGGTGAACGAGACCATGTCGACGTCCATGTGCCGGCCGAGCGCCTGGCCCGCGGTCTCCCCCAGCCCAGGCACGACGTTCAGCACGCCGTCGGGGAGACCCGCCTCGGATGCGAGCTCGGCCAGCCGGATCGTGCTGAGCGATGTGAGCTCGGCCGGCTTGATGATCATGCTGTTGCCGGCGGCCAGCGCCGGTGCGGCCTTCCAGGCTGCCATCATGATCGGGAAATTCCAGGGCAGAACCGCTCCGACCACCCCGACCGGCTCGCGGACGATCAGGCCCAGCGCGACGTGCCCGGTCGGCGCGACCGAATCGAAGACCTTGTCGATCGCCTCCGCGTACCAGCGGAACGTCTTGATCGTCTCGGGCAGGTCGACGTCGCGGCAGTCCGTGATCGGCTTGCCGGCCTCGAGCGAGTCGAGCACGGCAAGTTCGTCCAGGTTGGCCTCGAGGAGGTCGGCGAAGCGCAGCAGCGTGGCTTTGCGCTCGGCCGGGGAGCGGCGCGACCAGCGCCCGTCGTCGAAGGCGCGGCGGGCCGCCCGCACCGCCAGGTCGATGTCCGCCGCATCGCCGGCCGCGACCTCCGCCAGGTGCTGTCCGGTGGCCGGGTTCTCGGTGACGAATCGCGCGCCGCTCAGGGCCGGCCGGAACGCGCCGTCGATGAAGGCGTCGGTGCGAAACGTCGGTGTTGTCGCAATGACCATCTGCCTCTCCTGCCCGCTGACGTCGCCCGATGATAGCCCGCGGGCAGGAGGCGGTCAGGCCCGGCCGGGCGGTCCGCCTGGCTCGCCGAGCGACGCGACCAGCGGCCGCTCCGCGGGTCCGTGGCCGGCACAGTCGACGCACTCGCCGACGACCGTGACATGCGACAGGTCCACCTCGAATCCCCGGGCGTCCCGCAACGAGGCGACGAGGCCCTCGGCTTCCGACGAGCGGAGGTCCCAGCGACGTCCGCACGCCGAGCAGTACAGGTGACCATGCTCGTCCCGCGGCAGGAGGTGATACTCCTCCTCCCCGTCGAGGCCGTGCGCGTGCCGGACCAGGCCCAGGCGCTCGAGGACATCGAGAGTCCGGTAGACGGTCGACGGCGTCGTCAGGGGATCGGCCTCGCGGCAGCGCCGAAGGATCTCGGCGCCGCTCAGGTGCCCCTGGCTGCGAGCCAGCACGTCGATCAGCGAGCGCCGTTGCGGCGTCCACCGAAGCCCCTGGGCGCGTAGCAGCTCGCGCGCGCCCTGCCACGGGCTGGGCCCGAGAGGTTTGGTCATGATCTCCCGATCGACGTGATCCAAGTCGGTGGTCGCCACGAATAATAGTACGCGATGTCACTGTTGCGACTTGTGGCAGTAGCGTTCATCATGATCCAGGCAGCGCGTCCCAGCCGCATGGAGATCCGATGGTAGCGAACGCAATCCGCCTGATGACGACCTCCGGCGAGTTGCGGAACCGGATTCTCAGGGTCTACGGGTTCCTCATCGTGTTCAACGTGGGCGCCTGGCTACTCGCGATCGTGGCATCCGTCCAGTACCCGATCCTGCTCCCGACGGCCCTGCTCGCGTACACCTTCGGCTTGCGCCACGCGGTCGATGCGGACCACATCTCGGCGATCGACAACACCACCCGGAAGCTGATGCAGGACGGCCAGCGACCTGTCGGCGTGGGCCTGTTCTTCTCGCTGGGCCATTCGACCATCGTGGTGGGCCTGTCCGTCCTCCTCGCCCTCAGCGCCGGCCTGGTGAGTGACATCCCCGCCCTCCAGGAGGTCGGCGGCCTCGTCGGCACGAGCGTCTCTGCCGCGTTCCTGCTGGTCATCGGGTTCATCAACCTCGCGGTGCTGCTCGACATCTACCGGATGTTCCGGAGGGTCTCCCAGGGCGGCGAGTACGACGAGCAGTCGCTCGAGGACTTCCTCCAGAACCGTGGCCTCCTGGCGAGGTTGCTCCGCCCGGCGCTCCGGCTGATCCGGAAGAGCTGGCATATGTACCCGCTCGGCGTCCTGTTCGGCCTCGGGTTCGACACCGCGAGCGAGGTGGCGCTGCTGGGCCTGGCCGCGACGTCAGGCGCGAATCACGTGCCCATCGCGTTCATCCTGATCCTGCCCGCCCTGTTTGCCGCCGGGATGTCGCTCGTCGACAGCACAGACGGAATCATGATGCTCGGGGCCTACGGCTGGGCCTATGTCAAGCCGATCAGGAAGCTCTACTACAACCTGAACATCACCCTCGTCTCGGTCCTGATCGCCTTCCTGATCGGCGGAATCGAGGTGCTGAGCATCGTGGGCGATCGTTTCGGCCTCAGCGGCGGGATCTGGGACCTCGTCGGCGGCCTGGACTTCGGGGTCATCGGCTTCGGGATCATCGCCATCTTCGTCCTGAGCTGGACGATCTCGACGTTCATCTACCGCCGCAACGGCTACGACGACCTGCCGGTCTCGTCGAACTCGGGGGCGGTGACGAGCTAGGCGAGCCCCCGATCAGGCGGTGTCTCGTTCGGCCTTCGCGAGAATCCGGTAGCTCGCGCCGCTCGGGCGGATCTCGGTCACGTGCCCGTCGTCCCACTGGACCCGGAATTCAATGTGGGTCTCGTGGGGAATCACCTTGAGGATCGTGCCCTGGCGCGGCGCCACCCCCACCTTGTCCGACTCGACGACGATCCGGTCGCCAACATGCGCGTCCATGGCCCAACCTCCGGTCAGCGTGTTGCCGCCTCACGGCCCAGGCCCGACGATGAGCCATTGAGCGGTATGTCAATGATAGGCCTAGGCCACCAGAGCCGACAGGTCGCGGAAGCGCGCCACGGCGTACGATGCGCCCGATGAACACCACGCCCGCCGGTCGCCGTACGTTTCCCGGCGGGTTCACCTGGGGGGCGGCCACAGCCGCCTACCAGATCGAAGGGGGCGCCTCCGACGGCGGCCGCGGCCGGTCCATCTGGGACACCTTCAGCCACACGCCCGGGCGGGTCCTGAACGGCGACACCGGTGACGTGGCGGTCGATCACTTCCACCGCTGGCGGCAGGATCTCGACATCATCCGCGACATCGGGATGGGGGCGTACCGCTTCTCGATTGCCTGGCCGCGGGTTCAGCCAGGCGGATCCGGCGCCCTCAACCCGGAGGGCGTCGCGTTCTACTCGGCGCTCGTGGACGGGCTGCTCGAGCGCGGCGTCACGCCGGTCGCCACGCTCTACCACTGGGACCTGCCACAGGAGCTGGAGGACGCCGGGGGCTGGCCCAACCGCGACACGGCTCTCCGGTTCGCCGACTACGCGGAGCGGATGGTCCGCGCGCTCGGCGACCGGGTGATGATGTGGTCGACCCTGAATGAGCCATGGTGCGCGGCGTACCTCGGGTACGCCTCCGGGGTTCACGCACCCGGCCGAACGGATCCTGTCGCGGCCCTCGCCGCCGTCCATCACCTCAACCTCGCCCACGGCCTGGGTGGTCGGGCGATCCGGGCAGCCGCATCGGCGGACGTCCAGCTCAGCGTCGCGCTCAACCTCCACGTGATCCGGCCGGAGGATCCGGCGTCGGACGCCGATCGCGAGGCGGTGCGCCGGGTGGATGCGCTGGCGAACCGGGCGTTCCTCGGTCCGATGCTCGACGGCGCCTATCCGCTGGATCTGCTGCACGACACGCGGGAGGTTACGGACTGGAGCTTCGTGCGCGATGGCGACCTGGCGACGATCGCGCTGCCGCTCGACCTGCTCGGCGTGAACTACTACGCGACCATCCAGGTTCGGCGATGGCGCGGGTCGGCCGAGCCACTGGACGCGGACGGGCACGGCCGCGGGGCCGCCAGCGCATGGATCGGTGCCGACGACGTGGAGTTCCTGCCGCAACCCGGCCCCGTGACGAAGATGGGCTGGAACATCCAGCCGGACGGGCTGACCGAGCTGTTGGTTGGCCTGCACCAACGCTATCCAACGCTGCCGTTGATGGTGACCGAGAACGGCGCGGCCTTCGACGACGTCGTGAGCGCCGATGGCCGAGTCCACGACCCGGAGCGGATCGCCTACCTGCACGATCATCTCGAGGCGGTCGGTGTCGCGCTGGATGCCGGAGCGGACGTCCGCGGCTACTTCGTGTGGTCGCTGCTCGACAACTTCGAATGGGGGTGGGGCTTCGACCGGCGCTTCGGCATCGTCCGGGTCGACTTCGAGACCCTCGAGCGGACCTGGAAGGACTCGGCGTTCTGGTATCGCGAGCTGGTCCGCACCCACACGCTGCCGCCGGTCGAGGCGGCGGCCACGTCCGTCTGATCGTCGCCGGGCCCGAGAGGCGAGGGGAGGGAATGGACGGGTACACGCTGCGGGAGCTGGCTCCAGGTGATGGACCGATCGACCCGATCCAGTAGCGCGGTCGCGGTCGCGGCGCCGCCCGATCAGGCTGTGCTGCGCCGCCAGTACTTCACCCAGTTCAGCGCGATCTCGCGCTGGGCCGAGCCGAGCGTCAGGGTGCCGGCGCAGACCCGGCGCCTGAGCGAGTTCTCGAACGAGTCCTTGGACAGGCCGCCGACATCGAGCCCGCTCGGAAGCCGGATGTGGCGCGGCTCGGGCCACAGGTTGCGTGGGTCGCGCGGGCTCCCGCCGAGCTCGAGCGAGATCAGGTGGTCCTCCTCGTAGTCGGCGAGGTGACGGTGGGTGAAGCCGTACCTCGCGAGCTGGCGGGTCTTGAGCGCGCTCGTGTAGCTGCTCGGTGGGCGGATGGTGGCCGTCCAGCCGGAGACGCAGATCGTCCGGTGAATGGTTGCCTGGGTCACCGCCGGGTTCGTCGCGCCAGGCGTCAGGGCGTGGTCGGGGAGTCCGGTCGCGAGCACGTGGCTCGCCGGGGTGGCCGCATCTGCCGGTACCGCGAGCGCGACCAGGAGCGCGACGGCGGCGAGCGTCGAGGCACGGAGCGCGCCTCTGCGCAGGGTCGGACGGTGGTTTAGCACGATCCCCTCAAGGGCGATTGCCGGATACGACTGTGCGCCGCCGGCCGCCCACCGGCAAGTCGAGGGCACGGCGGCCCGATTCAGGCCATCTCGACGCCGGCGGCGCGGGCGTCCTCGGCCAGGGCTTCGAGGGCTTCGTCCGTGCGAGCCGTCTGCCGGTCCAGGCCCATCACCCGGCTGACGCCCAGCTCGCGATAGCCCGCCAGCAGGTCGACCCGTGGCGCACCGGACTCGGTCAGCTGCTCGCCCCAGATGTGGACCGAGAGGGCGAGGGTCGCGGGGTCTCGGCCGATCTCCTCGCAGCGTCCCCGGATGACGGGCAGCGCCTCGGCGACCTCGGACGGGGTGAACCCGTCGACATTGAGCTCGTCGGCGAGTCGCGCGGCCAGCCGCCAGGTCACGTTGGGGCCGTTGCCGCCGACCATGATCGGGACCCTCGGTTGCTGGATCGGCTTGGGCACGTTCCGCGCCTCGCGGACCCGCGCATGAGCGCCCTCGAACGTCGCATGCTGGTGGCGATCGCCGGCGAGCATCCGGGTGATCACCTCGAGGTCGTCGGCCAGCCGGGCCAGCCGCTCCCTGGTCTCCGGGAAGCCGTAGCCGTAGGCCAGCCACTCGTCGCGCTTCCAGCCGGCGCCGATCCCGAGCTCCATCCGCCCGCCGCTGATCGCGTCCATCGTCGAGACCATCTTCGCCGTCAGCGCCGGGTTGCGGAACCCGGTGCAGATCACGATATGGCCGAGCCGGACGCGGCTGGTCAGCGCCGCCAGTGCGGACAGCGAGGTGAACGACTCGAAGGTGATCTCGTCGGTCGGCCGCGGGATCGTGTGGAAATGGTCGAACAGCCAGATGGACTCGAAGCCAAGCCGCTCGGCGTGCTGGGCGACCGTCGCGGTTCGACGCCAGGCGTCGAGCGGGTCCCAGCCGTCGTACTCACCGACCCAGCCCTGCGGAACGACGGCCCCGATCTTCATCCGTCTGCCTCCTCGTTAGCCCCGGAATCGACCAGGAAGGTCTCGAGCTCTCCCTTGCCCTTGATCGGCACGGAGCCTCGTGGGGTCGTGGCGAATCCGGAACCGAGAAGGTCCAGGGTGGCCTGGCTGATCTGCACGGCGTCGGCGACCCCATGCGATTCCATCCGGCTCGCGATGTTGACGGTGTCGCCCCACAGGTCGTAGCTCAACCGGCGATGGCCGATCACGCCGGCGACCACCGGGCCGCTGTGGACGCCAACGCGGAGCTGGAGCGGCAACCCGGTCCGCTGGGCATACGCCCGGGTCGCGTCGATCATCGCCAGGCCGAGTCGGACGACGCGCTCGGCGTGATCGGATGCCGGCTCCGGAACGCCGCCGGCCGCCATGTAGGCGTCGCCGATCGTCTTGATCTTCTCGAGCCCCAACCGGTCGGTGAGCTCGTCGAACGTGCCGAAGAGGTCATCGAGCATCCTGACGACCTCCGCTGGGGCGAGCTGTCCGGCCAGTGGCGTGAACCCCACCAGGTCGGCGAACAGGACAGTCGCGTCAGCGACGCCGTCGGCGATGGTCGCCTCGCGCTCCTTCAGTCGGTCGGCGATCTGGTCGGGAAGCACATTCCGAAGCAGCCGGTCCGACTTCGCCTTCTCCTGGGCCAGCTCGAGCTGCTGCGTCTCGATCAGCCGACGCTGGTACCAGCCGGTCCGCGCCGCGTCCTCGATGACGTACGTGGCTCCCGCCCCGACCGCGATCGTCGAGACGACGAGGAAGAGGTCGAGGACGTAGCCGCCCAGGATCCCCTGCGAAACCGCCACGGCGACCAGCAACGAGACCTCGACCGCGCCGGCGACGGCGGTCAGGAGGAATCGTCGGGCGATGAAGAGCGCGAAGATCGACTGGAGCATGACCGCCGGCCCGGCGTAGCGTTCGAACAGGCCCGTCTGGGCCGCCAGGGCGACGAGGGCGGTGCCGGTCAGGATGTTGAGCACCAGCAGGAGTCGAAGCGCGTCGTCGAGGGTTCGCATTCGCCGGATGGGGATGAGCGCGGCCAGGTTCGCGCCGGCCATGACCAGCACGGTCGGCGTCGAGACCGAGGGTGCGACGTGGGCCGTGCTCGGGAGGAGGATCCCGCCGAGCAGCCACAGGCCGATCGACACGGAGGATCCGATGCGGGCCTCCCGACGCACCGATTCGACCGCGCCGGTCTGATAGAGCAACTCGAGCGAGGGGTCGCGAAACCGCAGCGTCCGCGAGTCGAGGACATGACTCGCCGTGGTCGTCGTGTCTGGCGGCATCACCGGCCGAAGGATAGAGCCCCGGAGCGATGGCGCCCGGGGAGGTCAGTCAGCCGCCGACCTGCAGGAACGTCTCGCCGCCGAACGCCATGCCGTCGGCGACCTGGTAGGCGTCGGCCAGTTTGTTCCAGGTCTGGAAGCGCGGGTCGTTGTCGTGGAGGTGGTGGCCCTCCCCGTCGGCGAACACCGCGACGATCAGGTACTGGACCGCGTCGCCCTTCGACACCGACGAGATGTCGAGCTTCGTGATCGACGCCCGCACGAGGATGCCGCGCGCCTGGAAGTCCTGCCAGATCGGGAGCTCGTGTTCGCGGAACCCGGTCTCGAACTCCCTGACCGCGTCAGGCTTCACGCTGAGCACGACCGCGATGGTCTCCATCGGCGTACCTCGAATGCGCTACTGGACGACTTCCATCTGGGCCATCATCGACTGATCCTCGTGCTCCAGGATGTGGCAATGGAACACGAACTTCCCGAGGTTGTCGGTGAACTTCAGCTTCAGCACGATCGTGTCGCCGATGCCGAGGTTCCATGAATCCTTCATCAGCTCGTAGGGCGCGGGCGCGACGCCGTTCCGGCTCACGAGCTGCTGATCGACGTCGTGGATGTGGATGACGTGGTTCGAGCTGCTCCCGTTCTTGATGATCCACGTCTCCGTCGTCCCGAGCTTTGGTTGTGCGTCGATCCGGTCCGGATCGAAGGCCTGGCCGTTGATCGTCCATACGCCGCTGAACCGGTTCCGGCCGAACACGAACGTCCGGGTGACCGCCGACGTCGCGTCGAGCGCCGGGAGTGGCCTGAGCTTCGACGGGACGGAGCTGGTGTCGGTCAGGTCCCGGGTGACCCGGAACTGCATGAGCTGGCGCAGCGAGCCATCGGCGGCGAGATTCTGCAGGACGATCCGCTGGCCGAGCTTCTTCGCGAAGTCGATGACGACGTCGACCCGCTCCGCGGGAGCGATCGTGATCCGGGAGCGCCGGACGGGCGCCGGCAGGAGGCCGGACTCCGTCCCGATCTGGGTGAACGACTGGCCGTTGCTCAGGGCGAGCTCGTACGAGCGGGAGTTGGAGGCGTTGAGGATCCGCAGGCGGTACTTGCGGTCGCCGACGTTGAAGTAGGGTTGGGGGACGCCGTTGACCAGGATCCGGTTGCCCAGCATGCCGTTGTTGGACGTGAGCTTGTAGGAGAGCTGGTTGTTCGCATCGAAGGAGCGATCGGTGAGCATCAGCGGAACGTCGAACGCGCCCTTCGGCAGCGTCTGGGGGTCGGCCGGGTCGTCGATGATGTACATCCCGGCGAGGCCCATCCAGACGTTCCGCCCGGTCACGTCCATGCGGTGGTCGTGGTACCACTGCATGGCGCCCCGCTCGTTCCCGCCGGCCTCGGTGCCCGTGTAGGTGTACTGCACGGTGCCGCCGCCCGGCGCCGCGAGGAATTCGTCCGGCTGGCCGTCGTTCTCCGAGGTCGAATGGTTGCCGTGGTTGTGGAGCGTCAGCTCGCCGGCCGCGGCGGGAAGGTTGTTGACCAGGGTCACGGTCGTGGTCTGCCCCGTTGGCCGGCGGATCGTGGGTCCGGGAAACGTCCCGTTGTAGGTCCACATCCTGGTCGGCGCCCCAGGCAGGATCTGGACGTCCGCCAGTTTGGCCGTGAGGGTGATGTTGGGGCCGGTCAGGACCCTGGGAATGATGAGCGGCCTGGAGAAGGGCGTCACGGTCGTCGCGGCGGTCGGCGCGGCGGCGGCTCCGAGGGCCGTGCCGATCAGGATTCCGGCGATCAGTGCCACGCGGCGCGGACGTGTCGAACGGACCACGGCGTCTCCCCAGGTTCCCGTTGGCTCCCTCCAGCGTCCGTAGGATACGTGGCGTCCCGGGCCCCGGCCGGATCGATGCGCGCTGCGCATCGCTGCCAGGCGGTCCTTCCTTGCCTGCAGGTCGATGGCTATGCTGCGGGGTCTGGGATGGGTTTGCGAGATTGATGACGCCCCTGAGGGCGGGAAGGGAGCGAGATGCGGATCGAGTCTTCGGTGACGTCGGTATCGTGGATTCCGTCTGAGGCGATCGAGGGGCTCGCCAAGGTACCGTTCCAGGCCGGCCTCACCCATTACGACCAGCCGCCCCCCGACGTCCTCGACGACCTGGATGCCTGGCGCCGGGATGACCGCTTCCGCGAGGCGAACGAGCTTCGGGCGTTCATCGAGGTCGAGGACGGCCGCATCGTCGGGTTCGGTCATCTTGGCCAGGGGCACATCGGCTCCACGACCGTCCGCGTCGGCCCCGCGGCCGTCAGGTTCCCCGCCGTCCACTTCCCCGACCTGCGGCCCGAGTCGGTCGTCGGGCCGACGTCGGTCCGCTTCGTTCAGACCGTGGGCGGTCGGATGGGCGTGCCGACGCCGCGCCCCGTTCCGAGGAAGCCGTTCTTCCAGGTGTGGGCCGCGGTCGCCTGGACGACGCTGGCGCTCACCATCAACTCAGACGGCACCTCGGCCTACGAACTCGTCGGGGCGAGCCCGTTTCCTCGTCACTGGATCTACGACGACTCGGGCCGGCTCGCGGCGAAATCCGGGACGATCGACTTCAAGGCCTGGTTCAATGATTCGTTTGGCGAGCACACACCCTGGGGCGATCGCGACTCGCCGGCGCTGGTCACGACGGTCGAGACGGCGCTCGAGCGCCACCTCTCCGAGACGATCATGCGGGCCGGGAAGTCACCCGAGATCCGGATCCTGAAGCCTGAAGAGACGCTGGTCGAGCAGGGCGCCCCAGGAGATGAGCTCTTCCTGCTCCTTGATGGCGTGCTGTCGGTGAGCGTCGACGGGCGAGAGATCGCCGAAATCGGGCCGGGAGCCATCCTCGGAGAACGCGCCATCCTCGAGGGCGGCAAGCGCACCTCGACACTGCGCGCGGTCACGCGCTGCCGGATCGCGGTCGTGTCGGCCGATCAGCTCGACAGAGCTGCATTGGCCGCGGTCGCCACCGGTCATCACCAGGAGGAGGCATCGAGCTAGAGCGCGGCGCGGCCTGCTAGCCCGAGACCTTGCGGACGAGCACGTACTGGCGGAGCCCCAGCCGAGCCGTGAGAAACCGCAGGGGCAGCGGCAGATGGGCCGCCGCGGCGTCGTGATCGACGATCACGGGCTCAGCGATCCGGTAGTCCCTGCCCGCGAATCGCAGCGCCCCGCCGCCGGCGGCGAACAGGTTTCTGGCCCACTGGGTCGCGCTCCCGAAGGGGAGCGGGATCATGAAGCCCTCGGGCGTTCGCAGCGCCACGACCGGGATCGAGTAGGCCGTTCCGGACGTCCGGCCCGTGTGGTGAAGGATCGCCCAGAGCGGGAACCAGCGGTTGCCGGCAAGGGGCGAGGCGACCGGCTCGACCGCCCGGGCCAGCCAGCGGATGGGCAGGCTGTGATGGGGACGTCCGGCGACGAAGCCGGCGGGTGTGTCGTTCATGGCGCTGTTCATGCGTCGAGGCCTCCGAGCTTGGCGGGGTCTGCGATGAGCTCGATCGTGGCGATCCGGCCGTTGACGACGGTGAACCCGGCGACGATGGGCGCGAAGCCGGGGGCCCGGACGATCGCACCCGCCGTGCCGTTCACGATGGCCGGCCGGGCATGCGGCGCGAAGGGCGTGCCCCTCGCCAGGATCTGGCGCGCGACCGCGGCGGCGCCCACGACCGGCGGACGGGCCAGCGGACCGCTGCCTCCGCCGTCCGTTCGGAAGACCACGTCGGGGTCGAGAACCCGGACGAGCGCCTCGAAGTCCCCGGCGCGCGACGCCGCCAGGAACGCATTGACGACGCGACGCTGGACGGCGAAATCGGCGTCCGGATCCGGCGCGCCGTCGCGGACCCTGCGCCGCGTCCGACTCGCCAGCTGCCGGGCCGCCGCAGGCGTCCGCCCGACGACCTGGGCGATCTCGTCGAACGAGACCGCGAAGACATCGTGCAGCACGAACGCCAGGCGCTGGGCCGGCGTGAGCGTCCAGGCAGATCCGCCCGACGACGACAGTGAGCCAGCCGCGCAGGTCATCGCTGCCTCCCGGGTCGTGGCGATCGAGCCGGACCCATGCCTCCTGCACCGCGTCCTCGGCCTCGCTGACCGAGCCGAGCATCCGGTAGGCGACCCCGCGCAGCTGCGGCCGCTGACGCTCGAACTCCTGGGCGAGCCATTCCTGTCGCTTCACGGGTCAGACCTCGGTGGGATCGCGGTTGTCAGAAGGTGTACGGAACCGAGGTAGCGAATGTGACAGCCCTGCCGCATGAAGCTGAAGCCGCTCGAAACAAGGACCTTCGGCTCCGGCGTGGTCCTCCTCCGGTACGAGACGATCCGCCGGGCTGGCTGAACGGCGCCGCGGCCGCCGGTGCCGCCGACACCGTCCCTGGCCGGGCCGACGACCAACCTTCAGGCGACGAACCTGTCCAGTGCCTGCTTGTCGCGCGCCGAGAGGCGGCCATCGCGCGATTTCAGCTCGAGGCTGACGGCCGGGGCCTTGCCGGCGAGTGCCTGGCGCATCTTCCCGAACATGCTGCCGGTGAGGAGCTTGTAGGTCGTAAAGAAGCCGACGCGTGCACGCGCGAGGGGCGGCAGGTCCCGGGCGAATGCCAGCCACGGCTCGTCGGGGTGCTGGAGGACGACCATCAAGCCGTTCGTCCAGCAACCCAGCAAGATGTAATCCACCTTCGCGAGCTGGCTCATGTCGCATTCGCCGATCGAGGACACCTGTGGCTCCACACCCTGCGTGCGGAGGTAGGCTGAGATCTCTTCGGCGAAGCGGCGGGTCGTGCCCGTGCGACTCCGATAGACGATGGCAGCGGTCTTCATCTGGTCGATCCGCTCAGCGCGGGTAGCTGCCGGTGACCTTCTTCGCGAAGGCGTGCATGCCGTGGAAGAAGGGCGTTCCCGGCAGGAACATGTACGGACAGAAGCCGGCGACGACGTCGATGCCGTTCGCCTCGCAGTACTGCACTGCCGCCGGACTGACCGAGCCCGGACCGCCTCCCAGACCGCGGTGCATCCAGACGTGACGGACCCCTGCCGATGCGCAGTCGCTGACAACCGCCTCGGTCACGTCCGGCGGGGTCATGATGACGACGCCGTCCACGGGCGGTTGGATGTCCCGGACGCTGGCGTAGCAGCGCTTACCGTCGAGCTCGGCCGCCTTCGGGTTGACGGGCACCACGTCGTAGCGGCGCTGGCGAAGCTCCTGCCAGATCTGGTTGGAGAAGTGCTTCGGGTCGCGCGATACACCGACGATCGCCAGGCGCTTGAGCGCCCAGAAGTCATCGATCTGACGCCTGGTCGTGACCATGCCGTTCCTCCTTGAGCCCTCGTGCCCGGCCGTCTCACGCTGGACACTCTCGCGCGCTCATTTGCACCCAAACGGTCGCGCCGTGCCAGTGCCGGAGCGCCCGTTTGGTGAGGAGCTTCGACTCCGGTGGCCGCTTCGGGGCGTAAGGTTCAGTGCCGGTCCGCCCCGACGCCTGAAAGCGCTGAGCGCGGCAAGGGCTCCTCAGGAGGCAGACGAACCAGGTGGATCCAGGGCTCCCTGACCGCGTCGAGGAAGGCGCGGCGGAAGGCGCGGCATTCAGGGCCGTGACTCAGCCGAGCCGGAGGACCCCGGCAGCGATCGCCCTGGCCGGGCTTGCCGTCCTGGCGTTTGCGCTGCTCGTCAAGCAAGCGGCTCCATCGGCAAGCGAGCCGACTGCCGGCCCCATCCCGGAGCCGTCGGGGGCCGAGGCCGTCACGTCCTCGGTGCTGCCGGTGGTTGCGATCACCTCGCCTAGCCAGGGGGCGCCCAGTCGCAACCCGACCGTCACGCCATATCCGACCTTCCTCGCCGTCCCGGCCGAGGCGGGCGTCACCCGGCTCATCCCTGCCGGCCCGACACCGGTCCGGCTGACGATCTCATTGCCCGAGGGGTGGAAGAAGGCCAGCGACGCCATGTACGTCAAGTTCGGCGGCGTGGCCCCGGCCGGCCTGTCGATCGGCGCGTGGCACCTCCAGGACGTCAACACCGTTCCGTGTCGATGGTCGAGCCACGAGTTCGCAGACCCGCCGCTGATGCGCACGGCGCAGGGTCAGGCGGAAGCCCTGTCCGACTGGTGGGGGCAGGACCCTGGCATGCTGCCGTACTGGAACTCGCCGATCGCGCCCATCGCCCGCAAGCCGCAGCCCACCAGGATCCAGGGCTATGCCGCCTGGTACGTCGAGGTGTTGATCCCGAGCCGCCTCGACCTCACCGAGTGTGACGCAGGCCAGCTCGTCCTCTGGGACACGGCGAATGGCGACGCCAGGGTCAGCCTGGGGCCCGGTGAGATCCACCGGCTGTGGGTCGTGGACGTGGACAGCGGGCCGATCGTCATCGACGCCACCTCCTTCCATGCGACGTCACCGGCAGACGCCACCGAGCTCCAGGCGGTCATCGACTCGATCGCCATCGAACCCTGATCGTCGCGCTCATTGGCGGACCGCGATCGCGGCGGGTCCGCGGTTCGAATCCGAGCGTCGGCTCCATCAGCTCCGGATACGCTCGTTGCGCGGGTCGTAGGGTGGTCGGAGCGACGCGGCGGCAGGGAAGCGCTCCGTCGCGACCTCCAGTTCGTAGCTCCCGGCGGCGATCCACTCGGCGGTGGCGGGCCCAGCATCGTTGCGAACGTAGCCGAGGCCGATCGAGCGGCCGAGGGTGTGCCCGTACATCGCCGAGCTGATCCGGCCCACCAGCCGGCCGTCACGCCAGATCGGCTCGTTGTGGTACAGCAGGGGCTCGGGGTCCTCGAGCGCGAAGATCGCCAGGCGCCGGGCCAGCCCGCGCTCGCGCTGGCGGAGGAGC